>NZ_QZWE01000012.1:0-99230 GCF_003602035.1 Halococcus sp. IIIV-5B | reverse complement strand
GAGACAGGTCACCCTCGGGGCTGCGGGGGTGTTCTGCGGCATCCTGCTGGCTGGTCTCGCCGACGCGCCACCCGAACTCCTCCTGCTTTCGACCGCCGGTGCGGTAGTCGCGTGGGACGTCGCCACGTTCGCCATCGACCTCGGTTCGGAGCTGGGGCGGGCGGCCGAGACGAGGCGGCTCGAACTCGTCCACGCCGGTGCGAGTACGGGGCTCGCGCTCGGGGCGGCGATAGTCGGCACACTGGTCTATCGGTTCGTCGGCGGCGGGCCGGCGCTCGCACCGGTCGTGTTGCTCTGTGGCGCGGTGGTGCTCGCGATCGCTCTCCGGCCATAGGACTATTGCTGGCGTGTCGCGCCGCCCGCCATCAGCCGAAGAAGACGTCGGTGATATCGTTCGATCCCGAGATGGTGTCGCGATAGAGTTCGGAGTAGCCACAGTTGGTACACGACACCACTTTGAAACTGTTCGTCTGTACGCCGAGCATCCGTGAGAGCACGCCGCCCGTCGTCGACATCTCGCCGACGTCGACTCTGGTGTGCCCGCACTTCGGACAGCCCTGCTCGTCGTCCGCTGTGGATGTCACTTACGAGCATACATGTCGGTACTAAATTATCCGTTTCGTCCCCGATCGAGACCTCGCTTTCGCCCGGTTCGCGCCGGGCATCTGGGGATTTTTCTCGCGGAAACGACCGGTAACTGAACTCGTATCAGGGTAGCGGCTACGGAAGGAACCGGCCCGTTCCGGGGGTGTATTCGGGTCCCGACCGAAGCGGGGTTGCAATGTCAGAGACAGACGCGGTCCCGGACGAATCAGGTGCGCCGTACCTCGCCTTCGGGGCGGTCGGCTCGGTCGCGCTCGCGCTCTATGAGTACTACGTCCGCGGCAACGAGCAGCGCGGGATGTTCATCGGGCTCTGGCCGCCGACGATGATCGGCTTCGCGATATACCTCAAACAGAAAGCGGCCGAGTAACGACTTCGACGGGTCAAACCGTCGGCACCGGAACCGAGTCCAGCACGTCGGCGACCACCGACCGTTTTTCGACGTTCTCGACCGCGGCATCCGGCGTGAGCACCAGGCGGTGCGCACAGACGGCGGGGGCGATGGCTTTCACGTCGTCGGGCGTGACGAACTCCCGACCGGAGAGCACCGCGCGGGCGCGGACGGCCTCGAAGAGCCGTTGGGTACCTCGTGGCGAGACCCCCACCGAACACGTCGAGCGCTGGCGGGTCGCCCGCGCGATGGCGACGAGGTAGGCGAGGAGGTCCTCGTCGACGCGAACGGTCTCGGGGACGGTCTGTAGCGCGCGAACGCGTTCGGCCGAGAGGACTTCCTCGGTCGCCGGGCTGCGTGCTTCGCGAGCTGCCCGCCGGCGGAGGAGTTCGACCTCGCCCGCTTCGTCGGGGTAGCCGATCGCGGTCTTGACGAGGAAGCGGTCGACCTGGGCCTCGGGAAGTTCGAAGGTGCCCGCCATCTCGACGGGGTTCTGGGTCGCGAGCACGAAGAAGGGCTCCGGGAGGGCGTGGGTCTCGCCGTCGACGGTGACCTGGCCCTCCTCCATGGCTTCGAGGAGCGCCGCCTGGGTCTTCGGCGGCGCACGGTTGATCTCGTCGGCGAGCACGACGTTCGCGAACACCGGACCGGGCGAGAACTCGAACTCGCCCGTCCCCTCGTTGTAGATGTGGGTTCCCGTGACGTCGGCGGGCAGGAGGTCGGGGGTGAACTGAACTCGTGAGAAGGAGAGCCCGAGCGCGCGGGCGGTGCTCCGGGCGATCAGGGTCTTGCCCGTGCCGGGGACGTCCTCGAACAGGACGTGACCGCGGGCGATCACGCCCAGCAGCACGGTTTCGAGCAGCGAGCGCTCGGCGATCACGGTCGTACCGAGAGCGTCGAGAACCGCGTCGATCTCCTCGTTCGCCGCCGTGACATCCATGCCCAAACGGGTGTGGCGGGGCGCTTAGTGATGGCGATCGGAGACCGAAACGGATAACAGGGCGTCCGCCGGATCGATAGATGAGCCGGGGTAGCCTAGCCTGGCCAAGGCGGTTGCCTCGAAAGCAACTGTCCTCACGGACACGTGAGTTCAAATCTCACCCCCGGCGCATTCTTCGATTTCACCCCACGAGCGACGCAGTCGCTGGTGTGTTCAGCAGATACGCTAGGCCGTGTGATTTGAACGAGAACGGACGCAGCCCGCACAGCGAGTGTAACGAGCGAGCAGGAACGTCCGTGCGTGGTTCAAATCTCACCCCCGGCGCATTCTTCGATTTCACCCAGCAAGCGACAGCTATCCGCCGATGATCGATTGGGTCGAGGTCGCGCGAGTTCTCGTGGGGCGGCGACCGGCGACGAGGTAGCCGTCGACCGAGCTTGCGTCGTGCGGGGCCGCGTTCTGGACCCAGACCCGGCCGTCGGCATCGGTGTGCGCCCACTCGCGGGCGAGCGCCTCCGACTCGAAGGTGCGCCGGCGGCCGTGTTCGTGGACCCACTCGCCGGCCGTTCGGCTGGCGCGGCGCGCGGACGATTTGACCTCGACCACGTACTCGTCGCTCACGGTTCGACAACGCGCTCCGTGACCTTCGGTCTGTGGATGGCCGCCCGCCGGCGGGCGGTCGCGGTGCGGTGGCGGGGCAGCGGTGTGGCGGTTGCGGCCGCCGTGCGGGTGTGGTAGCGGCCGCCGTGCGGTTGCGGTGCGGGCCTGGCGTCTCGGTGAGCGCCGCAGGCGCGAACCGAGGCTCAGGAGAGCACAGCTCTCCTGGCGGATGAAGGGCGGAGCGCACTGGTGTGAGCGAAGCGAACACCGCGAACGGAGTGAGCGCGCGGAGGGCTTCGGCGGTGGCGGTGCTGTGCAGCTTGCGGGTGTGGTAGCGGTGCTGGGCGGAGGGGTTAGTGGTTGTACTGCGAGCGAACGAAGTGAGCGAGCAGCCTTTTTACTCCAGGTTATTGCGACGAGTGGTTAGCGAGCGAAGTCGTTCGAGACGGCTTCGCCGTCTCGTGATGACGAAAGACGCGAAGCGTCTTTCGAACCACGAGCTAACCCGAGGAGGAAAAAAGTGGTTAGAAGTAATCCACGCCGGCCGGCAGCTCGAGCTTCATGCCCTTGCGCTCGCGGATCTCGCGGATGGTCTCGGGCTGGAGGTTGTCGGCCATGACCTGGAAGCCGGCGTTCTCGGTGTTCCACGAGGCGCGGCCCTCGGTCGCCGAGCGGAGGTCGGAGGCGAACCCGATCATCTCCTCGACCGGCGCGACGCCCTCGACCACCATGAGGTCGCCCTCCTGGTACATGTCGTCGACGCGGCCCCGGCGACCCTGGATCTCGCCCGAGGCGGGACCCATGTGCTCGGAGGGAACGTCGATGCGGACGTTCTGGATCGGTTCGAGCATCGAGATGCGGCCGTTGATCAGCGCGCCGTGGACGGCCTGGCGAACGGCGGGGATGACCTGTGCCGGACCCCGGTGGATGGCGTCCTCGTGGAGGCGCGCGTCGTGGAGCCGGATGAGGGTGCCCTGGACCGGTTCGGCGGCGAGCGGCCCGTCGTCGAGCGCCTCCTCCCAGCCCTCGATGACGAGCTCCATCGTCTCGTTGAGGTGCTGGATACCCTTCGTCTCGTCGATGAGGATGTTGGTGCCGTGGATCTCCTCGACCGCCTGGGAGGTGTCCTTGTCCATGCCGGCCTCCTGGAGCGCCTCGCGGCGTTCGAGTTCCGGCATGTCCATCGAGGCCTCGCCGAGCTGGAGGGTCTCGACGATGTCCTCCGAGAGCGGTTCGACGGTGATGTAAAAGCGGTTGTGGCGGTTCGGCGACTGGCCCTCGACCGTCTCGGAGGCCTGCTGGACCGCCTCCCGGAAGACGACGATCGGTTCGCCGGTCGTGACCGGGATCCCCTGGTTGCGCTCGATACGCTGGGTGATGACTTCGAGGTGGAGCTCACCCTGGCCGGAGATCAGGTGCTCACCCGTGTCCTCGTTGATCTCCACCCGAATGGTCGGGTCCTCCTTCGAGACCTGCTGGAGGGTCTGGATGAGCTTCGGGAGGTCGTCCATCGACTGGGCCTCGACGGACTTCGTGATGACCGGCTCCGAGATGTGCTCGATCGACTCGAACGGCGTCATCTCCACGGAGGAGACGGTCGAGCCCGCGATCGCGTCCCGGAGGCCGGTGACGGCCGCGATGTTGCCGGCGGGGATGCGGTCGACCTCCTCGCGCTCGCCACCCATGAAGAGCCCGACCGATTGGACACGGTTCTGTCCTGCCGTCCCCGAAACGTAGAGGTCCTGCCCGCGTTCGATGGTGCCCGAGAACAGCCTGCCGGTCGCGATCTCGCCGGCGTGGGGGTCGATCGAGATGCTGGTGACCATGAAGACCACCTCGCCCTCGTCGTCGACGAGACGCATGCTCTCGGCGAGGTCGGTCGAGTCGTCGCCACGCCAGACGGTCGGGATCCGCTCGGGCTGGGACTTCTCGGGGTTCGGGAAGTGCTCGGCGACCATGTCGAGCACGACGTTCGAGAGCGGCGAGTGCTCGCGGAGCTCGTCGATGTTGTCGTTGCGGTTGTAGTCGATGATGTCGCCGAAATCGATACCCGTCTCCTGCATCTGGGGCAGGCTGGTGGCCCAGTTGTAGAGCGCGGAGCCGAAGGCCACGGTGCCGTCCTGAACGGAGACCTTCCAGCCCTCGTTCTCGTACTTGTCCTCGGCCATCCCGCGGATGAGCTCGTTGACGTCGCCGATGACGGTCTGGAGGCGCTCCTGCATCTCCTCGGGGCCCTCCTGGAGCTCGTTGATGAGGCGGTCGACCTTGTTGATGAACAGCGCGGGCTTGACGCCCTCACGGAGCGCCTGCCGGACCACAGTTTCAGTCTGGGGCATCGTGCCCTCGACGGCGTCGACCACGACGAGCGCGCCGTCGACCGCACGCATCGCACGGGTCACGTCGCCACCGAAGTCGACGTGGCCGGGGGTGTCGATGAGGTTGATGAGGTGGTTGGTGTCCTGGTACTCGTGGGTCATCGAGACGTTCGCCGCGTCGATGGTGATCCCGCGTTCCTGCTCGTCCTCCTCGGTGTCCATCGCGAGCTGCTCGCCCGCCAGGTCCGAGGAGATCATGCCCGCACCGGCGAGCAGGTTGTCGGTCAGGGTGGTCTTCCCGTGGTCGATGTGGGCGGCGATGGCGATGTTCCGGATGTTCTCCGGTTTGTCCATCAGTCGCTCGCACTCTTGGACGATCTGTTTACGTCGGCCCATTATACGAAATCCTACCGGAAGGAAGGTCAAAAGGGTGCTGTTTCGGGGGAGCGAACGAAGTGAGTGACCGCGAGGCTCGATGGACGAACGATGTAAGTCCATCGGTGTTTCCGCCAAGCGGAGCGAGGCGGAAGCTCGTCACAAGCGGAGTGAAGTGAGGGTGTTTCACGCGAGCGGAGCGAGCGTAAAGCACGTCGTGAGCGGAGCGAAACGACGGTGTCTCGCGTGAACGAGCGGAGCGAGAGAACGCGAGGCTCGAAAGACGAGCCGGGCGAGTCTTTCGGCGTTTCGGGGGGAGCGAACGAACTCGATCCGTCCCCGGGAACCACGACCACGAGGCCGGCACAAGAGTCATACCGGGCAACCCCCTGGTACTGATACACATGGATGTTCGCGTGCAGTCGCCCGGCCCAACCGAGCCGTTTCTCGGGGCGTGCGACCTCTTCGAGACCGAGCACGACCTCGACTTACCCGTCGAGGTCACGATCCGCGAGGACCCGGATTCGCGGACGTGGACCGCCCACTACGACGACCGCCACGTCCTCAACATCTCGCGCCAGGCCGCGAGCAGCGCGATGGCCCGCCCGCTCGCCCTCCACGAGTACTCGCACATGCGCCGGTACGAGCAGTCCCACCCCTCCCACATCCAGTCCACGGGAGAAGCGATCACCCTCGCGCTCGCGGGCCACACCGTCGAGCGCCGGACCCTCACCCAGTGCTATCAGATCGCGAATCACATGAAGGACATCTACGCCGACGACATCACCCTGAGCGTGGCCCCCGCGGATCGACTCGTCGCCTTCCTCGAATCCAGCCTCGCGAGCGCGCTCGCCGACAGACCCGTCGACCCGCCGACCTGGAAACGCCTCACCCCCGCCGCCGACCCGAACATCACGGCGGTGAACGCCGCGTTCGCGCTCGCCCTCCTCGAACGCCACGACTGCATCCCCGACGACCACCGCCTCTACGACCTCGCCCACGCCGCCGCCGACGACGCCGCCGGGGTCGACCTGCCCGCCTTCAAACGCCGCTTCCGCACGCTCGCAGACGACCCCGACGCCAGCGAGTACCGCCGAACGCTCGTCGAGGCGACCCGCGAGTACGCGATCCGCACGGGCTACGCCGCCGACTGAGCGCTCGATGCAGACGGACCACCTTCGGACGCACCACCGAGTGAACGACTCGACCGGCCTCGCCGCCGGCATCGCCACGAAAGGACTCCCGTCTCGCGGACAGTACTCACGTCAGTACCGAACGGTCTCGTCGAGCCTCGCCACGGCTATGGCAGTGTTGCGAAACAGGAACACGACGAATCGAACTCGCGTCGGACCGAGGAGCCGGTTCCGTCAGCGTGCGGCGGCCGCGACGCGCTCTCGCTCTTCCTTCTGGTTGATCGCGTAGCTCTGGACGTCGTAGTCCGCCGCGCCCGTGAGCTGACTGGCGAGCGCCTCGTGGGCGTCGGTCGGCGACTTGAACGAGGCGTTGTACGCGCCCTGGGCGAGGAACATCAGCGCCTGGTCGACCCGGCGCTGGGGGGCGATGTCGACGGCCTGCGGGACCGAGATCCCACCGTACTTGAGCCGCACCGTCTCCTCGCGCGGCGCGGCGTTCTCGACCGCGCGCACCAGGATCTGAACCGGGTTCTCGTCGGTGCGTTCGTGGACGAGGTCGAAGGCGTCGCGGACGATCCGGGTCGCCTGCTGTTTCTTCCCGGTGTTCTCGCCGGTCTGCATCAGCCGGTTGATCAGCCGCTCGACGACCGAGATCTCGCTCTTCTGGAACTGCTTGCTCGCGTGACGACCCATCGTGTGCTCGACCGGCGTCACGTTGAGATAGCGCTCGGTGCTCGGGTCGACGTACTCGATCCCGGTGACGTCCCACTTCTCGAAGAGCTTCGCGCCGGCGGTGGCCTCGTGTTCGGCCTCCTCCTCGGCGACGACCTCTTCTTCCGCTTCTCCCTGTTCTTCCTCCTCGGTCTCGGGGGCTTCGCTCTCGCTCATCGGACGGGTTTCTCCGCGTTGCCGCGAACGAGTTCGATCAGCGATACGCCGTTGACCTTCTCGACCTTGTAGTTGACCGCCGAGAGGTCGCCCATCGCACGACCCTTCGCGCCACCGATACCCGCGATGGTGACCTCGTCGTGCTCGTCGATGAAACTGATCGCGCCGTCGCCGGGACAGAAGGCCGTGACCTGCTTGCCGTTCTTGATCAGCTGGACCCGCACACACTTACGGATCGCCGAGTTGGGCTGTTTGGCCTCGATCCCGACCTTTTCGAGCACGATACCCCGACCTCGTGGCGCACCTTCGAGCGCGTCGGTCTTCTCGCGGAGCCCGCGGGCGCGGCGGGCGTACTTCGAGTCGGACCACCGGTGGTTCTGGCGGTCCTTTTTGAGCTTTCGCCCTGCGTACTTGCCGTTAGCCATTATGTCACCCATATCCGACGGGCGCACTTATGCCTCCCGTTTCGAGCGGACGGCACGACTACTCCTCCCTGAGACTCGGATGGGTTTGCTGGTCGTCCGGGTGGCGCTCGGCGACGTACTCCCGAACGACGTCCCGCGATTCGTCCTCTCGCCGCCGGCGCTCGTCGTCGCCGACCTCCTCACAGCCCGGCGGGAGGTCGCGACCACGTCCGGTGAAGTAGCCCTCGGGGGTCACCCAGTCGTGGTAGAACGGCCGGTCGTCGTCCTCCAGCAACGTGACGGCCACCTCCGCACCGTGACCGGCGCTCACGACCGCCTGATAGGGTTTCTCCGCGATCCGACCCGCGGCGTAGAGCCCCTCGACACCCGTTCGACCGCGTTCGTCGGTTTCGAGGAACGTCTTCCCGCGGTCGATGACCCCGAGTCCCTCGATGTCGGCGAGATAGCCGACCGCGTTCCGTGTGGCGGCGATCACGTATTGGGTCTCGTACCGGTCCCCGAAGGCCGTCTCGACGGCGAACCCCTCGTCGAGGGGGTCGACGTGCGTCACGGTCGCCTCCCGTCGGTCGCAGCCGGCGCGGTCGGCCTGCTCGCCCATCATCTCCAACAGAAGTCGCGCGTTGATCCCCGCTGGAAACCCGGGATAGTTCTCCAGATGGGCGTTCCGTCGGAGGATCGACTCGCCGTCGCCGAGGACCAACGTCTCCAGGTCGTGCCGGGCGGTGAAGATGGCCGCCGAGAGACCCGCGATGCCGTCGCCGACGACGACGACCTCGGCGCTCGATCCCGCGTCCGCGGTGGAAGCTACCATACGGGAGCACTGCCGTCGAAACGAAAAGCGGTTTCGGTTTTTCGGCCTGCCTAAAATCCGGATCGCTCGCCCGACGGCCGTTCGGTTTCGAGGCAACGCATCGTCACCAGCGACCAGTACTCCTCACCGTGTCGGTAGACGTCGCGGAGCACGCCCTCCCGGACGAAGCCCACGGTCTCGTAGCACTCGATCGCGGGCTCGTTGAAGTCGAACACGCGGAGGCCGATCCGGTGGAGATCCAGTTCGTCGAATCCGATCCGGACGACTTCGCGCATCATCGCCGTGCCGTAGCCGTTCCCGCGTTCGGCTGGATCGACGATCACGCGCGCGACGCGGGCCGAGCGGTTCTCACGATCGATGTCGGCGAGTTCGAGGTAGCCCACGAGTCGACCGTCAACGACGGCGGCGTACGCCCGATGTGTCGATCCCGAGTCCTTGATTTCGTCGAGATGACCACGAAGCTGTGCCGCGTCGAGCGGGAACGAGAACACGGACCCGGCCCACTGGAGCAGTGCCGCCGGTGAATCGGTCCACCCGACGATCCGTTCGGGGTCATCGTCCGTGGGCTGACGAAAGGAGACGCCCATGTCGAACCGTCGGTTGGGGCGGAGATATACCGTGTGGGTCGCCCGATGCCGTCGGTTCAGACCAGTTCGATCTCGTCGATGTCGAAGTGACGTTTCGCCAGCCGCCGCGCGAGGTCGATGGTGCGACCGTCGCGCCCGATGGCCACGCCGGTATCCGCCCGGTCGACCTCGGCGTAGGCCACTGTACTACGGTTCTCGCTGACCGTGACGTTGTGCACCACCGCGGGCGCGAGCGCGTTGGCGATGAACCGCTCCGCCGTGTCGGCGGTCTCGACCAGCGTGACGCGCTCGCCGAGTCGGTCTTCGAGTTTGTTGACCGTCCGACCGTCTGGTCCGATCGCGTCGGCCATCTCGCCGGCGGCCACCAGAAAACAGACGCCCGTCTCGTCGGTCAGACAGTCGAGCGCGGTCGCGCCCGTGACGTCGTCGAACAGCCCGATGCGTCGACGGGCGGCGTCCGACAGCGTGACGCGCATCTCAGTCCGCGGGTTCGGTCTCGTCGGAGGCCGTCGCCCCGCCCATCCGGAGCGTGACGTCGCCGGTGCCGAGCTTGATGGGTTTGCCGACGATGACGTTCTCGGCCACACCGTTGAGATCGTCGACCTCGCCGTGGACCGCGGCGTCGAGCAGGTGGTTCACCGTGACCTCGAACGCCGCGCGTGCGAGGACGGAGTCCTTGCTGCCCGAGATGCCGTGGCGACCGATCGACTCGATCGTCCCCTCGGCGGTCATGATGTCCGCCACCAGCATCAGGTGGCGGATGTTGACGTCGCCGAGCCCCTGCTCTTCGAGGGTGTTCATCGTCTCCTCGATGATGATCTCGCGGGCCGCCTCGACCCCGAGGTTCCGGTAGACCTCGTGGATGTTGTTACAGGTCGTCCGGGAGGCGTCGACACCCTCGATGTCGAGGGCGTCGCCGAAGGCCGACCCCTCGGTGTAGAGCACGAACTCCTCGCCCTCCTCCAGTTCCTCCTTTCGGATCACGACCCGCGAGACGTCCTCGATACCCTTGAAGACGATCTCGCGGAGCTCCTCGACGAGCTGGAGCAGCCCGCGGTAGCTCGGCTGTGCCGGACCGAACTCGATCGTGGTCCCGTTTCGGGCCACGTCGACCCCGAGCGAGTCCTCGATTATCTCGGCGACCTCCTCGGCCGAGATCATCCGTTCGTCGAGGGTCTGCTGGTTGAGGCTGACCTGGACCAGCATGTCCGCGACGTTTGTCGAGACGTCGCCGAGCGCCAGGATCCGCGTGGACTCGATGTTCCAGACCACCTCGTGGGCTTTCTCCCGGTCCGTGGCGTACTCGCCGTCGAGGTAGACCGTCATCATCGGCGTGTCGGGCGTCTTCCGGGCGTCGACGAGCTCGATGAGGCGGGGGAGCCCCTGCGTGACGTCGATCTCCGCGACGCCCGCGTAGTGGAACGTGTTCATCGTCATCTGGGTGCCCGGCTCGCCGATCGACTGGGCCGACACCGTCCCCACGGGATCGAGCGGTTCGACCCGCGTGTCGAGGTAGCGGTCCTCGACCGCGTTCACGATCGACGTCGCCTCGTCCTCGGTGACCTCGCGCGACTCGATCGTCTCGTAGACCTCGTCCTTCAGGCGTTTCGGGAGGGTCGTCCCCTCGACGGCGGTCTCGATCGCCGTCGTGATCTCAGTCATCGCTCACCTCCGGAACGTCGATCGGCGCATCCGACGTGGTCGCGCGGTCGGTGGTGCGCGCGTCGGCGTGCTCCGAGAGGTTCGTCGGCTGGGCGAACGTCTCGCCGTCGTCCTCGAACTCCGCGGCGAGCACGCGGTCGGCGATCTCGTCGACGTCGATCTCGTTGTCGACACCCGAGGAGACCTTCACCGGACTCGTGTTGTCCTCGCCGAACTCGAACTGGACGATGTTGTCGGAGGTGTCTCTCACTGTGCCGTCGTACTGGGTCTCCAGTTCGTTGAGCGCGTTGATCAGCCGGCGCTGGAGGTAGCCGGACTTCGAGGTCCGGACCGCCGTGTCCACCAGCCCCTCGCGGCCACCCATCGCGTGGAAGAAGAACTCACGCGGGGTGAGCCCGCCACGGTAGGAGTGCTCGACGAAGCCGTGGGCCTCGGCCGAGAGGTCGTCCTCCTGGTAGTGACTCAGCGTGCGGTCCTCGTAGCCGCGGTTGATCCGCTCGCCCCTGACCGCCTGTTGACCGACACACGCCGCCATCTGGGTGAGGTTGAGCATCGAGCCACGCGCGCCCGACTCGGCCATGACCACGGCGGGGTTGTCGCGCGCGAAGTGGTCCTCCGCGATGTCACCGGCGGAGTCGCGGGCCTTCCCGAGCGTCTGCATGATCTTCATCTCGAGGGTCTCGTCCACCGTGCGGCTCGGCAGGCTCTCGAGGTCGCCGTTCTCGTAGGTCTCGATCAGTTCGTCGATCCGCTCGTAGGCGTTGGCCATGCTCTCGTCGATCTGGGCCTCGGCCTCGTTGGGGATCGACTCGTCGTCGATACCGAGCGAGAACCCGAAGTGCATGATCGCCCGCATCGCGAGCGAGGCCACCTCGTTGATGAACACTCGGGCTCTCGTCTCGCTGTACTGCTTGACGATCGTGTCGACGACCTCGCCGCCGAACGCGCCGACCGCGTCCTCGTCGACGGTGCCCTCGACGAGCTGGCCGCCCTCGATCACCACGGTGTCGCCGGTCGAGCTCGTGAACTCGAGGTCGAGACCGTTTGGCAGGAGTTCGGAGAAGATCGTCCGACCCGTCCACAACGGTCTCCCCTGGTCGTCCTCGCCGTCGGGGTCGGGCAGCGTATCGACCCCGGTGGCGCGGAGCAGGTCGAGCGCCTGGGTCTCGTTGAACGACGGCACCCCACCGGTTTCGGGGTCGTCGTGGGTCAACAGATAGGTTCCCGAGACGTGGTCCTGGATCGCGCCGATGATGTTCTCGCCGAAGCGCGGGCTCAGGATCTGCTCTTGGACCCGCATCAGCACGCGGGCCTCAGCCCGCGCCTCCTCGTTCTGGAGGGCGTGCATGTTCATCTCGTCGCCGTCGAAGTCGGCGTTGTACGGCGGACACACCACCGTGTTCAGCCGGAAGGTCTTGTACGGCATCACGACCACCTCGTGGGCCATGATCGACATCCGGTGGAGCGACGGCTGGCGGTTGAAGATCACGATGTCCCCGTCGGTCAGATGGCGCTGGACCTGCCAGCCGGGCTCGATGCGCTCGGCCAGCTCCTCCTTCGCCTGTTCGAGGATCTTCATCACCTTGCCGTCGGGGCGGATCACCCGGTTCGCACCGGGGTGGACCTCCGCACCGTTGCGAACGTACTGGCGCGCTTCCTCGATGTTGCGCTCGTTGACGTTCATCGTCTGGGTCATCTCGCTCGCGACCCGTTCGGGGACCCCGACCTCGTTGAGGCTGAGGGTCGGGTCCGGCGAAATGACTGTGCGAGCCGAGAAGTTCACGCGCTTCCCGGAGAGCGAACCACGGAAGCGACCCTCCTTGCCCTTGAGCCGCTGGGAGAGGGTCTTCAGGGGCCGACCGGAGCGGTGGCGGGCCGGCGGCGTCCCGCTGATCTCGTTGTCCATGAAGGTCGTGACGTGGTACTGGAGGAGTTCCCAGAGGTCCTCGATGATCAACTGAGGAGCGCCGGCTTCGCGGTTCTCCATGAACCGCTGGTTGATCCGGATGATGTCCACCAGTTTGTGGGTGAGGTCGTCCTCACTCCGCTGGCCGTTGTCGAGCGTGATCGAGGGCCGTGCGGTCACCGGCGGCACCGGGAGTACGGTGAGAACCATCCACTCGGGTCGCGAGCGCTCGGCGTTGATGCCGAGCACACCCACGTCCTCGTCCGGGATGTCCTCGAACCAATCCCGAATATCGGAGGGCATCAGCTTGTTGAGGTCCTCCTCGGAGAGGTCCACCGAAAGCGCGCGCTCGATGGCCTTCCGGCTCTCCTCGCGCGGGCGGAACTCGCCACCCAAGATCTGGTTGATACGCGAGAGCTCGATGTCCGTCTCGTCGGCGAGCTCCTGGGGTGAGGTCCCGGGCTTGTCCTCGTCCTCGTCGGGCTGCATCGCCGCCGCGATCAGCTGCGGGTAGTCGGCGGCGAGCACGTCCTGGACCTCGTAGTAGGTCGTGGGTTTCTCGTGCTGGATGTCGTACTGCTCCTCGCCGCAGTAGGGACAGCGGTCCTTCTTTCGGGCCTGGCGGATCGCGGCTTTCGTGACGTCGTTGACGTCGTTGTCGAGTTCGCGGGCACGCTGGAGGCGGGTCGCGAACTCCTCGCGCTCGGCCGAGTCGAGCAGGAGCCGCGAACACTCCCGACAGGTCCCGCGCAGGAGCCGTCGGATGAGTTTCGTGAAGCCGACGTGGATCACGGGGGCGGCGAGTTCGATGTGGCCGAAGTGGCCGTTGCACGAACCTGAGTGTTGCCCGCAGGTGCTACATTCGAGGCCGGGGTCGATGACACCGAGTCGAGGGTCCATCAGCCCCATGTCGATGGGGTAGCCGTCGTCGTCGTAGGTGTCGGCCGTGATGATCTTCGTCGCGCTCATCTCGCGGTACTCCTCCGGGTTCATCAGCCCGAAGTCGATCGCGCCGATTTCCTTGGGGGTTGCGTTGGTGCTCATGGGTTGTGGGGTAGTAGTAGATCAGACCGCGTCGATCAGGTCGAGTCGGGGCGCGATACCGAGCGCCTTCATCTCGTCGAGCAGGAGCTTGAACGCGTAGCTCATCTCGATCTCGTGGATGTCGGTCTCCTCGCCACAGTTGGGACAGTAGACCCGACGCTGTTCGACGTTCTCGACCGCGCTCATCCCGCAGTTGCCGCAGACGTAGATGAACTCCCTGTCGGACTCGTCGAGCAGGCGCTCCTTCAGCGCCATCGCCGCACCGTGCCCGATGAGAACGTCGCGTTCCATCTCGCCGACCCGGAGGCCGCCCTCACGGGCGCGCCCCTCGGTGGGCTGGCGGGTCAGGACCTGCACCGGCCCGCGCGAACGTGCGTGGATCTTGTTCGAGACCATGTGGTAGAGCTTCTGGTAGAAGATGGTCCCGACGAAGATCTCGGCGTCGATCTTCTCGCCCGTCACGCCCGAGTACATCCGCTCCTTACCGCTCGAATCGAAGCCGTGCTCTTCGAGCGCGCCGCGGAGTTCCGCCTCCTCCTCGCCGGTGAAGGCCGTTCCGTCGACCCGGCGGCCTTCGAGCGAACCCACTTTTCCGCCGAGCATCTCGAGCACGTGGCCCACCGTCATCCGCGAGGGCAGCGCGTGCGGGTTGATGATCAGGTCCGGCACCACGCCCTCCTCGGTGAAGGGCATGTCCTCCTGGGGCGCGATGTGTCCGATGACGCCCTTCTGACCGTGGCGCGAGGCGAACTTGTCGCCGAGTTCGGGGATCCGCTCGTCGCGCACCGAGACCTTCGAGAGCTTGGAACCGTCCTCGCCCTGCATCAGCGTCACCGTGTCCACGACGCCGGCTTCGCCCGAGCGCATCGTCACGCTGGTCTCGCGGCGTTTCTGGGGGCTGAGCCCGCCCATGTCGTTTGGCTCTTCGAGGAATCGGGGAGGCGAAGTCTTCCCGAGCAACACCGCACTCTCGCTGACCTCGGTCTCGGGGTTCACCAATCCGTCTTCGTCGAGATGGGTGTAGGCCTCCTCGCCGCGCGCCCCCCGAACGTCGTCGTCGGGGATCTCGAATCGGTCCTCTTGGCCGCCGGGATACCGGCGCTCCTCGCCCTCGTAGGTCCGGAAGAAGTGTGACCGACCGAGTGCGCGGTCGATCGAACCACCATTCAAGACGAGCGCGTCCTCGATGTTGAACCCCTCGTAGGACATGACGGCGACCACGAAGTTCTGGGCCGCCGGCCGGTCGTCGTAGCCGATCTGCTCGGTGGTCTGGGTCTTCACCATCGAGAGCTGCGGGTAGTGGAGCAGGTGCTGGCGGGTGTCGGGCCGAATGCGATAGTTCGCGGAGGGGAGCCCGAGCGACTGCTTGATCATCCCCGACCCCATCGTGATACGCGGACTCGCGTTGTGCTCGGGGTAGGGGATCATCCCCGCGCCGATACCGAACATGAGCTGGGGATCGATCTCGAGGTGGGTGTGGTCGGGCGTGAGGTCGTCCTCGTCGACACCGACCAGGATGTCCTCCTCCTCCTCGGCGTCGATGAACTCGATGTATCCGTCCTCCACGAGGTCGTCGAAGCCCGACTCGCCGTCGATCACCGACTCGACCTCCGCCTCGGAGATCAGCGGTTCGCCGTTCTCGACGACGATCAGCGGTCGGCGCGCCCGACCGGCGTCGGCGTTGATGATGACCTCGTTGGTCCCGTCCTTGACCGAGACGTTCACCGTCGAGGCGACGTCGCCGCGACGGCGCGCCTCGCGAACCTGGTGGGCGAGCCCCTCGGGGTCGGCGTGGGTGCCGACGAGGCTCCCGTTGACGTAGACCTTTGCGTCGCGTGCGTTGGATTGGGTTTGGCTGCTCATGTTAGTCTGCACTCGGGGTGACGCCCTCGATGCCGGGGATCCCCTCGACCCCCATCGTGGCGAGTTCTCGTTTCAGTTCCCGTTCGTCGTCGATGTCCTGGGAGAGCTCCATCGACTGCGCGAAGTTCTTCACCAGGCCACAGTTCGGCCCCTCCGGGGTCTCCGAGGGACAGATACGCCCCCACTGCGTCGCGTGGAGGTCGCGGGCCTCGAAGTGAGGCTGGCTCCGCGAGAGCGGGCTGCGGAGTCGCCGGAGGTGGGAGAGCACGCCCATGTAGTCCGTTCGGTCGACGAGCTGGGAGACCCCAGAGCGCCCGCCGACCCAGTTGCCGGTCGCGATCGGGTGTTCGAGCCGCTCGGTCAGCACGTCCGAGCGAACCACGGTGTTGACCGAGAGCTGCCGATTTCGCATGTTCGCGCGTTCGAGCTGGTACTTCACGTCGCGCGCGAGCTTGTTCAGGGCCGTGCGGAAGAGGTCGGTCATCAGGTCGCCCGAGACCTTCAGCCGTTTGTTGGCGTAGTGGTCCTTGTCGTCGGCCTCGCGTCGACCGAGCGCGAGTTCGAAACAGGCCTCGGCCATCCGGCAGAGATAGAACGCCTTGTTGATGCGAACGTCCTCGTCGTCGACGCCCTCCTCGTGGAGGTGGGGCAGGAGGTAGCGGTCGATGACGTAGTTGGCACGTTTGAGCTGGTAGTTCTTGCCCTGGCCGCTGGCGACACGCTCGCCGAGGGTCTCGATCGCCTCCTCCTCGGTCTGGACGTCGGCCTCCTCCAGGTTCTCGAGCATGAACTTCACGACCTCGGGGTCGTCCGAGACCCGGTGGACGATCTCCTCGTCGGATTCGAGCCCCAGCGCTCGAACCAGCGTCACGAAGTCGATCGAACCGGAGACGCTCGGGAAGGAGACCTCGAGCAGCCCCTCCCGGTTGCGTTCACACAGCACGAGCGCGCGATAGCCACGGCGCTGGCTGAAGGTCTTGGCGACCTGGATCTCGTCGCCGTACTTCGAGTCGTACTCGGCGAGGATCTTGTTCGGTGCGAGGTCCTCGCTCGTCATCAACACCCGCTCGGAGCCGTTGACGATGAAGTAGCCGCCGGGGTCGGCGGGGTCCTCGCCGAGTTCGATGAGCTCCTCGTCGTCGATCCCCGAGATGTTGCACTTCTCGGAGCCGACCATGATCGGCAGCCGCCCGATCTGGGTCTCGGTGGTGTCGACCACGCGCTCCTCTTCCTCCTCGCCGCCGACGACGACCGCCATCTCCATGAAGACCGGCGCGGCGTAGGTGATGTTGCGGAGGCGGGCTTCCTGGGGGTAGAGGCGCTCCTCGCTCCCGTCGGCCTCCCGGACCCGCGGGGTGACGACCCGAACGTCGCCGAGTTCGACGAAGACCGGCTCCTCGCCCTCCTTGTCGCCGATGTCGGTGTCGATGGTCTCCTTCTCGTCGACGACCTGCTGCATCCCGCGACCGAGGAAGTCGTTGAACGAGCTGAAGTGGTGTTCTGCGAGCCGTTCCTGGGAGAAGTACTCCCGTGAGATCGAACGTCGTGTGTCCCTGTTCATTAGTCGATGACGAGCCGATAGACGACCGCTTGGTCGGTGGTTCGTGAGTCCCGAACGATCCGGATCACGTCGCCGGTCGCGGCCTCGTCGGGGAGCGCCGGGTCGGTGCGTTTGATCTTCGGGAGGTCGGTGCGTTTGATGTCGTACTCTTCGAGCACCTCGTCGATCTCGGAGTCGTCCTCCACGACGGTGTGCTCCGGGACGAGCGTGTGCTGGCCGACGTCTACCATGTGTGTCTAACTGGGGGAGAAGTGGCTATCACGAGATACTACAGCGTGTATACGGTCCAGAACCTTAACCATTCCGACCGCGAGCGGGCGCTCTTCCGGAGTCGCGGCCGACGGTCGGGGATGGCTGCCTCGCCTCGATTTCGACGGACGCACGACGCGACGGGATATAGCGTTTCGGGCTCGGCCGTCGGTCGGTTTGGAAACGTTTAACCGTCCGTCCGGATAACGGTCATTTGTCGGTGCCCAGGTGGTGTAGTGGCCTATCATACGACCCTGTCACGGTCGTGACGCGGGTTCAAATCCCGCCCCGGGCGCTTTTCCGAACTCGTGGTGGCGAGCGGGCGAACCGTCGTGACGAGCGAAGCATCCACGAAGAGATTTGAAAACGGTCATCGTGTACGCAGTGTGGGAGCGCGGATCGGAACGTTACTGTCGGGTTCGAATCCTGGAGAGAAGTTCCAGTTATCGGAGCTGGACCTCATCTTCGGCTCCACCCGACGTCGAAGCATTATTGCCGATTCGGGGGATTGTGACGACAATGTATTCTCTTCGGCAGCTACGACGCGTCATCGATCAGCCAAAGCTGTTCGTTCGTGAGATGAATCGTCTCTACTACACCCGGCTTGGACGGCGGTCGTACGACCCGGACGGCATCGACATCACAGCCGCGGATTGGGACAACCTGTTGATCCTCGATGCCTGTCGGTACGATATGTTCGCCGCCCGGGCGGACGAGCTCCCGGGTGTTCTCGAGCAGCGGCGCTCTCGAGCATCGATGACGACCGAGTTCCTCAAAGCCAATATCGATGGGCGCGAACTTCACGACATCGTCTACGTTGCGGCGACCCCAATGCTCTACTGGAATCGGAACCGCGGTGAAGTCACCGCGAGCTTTCACCATGAGATCAACGTCTGGCGCGATGGCTGGGACGACGAGGTCCACACCGTCAGACCCGAAACGACTGCCGAGTACGCCGCTCGGGCCGCTGACGAGTATCCGAACAAGCGCCTGCTCGTTCATTTCGTCCAACCACACTTCCCCGCGGTCGGACCGACCGGGGAGGAGTATCCGGAGCTCAGGAGTATGCGAGTCTGGGACGCACTCGACCGCGGGGACATCGATCTTCCCGATTCGGTTCTCTGGCGGGCGTTTCGAGAGAACCTCGATGCCGTGCTTCCACACGTAGATGACCTCTTGAAGACACTCGATGGAAGAACGGTCGTCACCGCCGACCATGGTCAGATGATCGGTGAGCGCTCGTTCCCGATTCCGTTCCGCGAGTATGGACACCCACCCGGCATATACACGCATGAGCTCTTGACGGTTCCGTGGCTCGTCTCGACCAACGGTCCTCGACGAGAAACCTTCGCCGAGGAGCCAGTCGCCCCACCCGAACGCGGCGATGAGACTGAACCAGCCGATATGGAAACCGACGACGATGTCGTCACGGACCGTCTCGAAGACCTCGGATATATCGTATAGACGTTTGAGACGGCCGGATAGTTGTACGAGCATCTGTGCGAGTTGAGTTTGGCAACCGATCTCGTCAAAACAGTATGACAGCGCAACTTATCAAGTGACCTCTAAGTAGTTGGGTCGCCGGCAACCACCGGACTTAGACTCTGGGAGCGTGTAGACCGAGGAGTCTCAAACCGTAAAATCCGAAAAGTTCGGTTCAAAGCGAAGTCAGCGGAGTAAAAACACCGGACGACCGGGACGACGCCGATTATTCGTCGAGCGTCTCGGGGTCGGTGGTGATCGAGGCCGAGTCCTCGATCGAGGCCTGGACGAGTTTGCCGGTGTAGCTGTACTCGTCACGGAACGTGCCGACGCCGCCCGAGACCGAGCTTCCGTCGTCCGAGATCGGGTCGGTCGAGTCGTCGATGTGTTCGAGCGTGCCGGTGACTTCGAGCGAGTACTCCGTTCCCGACTCGTCCTCGCCCATCACCGTGATGGTGCCGGCGTCGTCGTCGAGTTTGATCGTCGCGTAGTCCTCGACTTCGAGCGCGACGAGTTCGCCTTCGTACTCGTAGGCGTCACGGTAGCTCTGGACGCCGCCCGTCGCGGTGTTGCCCGAGATGTCGTCGTTGTCGTCCTGGGTCGCACCGCCGGTCTGTGACTTCTCGAGGTCGCCGCTCGTCGTGAACTCGTAGGGGATGCGGCCGCCCTCGGTGCTGGTGTCGGTGATGACGAGGTTCGCGCTGTCCTCGGGCTCCGGCATGTCGGACTCGTCGATGTCCCCGCTGAGCTCGTTGTCCGAGCCCGAGCCGTCGTCGTTGCCCGACGAATCGTCCGAATCGGAGTCGCCCTCGTCAGAGTCGTCTTCGGAGTCCGAATCGTCCGAGGAGGAGTCCTCGGAGTCCTCGCTCGAATCCGACTCATCGGAGTCGTCCGAATCGGACTCGTCAGAGGATTCCTCCTCCGAATCGCTCGACGACTCGTCCGAGGAGGAGTCCTCGGAATCCTCGCTCGAATCCGAATCGTCGGAGTCGTCCGAGGATTCTTCGTCCGAGTCATCAGACGAGGAATCGTCCTCGACCGACGACACCGAGGAGCCCTCGTAGCTCGACGACGAGAGGCTCGGGGCGGGACAGGAGCCGCCGTAGCTGATACCGCTCTCCGTTACGTTGCTGCCCGAGAGCTGGAGCGGCTTCCCACCGGCGTCGATGGTCGTGTTCGAGATAGTGCTGTCGCCACAGTTTCGGAGGTAAACACCCTTTCGGCCGCTGCCGGTCTGGACACAGCAGTCCTCGATCGTGGTACCGTCGCGCTCCTCGATGAGGATGGACGCCTTGCTGGACGAACCGCCGGTAACACTCACGTTCTTGAGCGTGGCGGCCACGTCGCCGGAAACACCGCTCGGGGCTGTACCGCGGATCCCGTAGCCATCGGCGTTGAACTCGATCCGGGTGTTCTCGATCGTGAACGCGCCATTAGTATCGAACACGGTGATCCCACCGTTGGAGTTGGCGTCGGAGCCGATACTGATGTCACAGTTCCGGACCACCGCGCCCGAGCCTTTCTCGAGACGGATACCGGAACCGTTGTTCATCTCGCCGGGGTTGTCAGACCGGCTCTCGTCGGTGTCGACCTCGATGCTCACACCGTCGATGTAGCTTCCGCTGCTGCCGATCCGGACCTGGGAGAGGTCGTTGTTCTTGTAGACGCCACCCTCAACGTGCACCTCGCCAGGCGTCCGGCTGGCGTAGACGCCGTTGTTCGAGAAGCCCTCGACGTTGCAGTCGCGGAGGGTGATCGTACCCTTGTTCTCCTCGCCGATCCAGACACCGACGCGGGAGTACGCACCCATCTCCCCTGCGTTGTGAAGAAGGAGGTTCGTGACCGTTCCCGAACCGCCCGACGACCGCACCATCGGGTTGAACGCATTGGCGGCCGAACCATCGCTTCGGTCGTATCCACCCGTTGCGGGCATCTCCAGACCGTGGACTTGGAGATCATCGTCAGGCGCGACCTGCACACATGGCGCAGCGTTACTCTGGTCGATGGTAATGTTCTCGACGAGAACACCGCTGCCCCCGTTGATGTTCAGGATCTTGTCTTCGAAACCATCAGGAACGGTGAACGTGACGTCGCCCTCGCCGACGATCCCGAAGTTACTCTTCCCGCTGACGTTGGTCCGGCCGGTGAGGTCGTAGGTCCCGGACGGGAACTTCAGCAGGGTGTTGTCCGCAGCAGCCGACTCGATCGCGCTCGAGGCGTCGCCGGTACCGCCCATGTCGACGACGTTGTCGAAGCTGATCCCGTGGCGCTCGGTCGCCGCTGCCCCCTCCCCAGCGAGCAACGGTACCGAGACGGCGGCTGCCCCTGCAGCCTTGAGATACGACCGTCGGCTTGGTTTGAAACCACTGTCTGTGCTGTCGCTATCATCGCGTGCTCCGTTGCGCGGCATCATCTGCTAATTAGGCATCCGTAAAATACCGCTTCTGGCCAGTTAGTTGCATTTACTTACGTTTCATCGGATCGTGGTCACGTTTCGTGCCAGTCAAAGATACTTCGAAGGGACGAGACACCGAAAATATCCCGGATCGCGACCCGAGCGGGGTTCGACCGCGCGAGTGGTAGTGTGTGTCGCGCACGGGTAGCCGATGGTACGGTGAGTGACCCCGAGGAAGCGTGCGGTGAGTCAGCCCTGGCGGTCCCAGTCGATCCAGTCGTGTTCCCAGCCGGTTCGGCGTTCGGCGACCGCACGTGCGCGCTCGCGGTCCTCGCGAACGGTGCGGTTTCGTTCGACCGAGTCGGACTGTTCGCCCTCGACGAGCAGGGGGGCGAAGCTCGTGGGGCCGAACCGCGTCTCGTGCCCCGCGTCGTCGAGAGCGACGAGCGACTGGTCGCGCGTGCCGACCGGCATCACGAGCCGACCGTCCGGCGCGAGCTGGTCGGCGAGCGCGCGCGGCGGTCGCACGGCGGCGGCTTCGAGCAGTATCCGGTCGAAGGGGGCGTACTCCGCCAGCCCGTACGCGCCGTCGCGGCGGTCGACGAGGACGCCGCCGTAGCCCGCGCGCGAGAGGTTCTGTCGGGCGTCGAAGACCAGCCGACGCGAGATGTCGACGGCGTGGACGTGCTGTTGGCCCGCGATCTCGGCACAGACCGCGGCGGTGTAGCCGACGCCCGCGCCCACGACCAGCACGCTGTCGCCGGGGGTCGGCGCGAGCGCCTCGATGAGGCGTGCGACCGTGTTCGGGGCGAGGACCGCCGTTCCACGGTGGTCGAACGAGCGGTCGGCGTAGGCGGCCTTCTCCTCGGCGACGAACTCGTGGCGCGGGACCGCCCGGAGCGCGGCGCTCACGCTCGTGGTCTCGACGACCCCCTTGCTCTCGTGTTCGAGTCCCGCGACCATGTCGTCGCGCAACACCGCCGAATCCATACCCGAGATCCGTCCTCGTCGGTCTTGAATCGCGCGCCTTCGCCGGCCGGTCGAGGAATTCGCGACGACCGGTCAACCGCCGGCTCCGGTGCCGTATCGGCGATCTCCACCGTCCGCCGGCGGTGCGGATGCTGTGGCGCGCGCTCGCGGTCGTACGCGAGCGAACGTGAGCGTGCGACCGCGACCACTGTGCGAGGGATGAGCATCACAGCGAGTGAAACGAGCGAGAAGCGCAGTCGGCTGGGGAGGCGTGTGGCCGTCGCGGGCGGTTGCGAGGCGGTTTACAGTTCTCGTTTGCATCGGGATTAGCGGTCGACTCAGGTCCGATACTTCCTTCAAATCCTTCGGCGGAAACATGAACAGCCGCTCCTCTGACCCGACTCACCCCTGCATTCGAACGAACCGAACCCCACCGTGCTTCTCGACGTCGAGATCACCGTCTCCCTGTTTGGTCGCGCGCACGAGGGTCTGTCGTCGCGTGCCAACCGGCGCGACGATCCGACCGCCGGGACGGACCTGCTCGATCACGGGCTCGGGGATCGCCGGAGCGGCGCACGTCAGGTAGGCCGCGTCGTAGGGCGCGCCCTCGGGCCAGCCCTCGTGGCCGTCACCCACGCGAATCTCGACGTCGTAGCCGAGTCGCGCGAGGCGCTCGCGGGTCGCGACCGCGAGGGGTTCGTAGTACTCGACGGAGCGGAGACGTCCGACCACTTCGGCGGTGACGGCGGCGTGGTAGCCACAGCCGGTGCCGATCTCGAGTACCGAGTCGTCGGGGTCGAGCGCGAGCAGGTCGGTCATCATCGCCACCATGTGGGGCGCGCTGATGGTCTGGCCCTCGCCGATCGGGAGTGGGCGGTCGTCGTAGGCCGCGCGCCGCCGATTCTCGGGGACGAACTCGTGGCGCGGTACGGCCAGGAGCGCCTCGCGGGTCGAGTCGCGTTCGATACGGCCCTCACGGTCGAGCTGCTCGACTAACCGCTCCCGTCGGGCTCGGGCGTCCATCTCACCAGACGGACCACGCCGAACTCGACTCGTCGTCGGCGTAGACCCGGTTGACGTCCTTCGCGAACGCCATGTCGCCCTCGTGGTCGAGCCGGTCGAAGCCGTAGCCCGTGGCGTCGGGGCGGAGGTGGATCCCTTTGACGGTGAACGACTCCTCGCCGAGGTCCTCGCGCTCGCCCACGGTGAACTCGTAGTCGCCGGGGACCCGGAGCTCCACACCCCTGGTCTCGTCGCCGCCGTCCGCGGGGTTGAGGGTGACGTCGACGCCGACGTTGCCGACGACCCGCGTCCAGACCGTCTCGATCTCTTCAGTGGTCGCGTCGTCGGTCCGCCCGCCCTCGACTTCGAGGCTCGTGATGCGGACGGTCAGCAGGGCCTCGGGGGTGTCGAGCACGAACTCCTCGCCGACCGCGAGGCGCTCGCCGGTGGGGATCTCGGTCGTGGTCGAGAACGAGTCGCCGTCCTGGGAGACGATGACGTCGCGTTCGCGGGTTTCGGGCTCCTCGATCCGGACCTTGTGGACGTGGCTGCACTCGCTGCAGCGAACCGTCGACTGGCTCCCGGGTTTGAGGACCTCGTGGACGACCGCGGTGTCGGGTGAACACGCCGGACAGGACGTCGCGACGCGTTCGGTGGCCTGAGTCATGCCGGCTCTATCGGGCGCGCGAATAAAAGCCGTGGTGGTCGTGCGTGGCTGGAGCGGTCCGTCCGGGCTTCAATCGGTGGTCGTGTCGACCCCGAACAGCCAATTTCCACCACAGAACCCAGTCAGCGCGTTCTGCAGCAGTCCGAGGCCCGCGAGGCCGGTGATCAGGCACACGGTTTTCCGCCCCGACCGAAACGCACTCACCGCGACCATGACCAGCCAGATGCCGACGGTACCGCGAACGACCCGGTCGGTCTCCCCGACGTTCTGTCGCATGACGTCGTTTCGGTGTCGACCGAGAAATCAGTTCCCCCGCACTCGGATGGGAGATTTATCTCCTCCACGTCGCTGTTCGAACCGTGAGTCGGAGACCGGATCGAAGTCGATTCGAGACGAAACGAGGCGTGCAACCGTCCCGTGGCTTCGCCGCCCGTCCTACTCCGGGAGTTCGATTTCCTCGCCGTCGGCGTAGACGGTGGGGTCGCGCAGGATGCCGTCGAGGTGGAGCGGGGCCTGCGTGTCGCCACCGATGCCGTGGTCGTCGCCGATCGCGATGTGGACGGTACCGGCGGCTTTCTCGTCGAGGAGCACCGAGCCGACCAGTTCCGTGACGGCGACGTTGGTGCCGATACCGAGTTCGGCAAGGTTGTAGGCGTCCTCGCCCACCTCCTCCGCGCCGCGCTCGACCTGCTCGCGGACGTCGTCGTCGGAGATCTCGGTGACGAAGCCGTCCTCGACTTCGAATTCGAGCTCCCGGTCGAGCAGCCCGTGGGGCATCATCGTGCCGTCGACGACGTAGGTTCCCTCGGCGGTCTCGGGGCTGACGAACACCTCGCCGGCGGGGAGGTTCGACATCACGCCCGCCTCGTGGACGATGCCGGTGTCCGCGAGCCACTCGTGCGCGCCGGGTTCGAAGGTGATGTCGGTGCCTGCGGGCGACGTCACCCGGATCTCGTCGGCTCCCTCGACCGCGTCGAGCACGGTCTCACACGCGGACTCGATCTCGCGGTAGTCGGTGTTCAGCCCCGTCCGAAAGACCTCCTCGGTGATGCCGGGGAGGGTGGCGATACGGGCCCCGGCCTCGTTCGCGCGCGAGCGCGCGCGAGTGTGACTCAAACTCTTAGTCGTCGGGCAGAGCACCACGTCGCTGCTGCGCATTGTGGCCGCGACGGGCGTCGGGGGTTCGGTGCCGTGTTGGGAACCCGGTGGGTACCGGACGAGGACGGCGTCCTCGGTCACCTCGTGGGCGGCCTCGTAGAGCGCTTCACCGATGGCGAGACGGTCGTCGTCTGTCACCACGACGCACGATTCGTTCGACCGGAGCGCGAGACACTGGTTGACGGCGGTCTCGGCCGCCCGTTCGAGGGGCGTCCCGTCTGCGTGGCTCATGACCCGAGCACGGGGGCCGCGCGCTTAGGTTTTCGGCCGGCGCGCGAAACGGTTATGCCCGTCGCTCGAACACACGAAGACATGCTCGATGTCGGCGTCAACGGCTACGGTACGATCGGCAAGCGCGTCGCGGACGCGGTCGCCGCCCAGCCGGACATGGAACTCGTGGGTGTGGCGAAAACGCGACCGAACTTCGAGGCCGAACGCGCCGTGGCGAAGGGCTATCCCTTGTACGCCGCCATCGAGGAGCGCGCCGACCAGTTCGTGAAGGCCGACATCGAACTCGCAGGGTTGGTCGACGAACTCGTCGCGGAATCCGACGTCGTGGTCGACGCCACCCCCTCGGGGATCGGTGCGGAGAACAAGGCGCTCTACGAGGACCACGACACGCCCGCGCTCTATCAGGGCGGCGAGGACGCCGAGATGGTGGACGTGAGCTTCAACGCGCGGGCGAACTTCGCCGACGCGAGCGGGGCCGACCACGTCCGCGTGGTCTCGTGTAACACGACCGGCCTCTCGCGGCTCGTCGCGCCGCTCGAAGAGGAGTATGGAATCGAGAAGGTCCGCGCGACGCTGGTCCGGCGCGCCGGCGACCCCGCCCAGTCCGGACGCGGTCCGGTCAACGACATCCTCCCGAACCCGATCTCGCTGCCGTCGCACCACGGGCCGGACGTCCAGACGATCTTCCCGGAGCTCGCCATCGACACGCTGGGGCTCAAGGTGCCGGCGACGCTGATGCACATGCACAGCGTGAACGTCTCGCTCGACGCCGAGCCGGACGCGGCGGAAGTCAGAGAACTCCTCGACGGCGAATCGCGGTTGTTCGTGGTGCCCGAGAAATTCGGGATCGACGGTGCGGGGAAGCTGAAGGAGTTCGCGCTCGACGCGGGGCGGCCACGAGGCGACCTCTGGGAGAACTGCCTTTGGGGCGAGTCGGTCTCGATGGAGGGGAACGACCTCTACCTCTTCCAGGCCATCCACCAGGAGTCCGACGTGGTGCCCGAGAACGTCGACGCGGTGCGTGCGGTGGCGGGAACCGCCGATGCCGCCGAGAGCGTCGAGACCACCAACGACGCGCTCGGCATCGGGTTCTGAGGCCGCGCTATCCACGGACGGTCGCAAATCAAGTGCAGTGGCGCGCGCACGCGCTCGTGGGTGAACGGACGTGAACCCGCGAGCGCGAATCGGCGTGCGAGGGATGAGCACCGCAGAGAGTGAGCGGAGCGAACGACCGAGGAGCGCAGTCGGTTGGGGAGGTATGTGGCGGTCGCGGAGCGGTGCTGTGCGGGGCGGTTGCGGAGGTGTTAGTAATTGTACCGCGAATGACTGAGCGAAGCGAAGGAAGGAGCGGCCTTTTTTTTAGTCCAGGTTTTTGCGAGGACCCTGAGCGAGCCGAAGGCGAGCGAATGGGGACGAGGAAAAAAGTGGTAGCCTAACCCTTTTGACCCGCCCTCGCATACCATAGGTATGCAACCGGGCGACCGCGACGACCGTGACCCGTTCGAGGACATCTTCAACGAGATAGAGCGGATGATGGACGGGATGATGAACGGGAACGTCGACATCCACACCGACACCATCGACGGCACCGGTGCCCACGTCGACGTCTACGAGGACGGCGAGTCGGTGCGCGTCGTCGCGGACCTCCCGGGGATCGAAAAGGACGCCATCGACCTCACCTGCGACGGTCGCCGACTCACCATCGAGGCCGCCGGCGACCGCCGCGAGGTCACCGAGCGCGTGCGCCTCCCCACGCGAGTCGACGAGCGCTCGGCGAACGCGACCTACAACAACGGCATCCTCGAAGTCGTCTTCGAACGTAGCGACACCTCCGCCGACATCGATCTCTAGAGCGTACCTTTTTACTTCGTCGGGTGCGCTCGCTGCGCTCGCGCACCACTCCTCGCAAAAATCTACGCTAAAAACGGCCGCTCGTTCGGCCTCCGGCCTCACTCGCGGGACAACACCAACCTTTCCGCATCCTCTCCGCACAGCACCGCCGAAGCCCTCCGGCGCTCGTTTCACTCGCGCCGTCGCCCTTCATCCACCAGGTACCGCACCACCGCAACCGCAGGCTGCATCGCCCCGCACCGCGGCCGCGGTCCGCAGTGCTCAGACCTGGGCTTCGATGAGGTCCGCGAGGTCGTCGTAGAAACCGGATTCGTACTTCGTCGCGGCGTCGATGGTCGGCCGGGCGTTGGTCTCCGAGACCACCGCGCGGTCGTCGTTGACGAGCAGGTCGACCCCGAGCCAGGGGATGTCGAGGGTGGCCGCGGTTTGCTCGGCGAGCTCCCGGAGGTCGCTGGGGAGGTCGACCCCCTCGGCCTCGGCCCCGCGGTGGACGTTGTGCTTCCAACGGCCCGTCGCCCGTTCGGGCTCAGGGAGTCGGCGCTCGACCGCACCCGCGTACGCCCCGTCGATACACATCGCGCGGTAGTCGGTCGCGTCCGGGAGGTACTCCTGGACGAGAAACGAGCGGTCGCCGGTCGCGGGGTCGTCGTGGATCAATCGGAGGTAGTCGGTCACACCGAGGAACGAATCGAGGTCGTCGACTTTCACCACACCCGTGCCGCGGGTCGTGGAGTTCGGTTTGACAACGACGGGTGGCTCGAACTGCTCGAACGTCTCGACGAGCGAGGACTCGTCGATGGGGTCCGAGACGAGAACGCTTCGCGGGACCGGGAGGCCCGCACGCGAGAGGCGGGCGAGCACGTCGGCCTTGTTCCGCGAGGTCAGGATCGCCTCACGGTCGTTGACCCACGGCACGTCGAGCAACGCGTCGGCGACCCCGCCCTCGATGAGTCGCGAGGGATGGACGAAGCCGACGTCGAAACCGTCCCACTCGGAGCCCGGATCGGTCAGCGGGATCGTCCGCTGGTCGGTGACGACGTGGTCGACCTCGATGTCGCGGTCGGCCAACGGCACGCGCATCCGCTCGAACGTCTCCTTCCTGGTGGCGACCGCGAGCCTGGTCATACCGTTTCAAAACCCGCCGGCGACAAAAGCGTTCGAAGTTCAGGCGACGAGCAGCTCTTCGCCGCGCTCGACGGTGACCGTACACGGCGTGCCGACCTTGTTGTACGCCCGACGGAGGGCGTCCTTCGCGACGTCGGCCTGGTCGGGCTCACACCAGATCGTGAAGAGGCGCTCGCCGGCGCTGATCCGCGCCGCGGTCCCAACGGGTTTGCCGAACGCCTGGCGCATCCCGTCGGAGACACGGTCCGCGCCCGCGCCGGTCGCCTGCTTGTTCTCCCGGAGGACGTGGTGGGGGAACTTCCGGAGGATCATCTTGTAGTTGCCCTCGCCGAGGTTCTTGATGAGGTACCGGTTCGCCGAGAGGCGCGAGGACTCCATCGCCCCGTGGCGGATCTGGATCTCCTCGTCGACCGAGAGGCTGATCTGCACCGGGTACTCCTCGGGGTCGGTCCGGACGTCGCCCATCTTGTGCTGGGCGATGGTCGAGCCCGGAATACCAGTAATGTACTCCTTTCGGGTGTACGCGGGCTTCGAGATCTCCCGGTACATCGAGGCGGGTTTGTCGGCCATAGTACGAAGAGCAAGGCCGAGGGGCCGAATAAACCCATCGAAGAAGGCCCACCACATACCCTATGAACGACGGGCCCCTCACACCAACCCATGAACATGCTGGTCGACGGCGAGTGGCGAACCGACGCCTACGAGAGCACGAACGACGACGACGAGTTCGACAGACAGGAGACAAGCTTTCGGAACTGGGTCGAGGCGGACCCGGACGCCGAGTTCCCCGCCGAGTCGGGTCGCTATCACCTCTACGTTTCGTACGCGTGTCCGTGGGCTCACCGAACCCTCGTGACGCGCGCGCTCCGCGGGCTCGAGGACGTCGTCTCGGTCGACATCGTGGACCCCTACCGAGCCGAGGACGGCTGGCAGTTCACCCCCGAGAAGGACGGCGCGACCCCCGACTCCCAGAACGGGTTCGACTACCTCCGTGAGGCGTACGTGAAGGCCGACCCCGAGTTCACGGGTCGCGTGACGGTGCCCGTGCTCTGGGACAAGGAGCAGGAGACCATCGTCAACAACGAGTCCGAGGAGGTGATGCGGATGCTCGACACCGCCTTCGACGAGTTCGCCAACGACGCGACGCTCTATCCCGAGGGCGAGCGCGACGAGGTCGACGAGACGATCGAGGCGATCTACGAACCGATCAACAACGGGGTCTATCGCGCGGGCTTCGCGGGGAGTCAGGACGCCTACGAGAACGCCGTCGGCGAACTGTTCGACGCCCTCGACCACTGGGAGGCGGTCCTCGCCGACCAGCGCTACCTCTGTGGCGACGCCCTCACCGAAGCCGACGTCTGTATGTTCACCACGCTGCTCCGCTTCGACGACGTCTACCACACCCACTTCAAGTGCAACGTCCGGAAGATATCGGAGTACCCGAACCTCTGGAACTACCTGAAGGAGCTCTACCAGCTCCCCGGGGTGGCCGAGACGGTTCGGATGGACCACATCCGGGAACACTACTACCGAACCCATCCCGACATCAACCCGAAACGCATCGTCGCGGTCGGGCCGAATCACGACTTCGGGGCCGACCACGACCGCGACCGGCTGGCCGGTGGTCCCCCCCACGAGCTCGCCGGCCTCTCGGCCGACTGACGACCGGCGGACACCGTGTTCGTGTCGCAGCGAGCCTTTCGAGAAGCGGGTGAAGACTTAATATTGAGGGTTCGTTAGTCGGTACCATGGACAGAGACCTCGTAAAGCTCGGCGCGGTCGCAACCGCCGTGACGGCGGCGGTGCTGTACGTCGTCGCGAGTCCGGCCGAGGTGCTCCTCTCCGGGGTCGTTGGTGGACTCGTCGTCGGACTCCGAGCGGGCCACTGGAACGACGAAGTGGTCAGCGGCGGAGCCGGCGCGCTGCTCGGCGGCGGGGTGCTGTTCGTCGTCTACACCGCCGTTCTCGTTGGCCAAGTCGCGCTGAACCCGTCGGACCCGGTCATCACACTCTCGATCGCCGGGGTCACCTACGGATACGTCTACGCCCTCATCGGCGTGATACCGCTCTCCGTCGGCGGGGCGGTCGGTGGTTTCGTCGGCCGGTGGGTCGGTCGTCGGGCGCACCTCACACCCGATAGCACGTAGAGGGATTCGTGCGGGCACGCTCGCGGTGGGCACCCTCGGAACGACAGGAGCGGACAGACGCGCTCGGCCCGACGAGACCGACTCTCCGCCTTTGGTTCGGTGATCGTGTCGTCCCTTCTACATGGAAAGGTGATAACCGGCCGTCGGCGATGGCCCTCGTATGCCGATCGCGACCTGCCCGAACTGTGGCGGAGAAACGTGGTACGACGAACCGGGCTGCCGCCGCCCGGGCCAGTATACGATCCCCTGCACCCTCTGCGGTCGCGTGCTCTCGGTCCCGTAGCGCTCCCCTCGGGCACGACCGGTCCCTTGGAACGGCCGAGAGGGCCGTCGGTCCGCGTCAGTCGGTCGACGGGAGCTCGATGTCGTCGACCGTCGGTTTCTTGAGGAGGATGTACGCCCACATCAGGGCCCCGACCGTGCCGGAGACCGCGGCGAAGACGAGCCCCATCGTGAGGTAGGTCAGCGAGTAGGCGAACCACACGAACGCCGCGGTGCCGGAGGTGAGCCGCGGGATCCGGCTCTCGGTATCCCGGAGCGTCGGTATCAGCGCGACGATCTGGACCGTCGTGAGCGAGACGAAGACCACGTCGGCGAGCACCATCCGTGCTACCCCCGTCCACCGTCCCGTCCGGTGTCGTCCTCGTCGACCACCCGTCCGCCGGACCACGACTCGTCTACCATCGCTTTCGCACCATCCCACTGCACCGAATAGCGTTCGGAGCGACCGATTTCCATCCGAACCACGGCTCCGGTCTCGACCCACAAAAAAGACTCAACTTCGACCGCCGTCGGTCGGTTCGCGGACACGAAGCGCTGGTGAGAGGGAGAGTGTGAGAGCGTGTCCTGCCACCCCGACGCACATCGGGTCGGCAACAAAGGGCTTTTATCGGACGGCGGGATACGGACAGATCGCGCGTGGGTAGCCAAGCCAGGCCAACGGCGCAGCGTTGAGGGCGCTGTCCTGTAGAGGTCCGCCGGTTCAAATCCGGTCCCACGCACTCCCACCTTTTGCTGCGCTCAGTCGCTCGCTAGCGCTCGCTCCCTCGCTGGCAAAATGTGGATCAAAAGCGCGTCGGGTTCCCTTCGGTCACCCTCGCGCCCACTCGTTCGCCTTCGGCTCACTCGCGGTACAATCACTACCCGCACAGCAACCGCCAACCGCTTCCGCCGAAGCCCTCGGCGCTCGTTTCACTCGCGCCTCGCCCTTCATCCGCCAGGACCGCACCGCAACCGCCTGCGGCCGCACCGCTACCGCACCCACACCGCCGCAACCGCGCCGCGACCGCAGGCCGCACCGCCACCGCCGGACCCCACACGCTTTTGCCCAGGTGTGCGGAAGAACCGGCAATGAGGATCGTCACGCTGGGTCCGGCGGGCACCTACTCCCATCGCGCGGCCGGGGCCGTCGGCGATGGGATCGAGTTCCGCGAATCAGTCACCGGGATCGTCGAAGCGGTCGCCACGGGCGAGGCCGACCGGGGGATCGTCCCAGTCGAGAACAGCATCGAGGGCTCGGTCACCGAGAGCCTCGACGGGCTCGCCGAGTTCGAGGTCGCGGTGGTGCGCGAACTCATCACCCCGATCCGCCACGCACTGTTGGCGCAGACGGGCGATTTCTCGGTCGTGGCGAGCCACCCCCAGGCGCTCGCCCAGTGTCGGAGCTACCTCGACAGCGAGTACCCCGACGCGACCCTCGAATCCGTCACCAGCACCGCTCGCGGGGTCGAACGCGCGCGCGAGGACCCGGACGTGGCGGCGATCGCCCACCCCGGCACCGCCGACGCCGGGCTCTCGGTGCTCGCCGAGGACATCCAGGACCGGACCTCGAACGCGACCCGTTTCCTCGTGGTGGCCCCGACCGCCGAGCGCTCGACCGCGGGCGGCAAGAGCTCGCTGATCGTCTACCCCAACGACAACCACCCCGGACTCCTGCTCGACCTCCTCCGACCGTTCGCGGACCGCCGCATCAACCTCACCCGGATCGAGTCGCGGCCGAGCGGCGAACGCCTCGGGGACTACGTCTTCCACATCGACATCGAGGCGGGCCTCTACGAGGACCGAACCCAGGCCGCCGTCGAGGAGATCGAAACCCTCGCCGAGGCGGGCTGGGTCCGACGACTCGGCTCCTACGACACCGAACACGTCGTCGAGTGAGATTTAACTGCCTCGCGAGCCTACAGTGAGGTGAAAATGTCCCGACGCAACCCCTTCGACGAGATCGAGCGGATGTTCGACCGCATGAACGACCAGTTCGGCCGGTTCAACGAGATGCCCGTCCCCGCGACCCAGTCGGTCTCCGTCGACCTCGCCGACACCGAGGATAGCTTCGAGGTCACGGCCGACCTGCCGGGCTACGACCGCGAGGAGATCGACCTCTCGGTCGCCGACCGAACCCTCCGCATCACCGCCGAGCGCGACGATTCGACCGAGGAGTCCGACGGCGACTACCTCCGGCGCGAGCGCCACACCCGGTCGGTGAGCCGGTCGCTGACCCTCCCCGAACGGGTCGAGGAGGGCGAGGCGAGCGCCGCGTACACCAACGGCGTGCTCACCGTGACGCTCCCGAAGGCCGCGAGCGACTCGGACTCGCGCAGCATCGACATCGACTGAAGAGCGGAACCGACTTTCGGCACCCGCCCGGAGGACGGACATGGTCCTCTCGACCGGCGACTCGGCACCCGACGTGAGCGCGACGAACCAGCACGGCGAGACCGTCTCGCCCGACTTCGACGAACCGACGGTGGTCTACTTCTACCCGCGCGACGACACACCCGGCTGTACACTCGAAGCCAACCAGTTCGCGGCCGAACACGAGACCTACTGCGACGCCGGGCTGACGGTGTACGGCGTCTCGACCGACGACGTCGACTCCCACGAGCGGTTTGCCGACGACAACGACCTCGACTTCGACCTGCTCGCCGACCCCGAGGGCGAGGTCGCGAACGCGTTCGACCTCGACGTCGAGGACGATGTCGCGGCCCGAACCACGTTCGTGCTCGCCGACAGCGAGGTCCAGCAGGTCTACGAGTCCGTCGACCCCGACGGTCACGCCCGCGCGGTGCTCGAAGACGCGGACGAATCGGGGCTGGTCGCGCTCGACGACTGACCCGACAACCGCCGGCGGTGCGTTGCGGATGCGGTGTGGACGGGGTGCGTTGCGGTGTGGATGCTGTGGCGCGCGCACGCGCTCGGCAACGAACGACAGTGAGTGCCGGGCGCGAATCGGCGTGCGAGGGATGACGGAGGCGAGTGAGTAACGCGAACGAGCCGACGGAGTCGGCTGGGGAGGCTCGTGGCGGTCGCGGGGCGGAGGCGGTCCCTCATTGGAGTCGGGATTCGCGGTTTATCGACGGGTTCGCGGTTTGTCGAGAGGATTTGTGGTTCGCAACGCGGACTCACGGTCTTCCGATGAGAGCCGAACAAAGCATATGCAGCAGAATTAACTCAGCTTCGTCAGTCGTCTTCGTGAACCTGTATCGCGGGTCGTCCGGGAGTTGCCTTCTTCGCCACGCTCTCGTCGGCGTCGTCGGCGGGGACTATCGTCACGTCGGCCTCGAACTCGCGTTCGAACAGCCACGTCGCCCGCCGGAGCGCGGCGAGTTCGGTCTCGGGCGCGAGCGCGTCGGTCAGCGACTGGTGGTTCGCCGCGAGGTCCTTCGCGTAGTCGGCGGCGGCCTCGCCGCGCGTCCGGAGTTCCTCGTCACGCATCACGCTCCCGACGACGTCGTCGTCGGCTTCGATGGCGATGTCGAGCGCCCGATGCTTCCACGCGGGCGCGACGACCACCTCGATCGCCTCGGGGTCCTCAATGTCGGCGACGTCGACGATGTGCCGGACGTCCTCGCGGGTGTTCTCGACCAGCCGGCGTTCGGCGGCGTAGTCGACGTCGTCCCCGGCGACCGGCCAGTCGGCCTCGGCCACGAAGTCCTCCTCGCCGAGCGCCTCCCAGCACTCCTCGGCGACGTGTGGGACGACGGGCGCGAGCAGCCGAACCGCGACCCGGAGCCCGCGTTCGAACGTCGACGCGTCGGGCGTGACCCGCTCGCGGTACTGCCGGAGCAGCGTGACCAGCGCGCGGGCCTCCCGGAGCGCCTCGTCGAACCGGAACCCGTCGTAGCCCGCGGTCGCCGCCATCACTGTGGCGTCGGTCTCCCGGGCGACGTACTCGTCGATCGGCCGGTCGCCGGCCTCGACGGTTTCGGTGCCCCCCTCGACGAACGCCGTCACGGTGGCGTAGAGCCGGCGGACGAACTCGTTGTTCGAGCGCACGCCGCGGTCGGTCCAGTTGAAGTCCGTCTCGGGGCCCGCGACGCTCATCATGAACAGCCGCGCGGTGTCCGCACCGTACTCCGCGATGATCTCGTCGGGCGAGACGACGTGGTTCTGGCTCTTCGACATCGCCCGGTTCTCGAGCAACACCATCCCGTGGTTCGTCAGGTCGTCGAACGGCTCCTCGACGTCGACCATGCCCATGTCCGAGAGTGCACGGGTGAAAAAGCGGGCGTAGAGCAGGTGCAGGACGGCGTGTTCGATCCCGCCGACGTACTCGTCGACCGGCATCCAGTCGTTCGCGCGGTCGGTGTCGAACGGCGCGTCGTCGAGGTCGGGCGAGATGAACCTGAGGAAGTACCACGACGAGTCCATGAAGGTGTCCATCGTGTCGGTCTCGCGCTCGGCGGGACCGCCACAGTCGGGACACTCGGTGTGGACGAACTCCTCGACCTCGTCGAGCGGGTTGCCGGTCGGCGTCGGCACGAATTCGGGGAGCTCCACAGGCAGATCCTCGTCGGGCACCGGCACGGCACCGCACTCTTCACAGTGGACGATGGGGATCGGGGTACCCCAGTAGCGCTGGCGGCTGATCAGCCAGTCGCGGAGCCGGTACTGGGTGTGGTGCGACGCGCTCTCGATGGCGTCGACCAGCCGGTCGCGGGCCGTCTGACTCTCCAGCCCGTCGTAGTCGCCGCTGTTGACCAGCACGCCGTCCTCGGTGTAGGCTCCCTCCTCGATGTCGACCGATTCGTCGCCGTCAGCGGGCGCGACGACCTGGCGGATCTCGACGTCGTACTCGCTGGCGAACTCGTGGTCGCGGTCGTCGTGGCCCGGCACGCCCATCAGCGCGCCCGTGCCGACGTCCGAGAGCACGAAGTCGGCGACGTAGACGGGTATCTCCTCGCTCGTCAGCGGGTTGACCGCGTGCTCGCCCGTGAAGACGCCGCGTTTCTCCTCACTGTCGGCGTCGGGGTCGAGGGTCTCGACCTGTGTTTCGAGTTCGGGGTCGTCGGCGATCAGTTCCTGGGTGACCTCGTGGCCCGGCGCGAGCGCGAAGAAGGTCGCACCGTGGATGGTGTCGAGGCGGGTCGTGAAGGCCTTGATACCGCCGAAGCCCGGGATCTCGAACTCGACCCGCGCGCCTTCCTGGCGACCGATCCAGTTGCGCTGCATCCCGCGAACGCTGTCGGGCCAGCCCTCCAACTCGTCGATCCCGTCGAGGAGTTCGTCGGCGTACTCGGTGATCGAGAGGAACCACTGGTCGAGGGTTCGGGACTCGACGGGCGTGCCACAGCGCCAGCAGTGTTCGTCCTCGCCCTCGACCTGCTCGTTCGCCAGCACGGTCTCGCACGACGGACACCAGTTGACCTCGCCGCCCTTCTGCTCGGCGAGTCCTTCCTCGTAGAAGCGCTTGAAGAACCACTGGTTCCAGCGGTAGTAGTCGGGGTCGCAGGTCGTGACCTCGCGCTCCCAGTCGTAGCCGAGGCCCACCGACCGCATCTGGTCGCGCATGGTGTCGATGCAGTCCATGGTCCACTCCCGAGGGTCGCTCTCGCGTTCGATCGCGGCGTTCTCGGCGGGCATCCCAAAGGAATCCCAGCCCATCGGGTGGAGCACGTCCTCGCCCTGCATCCGAAGGTAGCGGGCGTACGCGTCGGTGATGGTGTAGTTCCGGACGTGACCCATGTGGAGCTGGCCCGACGGGTAGGGGAACATCGCGAGGACGTAGGCCGGGTCGGTCGCGTCGTTCGGCGTTCGGTAGACGCCGGCCTCGTCCCAGCGGGCCTGCCAGGTCTGTTCGATGGCGGTGTGGTCGTAGGTGTCCTGTCGAGACATGAGAGACGGCTTGGGTTTCCTTGATGACGGTCGGCTTTTTACCTTGTCATTGATCGGGGAGAGCCGCGACGTTCTTGATGCCCACCGGCGTAGGGTGGGGTATGAGCAGCGATGGCGACGCGGCGGAGGACGACTCGGGAATCAGAACGGTCACGCCCCTCTCCAGACCACACGGAAACACCGAGATGGACGTCATCGGCTGGGGGATCTTCGTCCTCCTCTTCGTGGTCGCACTGCCGGTGATCCCGCTGTTCGTGGTCTACTGGCTGCTCGATCGGGCGCTCGGCTCGGGCGACCAGCCCGAGGAAGCTACCGGCTGACGAACGCGAACGACTCGACGTCGCCCGTCTCCTGGGCGTGCTCGTAGACCACGTGCGCAGTCGCCACGTCCTGGATCGCGAGGCCGGTGCTGTCGAAGACCGTGATGCCGTCGTCGTCGGTCCGACCGGGTCGGTCGCCGACCACGATCTCGCCCACCGCGGCGTCGATGTCGTCGTCGCCGATCGTGCCGTCGGTGTAGGGGATGCTGATCTCGCCCGAGTGCGTGGTTTGGTCGTGATCGTCGATCACGAGCTTCGCCGCTTCGAGGATCCCGGGGTCGAGTTCCTGTTTCGCGGCGGCGTCGGCCCCCATCGCGTTGACGTGAGTGTGCGCGCCGAGGTGCTCGCGCGAGACGAGCGGCTCCGTGCTCGGGGTGACCGTCGAGAGGACGTCGCAGGCGGCGGCTTCGGCGATAGAGCCGGCACGAACATTGAAGCGGTCGGCGAAGGCGTCGACGAACGCCTCGATGGCCTCCTCGTCGAGGTCCGAGACCACGATCTCCTCGATGTCGCGGATCGCGGCGATCGCCTCGACCTGGGTGTAGGACTGGACGCCAGCGCCCACGAGGCCGAGGCTTCTGGCCTCGGGGATCGCGAGGTGGTCGGTGGCGACGGCGGCGGCCGCACCGGTCCGCTTCATCGTGACCTCGGAGCCGTCCATGATCGCGAGCGGCATCGCGGTCTCCGGGTCGGAGTAGATCATCGTGCCGATCACCGTGGGCAAATCGAACTTTTGAGGGTTGTCGGGGTGGACGTTGACCCACTTGATGCCGGCGGCGTCCCAGTCGCCGGCGTCCATGTAGGCCGGCATCGACCGGAAGTCCCCGTTGTACTCGGGGAGGTCGATGTAGGACTTCGCTGGCATCCGGGCGTCACCACGTTCGTAGGCCGCGAAGGCCGCACTTACGGCGTCGGTGACTTCGTCCATCCGGGCGTTCGCGTCGACCGCTTCGCGGTCGAGCAGGAGGGTATCCATGCCGGGCGTTTCCGCGCGGTGGCAATAAGTGCCACCAGTTCTCCCGAGCGCGGTGGCCGACCACGGGAGGTCGGGGTGGGCCAACGAAAGAGGTTTGCGTCGGTGGTTTCGACCTCCAACATGCGCCGTACCGCCGGACTGGTTCTCGTCGTCGCCGTCGTGTTGGCCGGATGCAGCGGGGTCCTCGACGGAGGATCCTCGGAAACGACGGGGCCGTCGACGGCGAACGAAACCACCAGCGGTGAACGGCTCGCGCCGGGGCTCACCGACGCCGGCGTGGTGAACGCGAGCGCGCTGGTCGTGGCCCACGAGTCGGTCCTCGGGAACCAGTCGTTCACCAGGACCACGAACGCGACCGCGCGAACCGCGAACGGGTCGGTGCTCGTCGACACGTCGAGCGTCGTTCGCGTCGGGCCGCCCGGCGAAGGGTTGGACTCGGTCGTCGAACAGCGCGGGAGCGCCACGTCGGTCGCGACTGGCGGGGTGCCCGCCCACCGTGAAGTCTGGACGGACGGCGGCCCGGTATTCGTCAACAACACCTACGCCAACGGCACCACCCGCTACGAGCGACTCCCGGCGGACGCGAGCGGTCGGTCGGGGGCCGTGAGCGGCGGTGTCGAGTACGCCCTCGAAGCGTACGGCCCCGCGAACACCTCGGTGAGCGAGCGCCGGTCGAACGGGTCCACACGCTACGTCGTCACGAGCGACACCAACGGGACGACGACCGGTGCTGAGTCGTCCCTCCGGCTGGTGGTCGACGAGCGCGGCGTCATCCACGAGCTTCGCACCGAAACGAGCCCGGCGGGGAACACGAGCAGCCCGCTCGTGCGAACCGCCGCCTTCTCCGGGGTCGGCACGACCGAGGTCCCCGAGCGCCCCGCGTGGGTCGGAACGGCGATGAACCGAACCGCACCGAACGGCACGACCACGAGCGGATGAGGTGGCGATCCCTGGTGGTCGTCGTCCTGGTGATCCTCGCCGGCTGTAACGGTGTGCTCGACGGCGGCGACGGCGAATCGACGTCGACGGTGACGCCCGCCGCGGTGCCGACCGACCGGCCGACGGCGACGGCCCACCCGGCGCTCGCGCCCGGCCTCACGCAGCGGGGGATCGAGGACCCCGACGCGCTGCTGGCCGCGCACGCCGACGCCCTCGATGACCGGTCGTTCACGACCCGCTCGAACACCACCGTCGAGTTCCCGAACGGGTCGGTCACCGCTCGCGGCACGAGCACGACGTACGCGGGACCGCCGGGCGAGGCGGTTCGTCTCGTTCTCGACCGGAACGGAACCGACGAACCGACCCACATCGAGGCCTGGCAGCGCGACGGCGAGCTCCTCGTGAACCGAACGTACACGAACGGGACGACGACCTACGACCGCATCGCGGTCGGGAGCCAACAGCGGATCGGGACGTACGGTGCCGGGAGCCTCGAATACCTCTTCGACTCGACCAGCCTCGCCGGGACCTCGGTGGCCGAGCGGGAGCGCAACGGCACCCCCGTCTACGTCGTTCGGGGGCGCACCGAGGGGCAACTGATGGACGGCACGACGTTCCGGCTGGTCGTGGATTCGGATGGGCGGATCCAGCGCTATCGCGTGACCCGGGCGACGTTCGCCGGCAACGAGTCCGCCACGGCGACGACCGTCGTGACCTACGACGACGTCGGCACGACCCCATCGCCGGAACGGCCGGCCTGGGTCGATACCGCGCGGGAGCGGACCACGACGGTGCCGGGAGCGGGAACGACGACCGAAACGCAGCCGACGGATCCGGGCGCGACCGGGACGACGGCGGGAGCCGAACGAACCACGACGAACCCGTAACGGCGGTGACGAAGCGTCGTTTCGACTGCTGGTCGGGTTGTCGAACGGGAGACTCGATGGACGAAGGACCGATACTGCGGGAACGGTCAGGCGATGCGAGCGGCGATACGTCGGGCGACGGCACCGACGACGAACCCGGCGACCCCGAGTCCGACGAAGATGGCGAGGATTCGGAGGTCCGTCGCTAGCGAGACGGGATAGCTGACCGACCCGAGACCGGCGTCGACGTGCATCGCGACGATCCCGCCGACCGCGAACAGTCCCGTGATCAGCCCACTGACGAGAACTCCGTCGTTGAGATAGGCGCTGACCGTCGCGACACCGAGGACGACGACGATCGGCCCGACCATGAACGGGAAGGTGTCCGGGAGCCCGCCGAGCACTATCGCGGTGTAGACCAGCGTGCTCGCGAGGGCGAACGCACCCGCCAGAGCGGAGAACCGTCGAGAGCGGTGGCGGTCACGACCGACGAGAACCGAATGGACGTTGTCACCCATACTCTCATCGTTTACCAGTCAGTGATAAATACGTTCCTGCGCTCACCGGAGGCTCGACGTCCGTCGTCTCGACTCGAAAGAACGGTCGCAACGGAACTGGTTTTCGCGCGGTGCGTGGGTCGGGAGGTGGGTGTCTCCGAACGCGGTTACATCATGCCGCCCATGCCACCCATCCCGCCCATTCCACCCATGCCGCCCATCCCGCCGGGCGCGCCACCGGGGCCGCCCTCGTCGCCGCCCGCGGTGGAGAGGTCGCCCGCCGCGATGATGTCGTCGATCTTGAGCACGAGGTTCGCGGCCTCGGTGGCGCTCGAAAGCGCCTGCTCCTTCGCGTGGGCGGGCTCGACGACACCCGCCTCGAAGGTGTCCTCGACGTCGCCGGTGAAGACGTTGAGTCCCGCACGACCCTCGCCGGATTCGTGGGCCGAACGGAGTTCGACGAGCGTGTCGATCGGGTCGAGGCCAGCGTTCTCGGCGAGCACGCGGGGGACGAGCTCGATCGAGTCGGCGAACGCCTCGACGGCGAGCTGCTCGCGGCCCGAAACCGAGTCGGCGTACTCGCGGAGTCGGGAGGCGAGTTCGACCTCGATCGCCCCGCCGCCGGGGAGCACGCGCCCGTCGGAGACGGTCTGGGCGACGACTTCCAGCGCGTCGGTGATGCCGCGTTCGAGCTCGTCGACGACGTGGTCGGTCGAGCCGCGGAGGAGGAGCGTGACGCCGTGGGAATCCTCACCCTCGACGTAGAACAGCTCCTCGCCCTCGTCACGAGTGACGGAACCGTGGCCGAGGTCGGCCTCGGTGGCACTCTTGAGGTCCGAGACGACGTTCGCCCCGACGACCTCCTTGAGGAACTCGATGTCGGACTTTTTCGCGCGGCGAACGGCCAGGATGCCCTCCTTCGCGAGGTAGTGCTGGGCGAGGTCGTCGATGCCCTTCTGACAGAAGACGACGTCAGCACCGGTCTCCTTGATCTGTTCGACCTTCGCCTTCAGCTGGTTGTCCTCCTGGTCGAGGAACTGCTGGAGCTGGTCGGGGTCCGAGAGGCTGACCTGGGAGTCGACGTTGGCCTCCTCGACCTCGACGGCCTCGCTGAGGAGCAGGACCGAGGCGTCCTCGACGTCGGTCGGCATGGTGTCGTGGACCGGGTCCTTCGAGACCACCGCACCCGAGAGGAGCTCGGAGTCGGGGACCGCACCGCCGGTCTGGGTCTCGATGTTGACGAACTCGAGGTCGACGACGTTCTCGCCGACGTCGTTCTCCACCGTGACGTTCTGGACGGCCTCGACGATGAGGTCGGCGAGCTGTTCCTTGTTGGCTTCGGCCCCTTTGCCGGTCATCGAGGTCTCGGCGACCTTCCGGACGCGCTCGGTGTCGTCGGCCTCGACCTGCTCGGCGATGTCGGCGATCTCCTCTCGGGCCTGCTTCGCGGCGTTGTCGTAGCCCCGCATGATCGCCGTCGGGTGGATGTCCTGCTCGATGAGCTCCTCGGCGTTCTTCAGGAGCTCGCCCGCGACCGCGACGGCGGTCGTCGTGCCGTCGCCCGCCTCGTCCTCCTGGGTCTCGGCGACCTCGACTATCATCTCGGCGGTCGGGTTGTCGATGTCCATCTCGGTGAGGATGGTGACGCCGTCGTTCGTTACGGTGACGTCCCCCATCGAGGAGACGAGCATCTTGTCCATCCCCTTCGGCCCGAGCGTCGAACGGACCGAGTCCGCGACCGCCCGCGCCGCGTTGATGTTGTGCGACTGGGCGTCCCGGTCCTGAACGCGCTGGGCGTCGTCCCCCATGATTATCATGGGCTGTCCCTGCATTCGCTGACTCATGATTCACCGATTGATTGTCTGTGATTCTATATAAAAGTGCCTATTCCGTGCGAACGTGTCGGCCCCGTCTCCGAACCAGAGGCCGGGAAAACCCGGAGACTGCGTGGAAACGGGTCGTTTGTCGTGCGGATCGGTAACGTACCGATGGACGGCGGTGGACGGCTCTCGGACGGAATTTATAACTGGTCTATCGGTCGAGCGGCTCCTTCCAGTGGATGACCACCGAGCCGACCACGAAGTCGTCGCGGGCCTCCGCGTCGCGGACGAACTGGATCGTGTTGGTGCCCTCGACGAGTTCGGCCCCCGTGATGGTGTCCATCCAGTACTGCCAGCCCGGCGATGGTGGTACGTCGAACCCCGAGAGGGCATCGCCGTTGACCATGATCTCGTGGCCGTAGTCGCCGACCTCGAAGAGCTGACATTCGAGGTACGGTTCGGTGGAGCTGTCGGTCGGAACCTCGAACTCGAGCTTCGAGGACCGGTGGTTGCCGACGAACTCCGCCCACGGCACGTCGAGGCCGTCGGCGCTCTCGCCGAGGTGTTCTTGGAAGTTCAACACCGTGTAGTTCGCGTGGGTTCGCGTGGGGTCTGCCATCGTGCGGAGGCTTGCGGGCCGGGGAATTAAGCCCGTTGTCTGTCCCACCCCGACCCGGTCGTCGTGTGCAGCTCCGTCGTAGCGTCCGTGCGCTCGGCGCTCACGTCGTCACGTTCCACTCCGAGCCGACACGCTGCGACGCTCGTTCGAAGCGACCTCCTCGCGGTCGCCAGAACCGATAAGCACCGACCGGATTGAGTCGTGCTATGCCGTTGTTGCAGTTCGACACGACGTTGTCGCTGTCGGGAGCCGAGAGAACCGAGTTCGCCGAGCGGGTCACCGAATGCTATACGGAGGAGATGGAGACGACCGCCGGTCACGTCGCGGTAACCGTTCGAGACCACGACGAGTCGGCGCTCCACCTCGGTCGGGCCGTCGACGGCCCGAAGCTGTTCCTCGACGCCGAGATCCGCCGCGGACGCTCGTTCGAACGCAAGCGGGCGTTCGCTCTCGCGGTCATGGAGCACGCTCGGGATCGGTTCGACGTTCCCGACGAGAACATGAAGGTCGTCTTCACCGAGCACCACGGCGACGCGATGATGGGCGTGGATCGTGTCGGCGGCGAGTGGGATGGTGAGTGAGTACCGACCGGATCCACCGCTCGGCGAACCGCTCCTTGCACCTACTCACGAAGTTCGCGAGAACACGGTCGCAGCGAAGCTGCTCCCTGCTTTGCCTCGTGGTTCGAGAGAGCGAAGCTCTCCCGTCATCACGAGACGGCGGAGCCGTCTCGAACGACTTCGCTCGACAAAACCCGGTCGCGGCAGAGCCGCTCCCTGCTTTGTCTCGCTCTGCTCGACAAAACGCCGGGACGGGGATTTGAACTCGTCCGGACGTGCTCACTTCGCTGCGCGCGCCCGGTCTGCACAAATCCCCGTCGGTGGCGATTTGACTCCTCACGTGCGTTCGTCGTCAAATACGCCGGGACGGGGATTTGAACCCCGGATCCCAAAGGGAACACGCTTTCCAGGCGTGCGCCTTACCACTCGGCCATCCCGGCTCAGTCGTTCTACCCGAGTCGGCGGTTAAGCCCTTTCGCTCCGCACCAGCCAGGTCTCGAGGACGTAGCTCGTGGCGGCCGTGACCACGCCCACCACGACCGCGAGCCCGAGTTTCGGGGTGAGACCGATCCCGAGCCCGCCACCGAGTTCGGCGGCCTGGACCAGCACGAGGAAGCCGAGCGCACCGATCACGCCCCACAGCAACCCGGATTTCGTTCGCGGGCGCACTACGACCGCGTCGCGATCGCCTCGATCTCGACGCCGACGCCCTTCGGCAGCGCACCGGCCTGGACCGCGCTCCGGGCCGGGGGCTCGTCGTCGAAGTAGGTCGCGTAGGTCTCGTTCATCGCCTCGAAGTCGTCGATGTCGGCGAGGAAGATGGTCACCTTCACGATGTCGTCGAGTCCGACCCCCGCTTCGTCGAGCACGGCGCGCACGTTGTCGAGCACGAGTTCGGTCTGGTCGGCTATCGGGGCGTCGGCCTTCGACTCCCCGTCGGGGGTGAACGGGATCTGACCCGCGGTGAAAACGAGGGAGTCGGTAGCTGCGGCCTGGCTGTACGCGCCGACCGCCGCCGGGGCGTCGTCGGTCTCGATGGTTCGCTTCATGCCCGATGATCGGCGCGGACCGCCTTAAACCTCGGCGAGTCCGGACGACCCGAGAACCGTCTATGCGCTCCGGCGCTCGCGAGCCTTGCGTCGGAGCTTCTTGTAGCCGCACTTCCGGCAGCTGTTCGCCCGTGGGGGGTTCCGTGCGTTGCACCGCATACAGATCTGCTTGGCGAGGAGGCGCTCCTCCGCCGCTTCGAATCGTGCCATGTCCTCCATCGCGGGTCAGTGGGGTTAAGGGTTTTCGAAACGCCGGATCGGGTCAGTCGGCCTCGGCGAGGTACTCGGACTGGACGGCGATCACCTCGGCCGAGTCGGCACACGCGGCGTACCGCCGGAGGGGCTCGTCGTTGAGTTCGAGGAAGGTGTGTCCCCACCGGAACTTCGAGAGGAGCTCTTCGGCGAGCGCCCGCTCATCGAGAACGCAACACGCGCCCGCGAGCGCCTCGGCGGTGGTGAGCTGGAAGGGCGTACCGTAGTTCACGGGATTGGCGGCGACCAGAAAGGGGAGCGCGCGATGCGGCCCGCGAAGCGAGAAGCGTTCGGCGTCGGCGGTCTCCCACGAGCAGTCGAGGGCGACCAGCCGGTTGTCGCCGTCCCGGCGGTCGGCCGGCGAGAGCGCCTGCTCGGCGTGGGGGTCGAGGACGATCCCCGACGGCGTCTCGCGGGCCGAGCGGTGGAGGGCGACGAGGTCGAAGCGCGCGAGCTTTCTGGCCGTGCACTTCTCGGGGTCGTCGTCGCCCTCGTACCGGACGTGACACTCCACGGACGGGGTTCGCGGCTCGAAAGGAAAACGGGTCCGATTACGCGATCGAGTCGTACTGGTCGGCGAGCTTGTCGGCGGCCTGGCCGAGCTGTTCGCGTTCGTACTCCGAGAGGTTCCAGTCGACGACCTCCGCGCCGTCGCTCGTGAGTTTGACCGGCACACCGAGCCCGACGCCCTCGTGGCCGTACTCGCCCTCCAGCACCATCGAGCCGGGGAGGACGGTGCCAGTGTCGCGGACGATGGCCTCGACCATGTGGCCGACGCCGGTTGCGGGACCCCACTGGGTCGCGCCCTTGCGCTCGATGACGTTCATCGCGCTCTGCTGGAGGGATTCGAGGATGTCCCCGCGCTCGTCGTCGGAGAACTCGGGGTCGGTCCCCTCGACGCGGACCTTCGAGAAGACCGGGACCTGCGCGTCGCCGTGCTCGCCCAGGATACTGGCCTCGACGTTCGTGACCTCGGTGTCGAAGCGGTCGGCGAGCACGTACCGGAACCGTGCGGAGTCGAGCCGACCGCCGAACCCGACCACGTGTTCGCGCGGACGGTCGCCGGTCTCGTAGAGGTGGCGGTTCAGCAGGTCCATCGGGTTCGAGGTGGTCACCGAGATGAAATCGTCGGTGTGCTCGGCGAGCGAGGACTCGATGTCGGCGATGATCGGGGCGTTGTCCTCGCCGAGGTCGAGCCGGCTCTGTCCGGGCTGGCGCGGGATGCCCGCCGTGATGACCACGACGTCCGAGCCCGCGGTGTCCTCGTAGGTCCCCTGGCGGATCTCGGTGCTGGTGTCGTAGGCGATCCCGTGGTTCGTGTCGGCGGCCTGCCCCACGGTGGTGTCCTCCTGGTCGGGGATGTCGACGAAGACGATCTCGTCGGCGACCCCGCGCAGGGCGATGTTGTAGCCCGCCGCCGCACCGACCGTGCCCGCCGCACCGACCACGCTGACTTTCACCATATCGTTTCCTGTAACCCTCGGCGCGGGCTAAAGGGCTTCGGAACACACAGTTTCGGTCACCGGTCACGACACCTTCACTTTCACCCCGCTTTCGTGGGGTTGAAGTCGGTACCGGGCGGAGGTTCGACGCGTCACACGCGTCGGCGGCCTCTCCACCGCCGTTTTCACCAGAGCTATACCGGCGAGCGGCGCAGACGGCACATGATCGAACTCGCCGACGTCCGCGACGCCCGCGAGGTGGTCGCCGGCGTCGCCCGCCACACCCCGCTCGAATACTCCTACTCGCTCTCCGACCTCTCCGGCGCGTCGATCCACCCCAAGTTCGAGATCTTCCAGCGGACCGGGTCGTTCAAGATCCGGGGCGCGACCAACCGGATCGCGAGCCTCTCGCCCGACGAGCAGGCGGCGGGGGTCGTGACCGCGAGCGCCGGCAACCACGCCCAGGGCGTCGCGCTCGCCGCCACGCGTACGAACGTCGACAGCGTGGTCGTGATGCCCGAACACGCCCCGATCGCGAAGGCCAGCGCCACCGAAAGCTACGGCGCGCGGGTCGTCCTCCACGGCGAGGATTACGACGAGGCCCAGGCCCGCGCCCACGAGATCGAACGCGAGGAGGGCCGGACCTACGTCCACGCCTTCGACGACCCGCTCGTGATGGCGGGTCAGGGGACGATCGGGCTCGAGATCGTGGACGACCTCCCCGAGGTGGATACCGTGGTGGTGCCGATCGGCGGCGGCGGACTGATCTCCGGGATCGCGACTGCCGTGAAGGGGATCGACTCGGATGTCCGGGTGGTCGGTGTGCAGGCTGAGGGGGCATCGAGCGTGGCGGAATCGCTCGAAAAGGGCTCCGTGCACACCCTCGATGGAGTCGACACCATCGCCGACGGCATCGCGACGCGACGGGTGGGCGAACGGACGTTTTCGGTGATCGAAGAGCGCGTCGACGAGGTCGTCACCGTCTCGGACCCCGAGATCGCGGTGGCGATCACGACGCTGCTCGAACGCTCGAAGGCGCTGGTCGAGGGTGCGGGTGCGGTCCCGATGGCGGCGGTGCTCGCGGGCGCGTTCGACTACAAGAAGGATGAAGTGATCGTGCCGGCACTCTGCGGGGGCAACATCGACCTCAACATGTTGCGAACCGTGGTGATGCGGGGGCTCGTGGAGTCGGGGCGCTACCTTCGGCTTCGGACGACGCTCAAGGACCAGCCCGGTTCGCTCGACCACCTCATCGGGATCATCGCCGGCCAGCGCGCGAACATCTACGCCATCAAACACGACCGGACCTCGCGCGACATCGGGATGACCGCGACCGAGGTCGAACTCGACCTCGAAACCCGGGGCCGCGAGCACGTCGCGGCGCTCATCGACGAACTCGAAGCCAACGGGTACGCCGTCGACGTACTGGTCTGAGTTGAGCTGGGGAACACGCACGTACCCACAGTCCTTTTTGAATCCCGTCCCGTTGAGGCGGGTATGAGCGAATTCGACAAGGAAGCCGAGCGCAAGAAGCTCGAAGAACGCTTCGCCGAGGAGGAAGAAGACCGCGAGACCACCGAACGGATGAGCGAACTCCTCCTCCAGGGCGCGACGATGACCGACACCCACTGCGACGAGTGCGGCAACCCCCTCTTCCGCTACGACGGGCAGACCTTCTGTTCGTCCTGCCAGCGAACCGTTCAGGAGGCCGGCACCGCTGGACACTCGACCGCCGAGGACGCGACTGCCGACGCCGCAACCGAACCGGCGGATGCTCCGTCTCCTACCGCCCCCACCGACCAGCAACCCGCTGGCGACCCACCACACGACGGGTCGACCGCCAACGGACAGCGACCACAGCCCCCAGAGCGAACCGACCCGTCGCGCCCCGCTGCAGCGCCGGCCCAGGGACAGAACCCACCGTCGGCACCCGTGCAGACGCCTGACGACCCTCGTACCCAGAACCAAACGGACACGAGCCAATCGACGGAAGCCACAGACGGCCTCGCGGCGACCGAAGCCTCGCTCTCGCGCACCCTCCGCCAGCAGGCCGCCGCCGCCGAACGCGCCGAGGACCTCAGCCGAACCCGGAAACACCTCGCCGCCGCGCGCGAGGCCGCCGAGGCGCTCGACGCGGTTCGGTCCGCGCGATAAAAACCCGGCCCCACCTTTTGCTGCGCTCGTTCGCCTTCGGCTCACTCGCTGGCAAAATGTGGATCAAAAGCCTCCTCCTTCCCGTTGGTCAGTCGTCGGCCCGCTCACTCGCCTCCGGCTCGCTCGCGGCACAATCACTAACCTCCAGCACCGCTTCCGCCGAAGCCCTCGCGCTCCCTCCGGTCGCGCTCGCCCTTCATCCACCAGGCACCGCCCCGCACCCGCCACCGTACTGCGGCGGCCGCACAGCTGCCGCGCCGCTGCCGCCAACCCCGCACTGCAACCGCGAGCCGCAACGCGGCGGCTACGACTCGTACTCGCTACCGATGACCTCCCGGATCCGTTCGGCGGTGACTTGACCCACTCCCGAGACCTCCAGCAGGTCGTCCTCGTTCGCGATCATCACACCCTCGACCGTGCCGAACTCGTCAAGTAGCGCCCGCGCCGTCACCGGGCCGATGTCCGCGATCGCGCTCACGACGTACTCCTGCTGTTCGACGAGGGTTTTGGAACCCTTCTCGCCGTGGACGCTGACCTCGCGGTCGTCCAGCTCCTGTTCACGACCCGCGATGACGTGGAGCAGGTCGGCCGTATCGGCCTCGTCCGCGGTCCGGAGCACGCTCGCACCGAAATCCACGGCCAGGGACGCGAGCGCGCCGCGAATGGCGTTCGGGTGGACGTTGCGCTCGCCGTAGAGGTCCTCGCCCTCGATAACGACCACCGGTCGGGCGTAGTGGCGCGCGGCATCGCCGACCTGGTCGAAAAGGGACCGATCCCCGCCGGTGAGCGTATCGAGGAAGTCGCTCACCGACTTGCGCTCGATCACCACCCGGTCCGAGAGCACGTAGTCACCGACTTCGAGGGTTTCGAGCCGCGTCTCGCAGTCCTCCCGCGTCGAGAGGTCGCGCGCGATTGAGGCGTCGAGTTCGCGTTGGTCGACCACGATCTCGATGGTCTCGCCCTCGCCGGCCGCGGTCGCGACGATTCCCTCGCTTTCACCCTCCTGTTCGTCGTCGTCGGAGGGTTCAGCCTCGTCCGCTTCGTCGGGGTCGTCGGTCGTCGGCGGGCCGAAGGCCGTCAATCCCGACTGGCCGCCGTCGCCCGCGGTCGTCGCTCCCGCGTCGGACTCGGTGGCATCGGTGTCCGCCACGGGGCTCGCTTCGCCCCCGAACGCGTCGAGCCCCTGCTGGGCGAGCTCGGACTCGATCTCGCCCGCCGAGTCCTTCAGCCGCTGGAGTTCGTCGGTCATCGTCGACTGCTCGTGTCTGGATTTCCAGAAGTAGGCCTCGTCGCGGGTGTCCTCGGCGAGGAGGACCATCACCCGACCCTCGGCCTGCCGACCCGTCCGGCCCTTGCGCTGGATCGACCGGATCGCGGTCGGCACGGGTTCGTAGAAGAGCACCAGGTCGACCTCCGGCACGTCGAGTCCCTCCTCCGCAACCGACGTCGAGACGAGCACTTCGAACTCGCCCGCTCGAAACGCATCGAGGGTCTCCTGCTGTTCGTTCTGGGTCATCCCATCCGAGCCCTCCTTGTCGCCCTGCCCGACGAACTTCCGCGTCTCGAAGTGCGCCCCCAAGAATTCGGTGAGAGTCTCGGCGGTGTCCCGGGACTCGGTGAAGACGATGACGCGCTCGCCGCCCTCGATCCCGAGACACTGCGCGAGGAGGATTCTGGTCCGCCTGAACTTCGGGTGGAGGTCGTCGTAGCTCTCCGCTTGCTCCATCGCCTCACGAACCTTGGGGTCCGAGACCAAGCGCTGGCTCGCCTTCGAGGCACCCGACGAGCGCGCGGCGTTTCGCTGGCGCTCGAAGTAGCGCCGGAGAGACTCGACGCTCTGTGTTTCGGCGAGCGTGACCGCCCGCCGGAGCTTCATCACCTCGGCGTGGACGCTCATCCCCTCGTAGCCCTCCGACTGGTCGTTGTCCATCAGTTTCCGGAGCTCACCACGCATCCGGTTGAGGTCGCGCTGGGAGACGTCGGCGCTCGTGGTCCGGGTCACGCCGAGCTCCTTCAGTCGTTCTAGTCGGGTCTCGATCACGGCCACCAGCGAGTCCCGGATGGCGAGGATCTCGTCGGGGAGCGTCACGCGCTCCCACTCGACGTCGGTGTTGTGGGTGTACTGGGCCACGTCGGCGTCCTCTTCGGTCATCACCGCCACCGAGGCGAGGCCGAGGTTCTCGCACACCGAGCGGATCCCCTCCTCGTCACCGCCCGGCGAGGCGCTCATTCCAGTCACGAGCGGGTTCTCGGCGTCCGCGTGGTAGCGCTCAGCGATGTAGTTGTAGGCGTAGTTGCCCGACGCGCGATGGCACTCGTCGAAGGTGAGGTGGGTCGTGTTCGAAAGGTCGATCCGGCCACCGATGAGGTCGTTTTCAACTACTTGTGGCGTGGCGATCACGACCTGCGCGCGCTCCCAGAGGTCGGCCCGGTCGTCGGGGCTGACCTCCCCGGTGAAGACCGCTATCTCGTCCTCGGGGATCGTCAGCGCCTCGCGATAGAACGCGGCGTGCTGGGTCACGAGGGGTTTGGTCGGCGCGAGCAGAAGCGAGGTGCCGCCGACGTCGGCGAGCCGGCCGGCGGTCACGAGCAGGCTCACGGTCGTCTTCCCGAGCCCGGTTGGGAGGCAGACGAGGGTGTGCCCGCTCGCGGCCGAACGCGCGAGGTCGACCTGGTAGCGCCGGCGTTCGAGCACGCCCGGTTCGACCAGCGGGCGGTCGATGGACTCGATCTCGTCGGCGGTCGCCGTCATTGGGCGGTCTACTACCGTCTCCCGAATAAGGGTTCGCAGACCCGAGCGGAAGTGAACTCACCCACTCAGCCCAAAATGCTCGGCACCGCACCTCCCGTGACCCAGAGCCCGACCGCGATACCGACCGCCGCCAACACGGGTATCGAGGCGTTGTCGTCGATAACGTAGCCCCAAATCACGGGTTTGACGCCGTCGGCGAACGTCGCGGCGGCCGCACCGAGCACCGCCGGGAGGAGGGGGACGAACGGGTAGGCGAGCACGAGACAGACCGCGAACGTGACGAGGATCACCGAGGCGGCCTTCGTGGCCCGGAGTTCGCCCGACCCGAGCAGCCCGCTGATCGGGTCGGCGACCATCAACATCAACACCGCCGGGAGCGCGACCCGGGGTTCGAAGACCAGCACCACCGCGGTCGAGGCCAGCATGTAGAGTGCGTAGCCCGCGAGATTTCGCTGTTCGTACTCGCGGGTGAGCACGTCGTAGAGCCGCCAATCGAGCCCGATCAACAGTCGAACCGCTTCGAGGCCGATCGTGACGAGGGAGCCGACGACGAACGTCCAGCGGAGCTGGGCGTAGCTGAGGACCCCGAGCAGGTAGGCCCCGGGGAGCACCACGCCGCTCATGTGGACCGCACGCCGCGCGACCTCGTTGGCCATCAGCCCTCGAACGGTCCGCCCGCCCGGAGCGCCGCGAGCCGTGCGGGGAGCTCCGCGATCGGGACCCGTGTCTGCTCGGTGGAGTCGCGCTCGCGGAGCGTCACGCTCTCGTCGTCGAGCGAGTCGTAATCAACGGTGACGCAGTAGGGCGTCCCGATCTCGTCCTGGCGGCGGTAGCGCCGCCCGATGTTGCCCGAGTCGTCGTAGGTCACCGCGAGGCCCGCCTCGCGGAGGTCGGCGGCGACTTCGCGGGCGCGCTCGCCTAATCCATCCTTGTCCATCAGCGGGAACACCCCGACGAACGTCGGCGCGAGGTCGGGTGCCAAGGAGAGGTAGCTCCTCGACTCGCCTTCCACCTCGTCCTCGCGGTAGGAGTGGTCGAGCACGGTGTAGATCAGCCGGTCGACGCCGAACGCGGGTTCGATGACGTGCGGCGTGACGTGTTCGCCGGGGATGGTCTCCTCGCGCACCGCGAAGCCGGTCTGCTCCGTCGGCACGGTATAGCTCTCGCCGTCGAGTTCGACGCTCACTTCTGCACCTTCGAACGCGGCCGAGTCGCGCTCGGCGAGCGCTTGGAGTTCCTCGGCGATCCGGCCGGCGTCGGAGCCGAACTCCGGCCCGAGGTAGCTCATGTCGGGGTCGACGGATGGGCGTTCGACGGTCTCTGGCTCGTCGTAGGCCTTGAACACCGTGAAATCCTCGCCCGAGTGGTCGTCGTGTTGTGAGAGGTCGTAGGTTCCCCGGTCGGCGAAGCCCGTGACCTCGATCCAGTTGCCGTCGAGTTCGGTCTCGGCGTCCCAGCAATCCGAGGCGTAGTGCGAGAGTTCGTCGCCGAGGTGCTGGCGATACCGGAAGCGGTCCATGTCGACGCCGATCGACTCGTACCACTCCGCGGCGACCCCGAGGTAGTAGGCGATCCAGTCGTTCGCGACGACCCCGGTGTCGAGCGCCTCCTGGACGGTGAGATGCTCGATCTTGCCATCGTTCTCCTGGGCGGCCGCCGAGTAGAGCGGGAGCGAGACGTCCGCGACCCGTTCGATTGGTGGGGAATCGGTCTCGGGGTCGTAGAACTGTTCGAGTTCGGCCATCGCGAGTTCTCGGACCCTGATGATCGAGCGCCGAGGGCTGATCTCGTTGCGGTAGCCGGTCCCCACCTGGGCGACGCCGAACGGGAGCTGGTTCCGGGCGTACTCGGCCAGTCGCGGGAACTCCACGAACATCCCCTGTGCCGTCTCGGGCCGGAGGTACCCAGGAGAAGCGGAGCCGGGGCCGATGTTGGTCTCGAACATCAGGTTGAAGCCCGAGACGGGTTCGCCCGCGAGCGCCACGCCGCACGTCGGGCACGCGATGTCGTGCTCGGCGATCAGCTCGCCGATCCGGTCGGTGCCGAGCGCCTCGGCCTCCTCGATATCGGTGGCGTCCTCGACGAGGTGGTCGGCCCGGTGGCTGGTCCCACACTCCGGACACTCGACGATCATGTCGTCGAACCCGTCAAGATGACCCGAGGCCTCGAAGACGGGTTCGGGAGTGACCGTCGGTGAGGATATCTCCATGTGGCCCTCGCGGGTGACGAAGCGCTCGCGCCAGCTGGCTTCGAGGTTGCGCTTCAGCGCCGCGCCCTGCGGCCCGTAGGTGTAGAAACCGCTCGCGCCGCCGTAGGCCTCGTTCGCGGGGAAGTAGAAGCCACGTCGCTTGGCGAGTTCGGCGAGGGTCTCGGCGTCGACGCCCGCCGAAGCTGACCCCGTCTCACTCATCAACGGCCTCCAGGAGGTCGATGTCCCGGACGATCCCGGCGAGTTCGCCGCCGCTCACGAGCGGGATCTGCTCGATGTCGTTCCGGAGCATCTCCTGGGCGGCCTCGCGCGCGGTCCGGGTGGTCCCGACGCTCACGACGTCGCTCGTCATGAATTCACAGACCGGGTCGGCGGGGATCTCGACGTTTCTGGTCGGGAAGTAGCGCCCGCCGACCGCCTTGATCCCCTCCCACTTCCAGTCGGCCTCCTGGTCGGCGATCGACTCGCCGGTCTCGGCCTCGCCGTCGATGACCCGCGCCACGTCGAGGACGTCGACCTCGGTGAGCACACCGCACATCTCGCCCTCGTCGTCGAGCACCACGCCGTAGGGGACCCCCGAGTGCGAGAGCTCGCGCTCGGCGACCGTGAGCGGTGTGCCGGCGTAGACGGCGTTCACGGTCCGGGAGGCGAGGTCGCCGACCTGGGTCTCGCCCGCGACCTCCCCCTCGGCGATCGCCCGGATCACGTCGGTGATGGTCACGATACCCTCCAGTCGACCGTCCTGCGGGCTCTGTCCGCTCGATCCCGAGGCGCGCTGCGCCTCGCCGTCCACCACGGGCACCCGGCGCGCGCCGGTCTCGACCATCAACTGCGCCACGTCCTCGATGGTGGCGTCGGCGGTCGTGGTCGGGCCGTCCTCGACGAGGAGCGCGAGCTGGTCCTCGTCGGGGTGTTCGATCAGGGTCTGACGCGAGACCAGCCCCCGAAACTCCTCCTCGTCGCCCTCGCCCTTCACCACGGGAACCGAGGAGAAGTCGCGTTCCTGGAGGTATTCGAGCGCGTCGTCGCGGGTGCCGGGGATGGAGACCGTGACGAGCGCATCGCGTGGCGTCATCGCGTCGGCGACGTTCATGATGGACCCACTGGGCCGCCCACGTACAAAGTCGTTACACTTCCCGTCCCGCGTGGACCGAGCACCGCGAACGCCGCCGAACCGATCGATGGTCGACCGGTTCGGCGAAGGGTTTTCACGTTCGCTTTCGGACCCTCCCCCGGAGTCAACCGTGACCGAGGAGCCAGCGGAGACCGGGTCGTGTTCGTTCGCCGACGCGCTCGAACGCGGTGGCGAGGTGCTCGCCACCCACGCCACAGCCCTCCGGACCGCGCCCGTCGAGACGCGAAAGCGGCGGGTGCAGGCGTTCGAAGCCGCCGCCGAGGACGACCCGCACTCGGTCGCGCCCGTGCTCTCGGCCTGCGAGGAGCTGCTCGTCGACGACGACCGCGCGGTCCGGCTCTCGACCGCGAAGCTGTTCGTCGCCGTCGCCGCTGGCGACCCCGATTCGGTCGTGCCGTCGGTCCCGGCGCTCGCGGCTCGTCTCGCCGACGACGAGGAGTTCTACTACGTCCGCGCTCGGTCGGCCGAGGCTCTCGGCTACGTCGCGCTCGCCCAGCCCGAAACCGTCGCCTCGCCCGCCGTGCTCGCCGACCTCCGGGTCGGCCTCTCGTTCGAGGGCAGTGAGGTCCGTGAGAAGCTCGCGAAGGCGCTCGAACACGTCGCCCTCGGCGACCCCGACCGCCTCCGCCATCACCTCCCGGACCTCGCGGCCCACCTCGACGACGGTAGCGCACTCGTTCGCTACCACCTCACGACCGCCCTGCTGGTCGTCGGCTGTGTCCATCCCACGGCGCTCGCCGACGTGACCGACGCGCTTCTCGCCCGGTTCGACGACGAAGAGCCACACGTCCGCGGGCGGGCGCTCGAAGCCTACGGCGTGCTCGCCCGGTCGGCGGTCGACGGCGACCCGGTCCCCGCGGCACGACTCGTCTCGTTTGCCGACGACGAGTCGTTCGTCGCCCGTCGGGCCCGGTTCGCGACCGCCGCGTCCGACGAGGGAGAGGACTCTTTCGAGGACATCGGAACCGTCGCGGCGGTCGGGAGGACCACCGAGGCGGCCGTCGCGGCGATCCGCGCGCCCGACGGCGAGTGTCACCACTGCGGGGTCGCGCTCCCCGAACCGGGGCCCCCGATCTGCCCGCGGTGTGGCGCGCCGCGCTGAAGCCCCGACGATCGACGAAGGGTCGCGGATTCCGTCACCGGACGGCGTGGACGAGTGGATCCCGAGTCGGTGGTCGACCTACTCGCCGGCGGTGAAGTCGGTCGCCGGGAAGAATTTTTGAGGATCGTCGTGTTCGAACGATCCGACGGGCGTGCCGTCGAGCTTCTGGAGGTGGGTGTACATGACCCCGGCATCCTGGACGGCGCTCAGCAGCGACCGCGACGTCCGGCGCTCGAACCCACCCGCGACGAAGACCGCCGTCTCGGTGTCGGGGTCGGTGAGCACCGTGACCAGGAAGACCTGGCCGCCGGCCTCGTTGCGGTAGACGTCGTAGCGCGGGAACTCGCCGACCTCGATCGCCGTCGCGACGTCCGCGGCGCGGTCGCCGGGGATGACGTAGACCAGCCCGAACCGTCCTTCGACGCCGCTGTCCGGCGGTTCGGGGGCGGTGTGGCCGGCGGGGACCGTGATGGTCTCCCAGCCCTCGTCGGCGTACTCCGCCGCGAGCGCCTCCATGTCGTCGAGCGTCGCCGCCCACGCGTTCTTGAGCGCGTCGGCGTTGGCCGTGACGCCGTCGGCCGAGTCGGGGTCGTCGCTGATCTCGGGCATGTGCCGGGCCAGGGACCCGGGGGATAAAGCCTCTCGGCTACACCGCGACGCCGAAGACGGTCTCCAGCGCGAACGAGACTGCGAGCATCAGAAGACTCGAGAGGAAGAGCTTCGCGGCCGGCGAGAGCCGGTCGTCGGGGACCAACCCGTAGCGCCGGAGCGGCGGGGCCCGCTGGACGGCGGCCTGAAAGCGGCTCTCCTCGCGTCGATCGGTGGAGTCCTCGTCGTCCTTCCACGGCGGGGTCGGGCGGAGCCACAGCGTCGAGACCCCGAAGACGAGGAACCCGGCGAAGAAGAGGGCGTACTTCACGCCGACCAGCCCCCACCCGAGGGGGAGGCTCACGACCGCCGCGGCCGCCGCGACGCACCCGACGACCACGGCGGCGTACGTCGCCGCGTCGAGCGCCTGGCGTGCGCGGTGGGCCGCCGATCCGACCGGCGGCCGGCGGTCGGGGTGAGCCATCAGCCCTCGAAGACGGTCCGGTCGAAGACGTCCTGGGGCTCGTCGTGGTCGGGTTTGTGGCGGTGACAGAGGCTCACCCGCCCCGCCGGACTCACCTCGTGGTGGGCGGGGGTCTCGGCGTCGCACTCGCTCCCGAACTCGTCGAGGAGCGTCGCGAGCGCCGCCTCCTCGTCGTCGTCCCGGACGTGGGCTTCGGCCTCCTCGATGTGGCGCTGAACCTCGGTGGGGACCTGGACGTCCCCGAAGACCTCCTCGTTGATCTCCTCGATATCCGAAAAGCGGGTCTCCATCCCGAGGAGGCTCCGGGCGCGTTCGGAGAGGCTCCGGTCGGCGCGCTTTCGCTCGCGGAGGATCTCTTGGAACACCTCGATCCGCTCCCAGAGCTCGTCGTCGGCGTCACGGTACTTCTCGGGGCGGATCTTCGCCGGACATCGCGTGCTGAACGGACAGCCGGCGGGCGGGTCGCGCGGCGACGGCGGGGTACCCCGGAGCGTGATCCGCTCCTTGTCGGTGTCGGGGTCGGGTTCCGGGATCGCCGACAGCAACGCGTGGGTGTAGGGGTTCGCCGGGTCCTCGAACAGTTCCTCGGCGGGGCCGACCTCCATGATGTTCCCGAGGTACATCACGGCGACCCGGTCACAGATGTGGCGCACGACCGAGAGGTCGTGGGCGATGAAGAGGTAGGTCAGCCCGAACTCGTTCTGGAGGTCCTCGAGGAGGTTCAGGATCTTCGCCTGGACCGAGACGTCGAGCGCGCTCACGGGCTCGTCGAGCACGACGAACTCGGGTTCGAGTGCGAGCGCGCGCGCGATCCCGACCCGCTGGCGCTGCCCACCGGAGAACTGGTGGGGGTATCGGTAGTAGTGTTCCTCGCGGAGCCCGACGGTTTCGAGGAGTTCGCGCACGCGCTGGCGACGGTCCCGGGGTTCCTTCCAGTCGTGAACGTCGAGGGGTTCGCGAACGATCTCCCCGACGGTCATCCGGTCGTTGAGGCTCGACTGTGGGTCCTGGAAGACGATCTGGGCGTTGCGTCGCCAGTCCTTCAGGTCCGAGCCCGAGAGCCGGGTGACGTCGGTGCCGTCGAACAGCACCTCGCCGTCGGTCGCGGTCTCGAGCTGGACCAGGGTTCGCCCGAGGGTCGTCTTCCCACAGCCGGATTCGCCAACGAGGCCGAGGGTCTCGCCCCGGTCGATCGAGAGACTGACGTCGTCGACCGCCTTCACCGGCTCGTTCGAGAGCAGCCCACCGTCCTCGTAGTAGGTCTTCAGGTTCGAGACCTCGACCAGCGCCTCGCCGTGCTGGGTGCCCTCCTCGCGCTGGACGGTCTCACTCATCGACCGTCACCTCGCTGGCCTCGCCGCGGTCGCGGTGGGTCTCGACCGCCTCCTCCCGCGAGACGTCCTCGGGGTAGAGCAGACACGCCGCGGTGTGGTCGGTCGCGGCGTCGTTCACCGACACCGAGACCGGGTGGACGGCGTCGCACTCGGCGAACGCCTCGGGACACCGCGGCGCGAACCGACAGTAGGTCGGCTTCTCGTTCGGCGTCGGTACGTCGCCCTCGATCGTCCGGAGGCGCTCCTCGCCGACGTTCCGGCCGGGGATCGATTCGAGCAACCCCTCGGTGTAGGGGTGTTTCGGGTTCGCGAACACCTCGCCGACCGGCGCGGTCTCGACCACCTCGCCCGCGTACATCACGTTGAGGCGGTCGGCGACCTCCGCCATCACGCCCATGTCGTGGGTGATGAAGACGATCGAGAGGCCGCGTTCCTCCTGGATCTCCTCGAGGAGTTCGAGGATCTGGGCCTGGATCGTGACGTCGAGCGCGGTGGTCGGCTCGTCGCAGATCAGGAGTTCGGGTTCGCACGCCAGCGCCATCGCGATCACCGCGCGCTGGCGCATGCCACCCGAGAACTGGTGGGGATACTCGCCGATCCGGCGTTTGGCGTCGGGGATCGAGACGGCTTCGAGGAGGTCCACCGCCTTCTCGGTCGCCGCCTGGCCGCGGAGCCCCCGGTGGAGCCGGAGGGCCTCCTTGATCTGGTTCCCGACGGTGTAGACGGGGTTGAGCGAGCTCAGCGGGTCCTGGAAGATCATCGCGATCCCCTTCCCGCGAAGCTTCCGCAGTGCCGCCGGCGACGCGCGGGTGATCTCGACGTAGCCCGCCGCGGGCTCGTCGCCGTCCCACTCCTCGACGAAGACGAAGTCGTTCTCACCGATCGCGTCGGCGCGTTCGTCGTCGGAGAGCCCCGACACGTCGACGGTTCGCCCGCCGAACGAGTTCGCGAGTCGCGCCACGGTGGCGGGGTCGCGAAACCGGATGGAGCCGTCGAGCACCCGCCCCGGCGACCGGGTGAGCCCCATGATCGACCGCGCGGTCACCGACTTGCCCGAGCCGGACTCGCCGACGACTCCGACGGTCTCGCCGTCGTGGACGTCGAAGCTCACGCCGTCCACCGCTCGAATCGTCTCCTTGTCCGTGAAGAAGGCGGTTCGTAGGCCGTCGACCGAGAGAACCGGTTCCTCGTCACGACGGTCGAACCGGAGGGTGTCGCCTGTCGCGTCGGTGCCGGTGCTCACGCGCCACCACCTCCGGCGATGGCGGCCTCGCCACCGTCGGTACCTTCACTCTGTGGGTCGAGCGCGTCACGGATGCCGTCGCCGAACGCGTTGAACCCGACGACGATCAGCGTGATCATGATACCGGGGATCAGCGAGATGTGCCACGACGCGGTGGCGACGTAGGGCTGCCCCGAGGCGATCACGGTCCCCCACTCCGGGGTCGGCGGCGTGATCCCGAGACTGAGGTACGACAGCCCCGCGACCGAGATGATGATCCCGCCGAGGGTCAGCGAGGCGTAGATCAGGAGATAGCCGGTGACGTACGGCAGCATGTGCTTTTGCATGATGGCACGGGGTTTCTGCCCGAAGCTCCTGGCGGCGTCGACCCACTCCTCCTCGGAGACCTGGAGGGCGGGTCCGCGGAGTGCCCGCCAGAAGAAGGGCCAGTACGTGAGCGAGAATATCACCATGAGCATCACCGCCCCGTTGTAGAGGTTCGCGAGCCAGGTGTTCGAGAAGACCGCGGAGGCGAGGATCGCAACCAACAACACCGGCAGCGCCTGGATCGAGTCGCTGACGACCACGGTCGCGAGGTCGGCGAGCCCCTTGTAGTACGCCGTCAGCATGGAGAGGATGCTGGCGATACCCGCACCGACGATGAGCGAGACCAGTCCGATCATCAACGACACCCGGGCTCCGGCCGCCATATACGTGAAGAGGTCCTTTCCATTGGTTATCGTCCCGAACGGATGGAACCGTTTGTAGTCGTCGTAGGTCCAGGGGCCGACGTTCTGACCGCCGGCACCCTGAGAGGTCGACCCGAGGTTCGCGGTGCCGACGGTGACGTTCTGGAGGGTCTCCGTTTCGTCGTCGTAGTACTGGGTGTAGTGGGTGTACGGGTTCTGGATGTTGGCGTCGACCGTCGTCGGGCCGAGCGCCGGCGCGAACAGCGCCATGATGAAGAACGTCAGCACGAGCACGAACCCGAACTGTCCCCATCGGTGTCCGCGAAGCCGGTCGACGACGTCGTCGCGGGGCGTCCAGTCGGCGTAGCGGTAGTGCTCGCGGAACCAGCGGTAGCCGACCCAGAACCAACCGAGCCAGACGAACGCGTAGACGTAGATCAGGACGACCCGGATCAGCCACGCGTACTTGGGTTCGAGCCCCAGGAAGGTCCCGGTCCACGCGCCCGTCCCGCCCGGTTGGAAGCCGTCGTTCGGGATCAGGCTCCGTGAGAGCAGTGTGGGGATGCCGGCGGCGGCCTCGCCCGCGCTCGCGAGCGCGGCAGCCACGGGGTTCGGTGCGAGCGGGCCGAGACGGGCCACGGTCAGGAGGAGCTTGATGACGACGCCGATGACCGCACCGATCTCGAGCGCGAGCAGGACGACCGCGCCGAGGAGCCACTTGAGCGCGGGCCGCGGGTTCGCGGCGATGCGTTCGCGGAGCGGTTTCTCTTCGTCGAGGGGTGTATCACTCATGGATTACTCGTTTTCGTAACCGACGCGCGGGTCGATGAGGGTGTACAGTAGGTCCTGAAGGATGTTTGCGAACACCGTTATCAGGATGAAGATGAACATCAACGCACCGACCAGCGGCAGGTCGGCGTTCTTCGCGGCTTGGACGAACAGGTAGCCGATCCCGTTGATCGCGAAGACGGTCTCGACCAGGACCGAACCGCCGATGAGGAGGAACGCCTCGCCCGTGATGATCGGGACGAGGGGGATCAGCGCGTTCCGGAAGACGTGTTTCCAGACGATCGACCGGCCGGAGACGCCCTTCGCGCGGGCGGTCTCGACGTACTCGGAGTTGATGGTTTCGAGCACCGCGGTCCGACCGATCCGCATCTCGTTGCCCATCGAGGCCGAACCGAGCACGATCGCCGCGGGGGCTATCACCTTGAGCGCCGCGAGGAACGAGCCGTCGCCGCCCTTCCGGACCCACCAGTCGACCGGGTCCGTGACCGCGCCGAGCGGGTTGGCGAGGAAATCGAGAGTCGGCGGCGTCAGCACCTTCGTCGATATCAGCCAGTTCGACCAATCGAAGCCGGCGAAGAACTGTCCCGAGTTGGTGAGCACCGCGACGAGGATGATGGCGAGCCAGAAGTTCGGCATCGCACGCCAGACGATCCCACCGAAGGAGGCGAAGTAGTCGCCGCCGGTGTTGGGGTTGAGACCCGCGTAGAACCCGAGCGGGATCCCGATGAACAACGCGATCAGCACCGACCAGAACCCGAGCCAGATGGTCCGGGGCGCGTAGCTCGCCACGAGGTCGTAGGCGGGCGTCCCGGGTTGGATGACCCACGACTGACCGAGGTTGAACGTGAGCATGTCCACCATGTAATCGATGTACTGCTTCCAGAGCGGCTGGTTCAACCCGAGGTTCCGTCGGATCCGAGCGAGCCCCGACGGGTCGCCCATCCCGACGATCGCCGCCGCCGGGTCGATCGGGCCCATCCGCACCATCATGAACGTTATCGTGGTGCCGAAGAGCACGACCGGGATGGCCAACACCAGCCGTCGGAAGAAATATCCCCACCGACTCATTCGATGACCCTCACCGTGGAATCGAATCTCATGCTATGAGTGTCGTAAACGACGTGCTCTCATTATACCTTTCGTTTGTGATCGAGGCGAATATCACCACTGCAGGAGATGTTTTATATCGTGCAAAAATCCGACGAAATCGAGGGAGTTAGTTACGCTGTGAAGCGATCTTCACGTCGTTCTTCATGTCGCGGCTGGTCCCCATCGCACCCATCGGCGGGTACTCGACCCAGTTGTAGATGAAGCGCTCCTCGATCTGGTGGTAGAGGTTGATGAAGCCGACGTCCTCCCAGTTCGCCTCCTCCATCGCGATGTATGCTTTGTCCCGAGCCTGTTCCGCCTGGTCGGTCGGGGCCTGGTTGTTGGAGACCCGCTTGTAGGCGTTGGTCGCCTGCTGGGCCGCGTCGCCGTTCTCCCCCGTCCAGTTGATGTAAGAGATCGGGTCCGACTGCGAGGTGTCGGTCTGCGGGGGGTTCAGTAGCTGCACGAAGTTGTCCGGCGCGGGCCAGTCGGCGACCCAACCGAGGGTGTAGACTTCGAGCTGGCCGTTCGCGCCGCGTTCGAGCAGCGTCGAGAAGTCGGCCTGCTGGATCTGCATGTCGATGTGGGCGGCCTGGAGCTGGTCGCGGAACAGCTTCCCGAGCGAGAGCCAGGTGTCCGACTCGTACTGGGTCCACTGGAGGGAGTAGGTGTTGTTCTGGTCGTATCCCGCGTCCTCCATCACCTGGGTGGCCTGTGGCACCTGGGTCTGGTTGTAGCCGTAGGGATAGTTCTGTTTCGCGTGCTGGTCGTAGGACTTCGACCCACCCGGATAGATCCCCGGCGGCGTCAGATGGTAGGCGGGTTCGCCCCGACCCTTGAACACCTGCTCGGTCACCTGTTGTTGGTTCGCGACGTAGGCGAACGCCTGCCGAACGGGCTTCGGCACCTTCGCCATGTTGAACCCGACGTAGTAGGTGTTGATCGTCGGCACACTCATGTACTGCACCGTCGCGCCGTTCTCGAGCGGTCCGTAGGTCCCGAACGTCCGTCCCTGGTCGTCGGGGCCGCGCTGAACGTTGACCTTGCTCGGGTCGTACTGCGATGTCGGCATTCCCGGCTGTGCGGCGTCGGCGTTCTTCCCGATGAAGTACTGGTACTGGGACGACGCCTGCGAGATGACCTGCCAGTGAATGCCCGCGATCGACGCCCGCCCGTCGTGGTAGTCGTCGAATCGCGTGACGTCGACCGAGGTCCCGGATTCGTAGCTGTCGAACTGGAACGGACCCGCGCCGACGGGGTTCTGACTCGAGAACTGCTGGTAGTTCATCTCGCCGTCGTAGCCCTCGATGTCGCCGACGATCCCCTCGGGGACGGCGGCGAACGAGGTGTAGGCGAACATCTCCAGCGTCGAGTGGAACGGGGATTCGAGGGTGACTTCGAGGGTCTTCTCGTCCGGCGCTTCGAGCGCCAACGAGTTCGGCTTGTAGACCTCGTTGCCGTCCTGGGTCGTGGTCTCGTGTTGGACGTTGACCGAATCGAGGATGAAGTACGCCCGCTGGGAGTTCGAGGAGGCCGCGAGGCGCTCCCACGCGTAGATGAAGTCCTGCGCGGTGACCGTTTTGCCGTTGTGGAACGTGGCGTCCTTCAGCTGGAAGGTGTAGGTGGTGTTGTCGTCCGAGACGCTGAAATCCGACGCGAGCTGCGGTTCGACGGCGATGTTCGCGTTGGGGTAGTTCGTCAACGCGTCGAACACGTTCTGGATCACGGTCCCGCTCGCGGTGTCGGTCGCGGCGACCGGGTCGAACGTCGTGATGGTGTCGTTGATCAGCTGGAGGGTCTGGGAGGGGTCGGCCTGGATGGACTGGGTCTGCTGGCTCGCGCTCTGATTCCCACCCGACTGGTTGCCGGCGCTTGTGTTCCCACCACCGCTGTTGTTGCCGCCGCCACCGCCGCTACTGTTGTTCCCGCTGCCGTCGCCGCTACCGCTCGAACAGCCGGCGAGGGCCGCCCCGGCGGCCACGCCACCCGTGGCCTTCAGGAACCGACGCCGCGTCTGTTTGGTATCCTTAGTCATCCCAATTGTCGAGTTTTGCCAAGTGCGTATAAGTTTTGTGTTCTCGGTCAGGTCCGGCGTTTGAGCCGTCCTCCGGCCCGTTTAGAGGGGGCCTGAATCCAACGATTTCGGGTTCGTTTCAGCTGTCGAAACGAACATGAAAGACCGATCGTATTCGCCGGTGGTACACGCGGGTCGACCCCGGTTCGGTGCGTTTATGTAGCGGTGGTATGTACTCACATAGTATGACGCCGGATACGGCCGGTCTGGCGACAGCCAGCACGGCGGAGGACGTCATGGCCTCGGTCGACGACGACGGTGCGGTGCGGCGGTTCGTCGTCGCCGACATCTCCCGCGACGACGCGTGGGTGGCGCTGCCGCTTTGCGAGGCCGCACCGCTCGCGGAGTGGCGATGACGGGTCTCGGTATCCGGTGACCAGCCTTCTCAGTCCGACGTCGGCAGCGAGACGCGACTGACGCGCTCGCGGTGGACGGCATCGTAGACGACGAGTTCGGGAACGACCCACTCGATCGGGTCGATATCGACGTCACGGAGCGCCTCGACCGCTCCCGCCGACCCACCACGGGCGAGGGTGACGTGCGGAACGTACTCCGACCCCTCGAGCCCGGGGACCGCGTCGAAGTGCTCGACGAGTCGGTCGTGGATCCCGACCAATCCCGGGCTCTCGACGGCGAGGTAGACCACCGGCCCCGGACCGCGAACCGGGTCGTCGAACGACTCGATGGTCGCGATACGAGCCTCGACGGCCGGCGCGCCGGCGAGCGCCCGACGAACCCGCTTCGAGAGCCGTCGGTGGTCCGCGGACTCGAAGCGCTTCACCAACAGCGAGTGGCGCTCACGGATGCGCTCGAACGCCATCAGTCGGGGCCGAAGCTCGGCCGCGAGGCGCTTCACCTCGCCGGGAACCGGGACGTTGAGGCTGTACACGACCGGGGTCGGCGCGCGACCGCCATGACGATGGTGGTCGGGGACGCAAGCATCGCCGACTCGGAAGCGTTTAATATCCCCGCGCTTCGAGAAATCGGTACATGACTTGGACGCGCCACACCGCTTCGCCGCCGTCCACCGGCGCGTCCGTCCCGCTCCGACCGCGACGACCGGGCCGCTAGGCCCGCACACACTTCTCTCCCCGACCTGACTTGCTCCCCAGCCTCCACCCAACGGGTTCGCTGGGCGAACTTCACTCACGACACCAAATGACACAACACACGACACCCGACTCGACCGACCGCGTCGCGCTCGCCTTCTCCGGCGGGCTGGATACCACCGTCTGCGTCCCGCTCCTCGAAGAGGAATACGGCTACGACGAAGTGGTCGGCGTCACCGTCGACGTCGGCCAGCCCACGAAGGAGTTCGCCGAAGCAGAAGAAACCGCCGAGGCGCTCGACCTCGAACACTACGTGGTCGATGCGAAGGACGCGTTCGCCGACACCTGCCTCGACGCCGTCCGCGCCAACGCCACCTACCAGGGCTATCCCCTCGGGACGGCGCTCGCCCGTCCGGTGATCGCCGAGGCCATCCTCGACGTGGCGCTCGAAAACGACTGTAGCGCGCTCGCGCACGGCTGTACCGGCAAGGGCAACGACCAACTCAGGTTCGAAGCCGTCTGGCGCGACTCCGAGCTCGACGTGATCGCGCCGGTCCGCGAGCTCGGTCTCACCCGCGAGGTCGAACAGGAGTACGCCGACGAGCGCGACCTCCCCGTGGAGGGCGGCAACGCCGGCGCGTGGAGCATCGACACCAACCTCTGGAGCCGCTCGGTCGAGGGCTCCGAACTCGAGGAGCCGAACTACGTCCCGCCCGAGGACATCTACGACTGGACCCAGTCCCCGAGCGGTGAAACCGAACTCCTCGAACTCGAGTTCGAGGACGGCTACCCGGTGGCGCTCGACGGCGAGGCGATGGATCCGATCGAACTCATCGAGGAACTCAACGAGGTCGCCGGAAGCCACGGCGTCGGCCGGACCGACCTGATGGAGGACCGGATGCTCGGCCTCAAAGTCAGGGAGAACTACGAGCACCCGGCCGCCACGGTCCTCCTCAACGCCCACGAGGCGCTCGAATCGCTCGTGCTCACGAAGGAGGAACGGAGCTTCAAGAAGGGGATCGACCACGAGTGGGCCGAGAAGGCCTACGAAGGGCTGCTCGCCGCGCCGCTGGTCGACGCCCTCGATGGCTTCATCGACTCGACCCAGGAACGCGTTACTGGCACCGTCACGATAAAACTCGACGGCGGCCAGGCCCGCGCGGTCGGCCGCGAGAGCGAGTACGGCGTCTATTCGGCCGCCGCAGCCTCGTTCAACACCGCCGACGTCGGTGGCGGCATCGAGCAGGCCGACGCCACCGGAGTAGCCAAGTACCACGGCTTCCAGTCGCGGCTCGCGAGCCGCGTGATGGAGTCGGCCGAATCCGCGAAACCCCTCGCCGACGGCGGGGCGGAGGACGACGAACGCGAGGAGAACTGAGATGGCCGAGGGGAGCGACGTCGTCCGGGGCGAGCGGTTCAGCGGCGGCCCCGCCCGCGGCTTCCTCTCCTCGATGGCGGCGGACGAACGGATCTTTCGGGCGGACCTCGCGGTCGACCGCGCCCACGTCGTGATGCTCGCCGAACAGGGGATCGTCGACGAGGAGAGCGCGGGGTCGATCCTCGATGGCCTCGCCGCGGTCGAGGAAGCGGGGTACGACCACCTCTCCGGCGAGGACATCCACGCCGCCATCGAGTCGGCGGTCATCGACCGGGTCGGCCCCGACGGTGGCCGGATGCACACCGCACGGAGCCGCAACGACGAGGTAGCGACCTGTCTCAGATACCGGTTCCGCGAGGACCTGCTGGATACCATCGACGCGACCCTCGCCCTCCGTTCGGCGCTGCTCGAGAGCGCACGCGAGCACACGGAGACCCTGATGCCCGGCTACACCCACCGCCAACCCGCCCAGCCCACCACTGTCGGCCACTTCCTCGCCTCCTACGAGCAGGCGTTCGCGCGGGACACCGAGCGGCTGGTGGCGGCCTACGACCGCACGAACCGCTCGCCGCTCGGCGCGGCGGCCTTCGCGGGCACGCCCTTCGAGGTCGACCGCGAGCGTACCGCCGACCTCCTCGGCTTCGATGGGCTCGTCGAGAACTCGATGGACGCGGTCTCGACGCGGGACTTCCTGGTCGAGGGCGCGAGCGCGCTGGCCTCCCTCTCGGTCTCGCTCTCGGGGCTCGCGACCGACCTCGTGGAGTTCGCGAGCGACGGGTACCTCGACGTCCACGACGACTACGCCTCGACCTCCTCGATCATGCCCCAGAAGAAGAACCCCGACTCGCTCGAACTCGTTCGGGCCTGTTCGGGCGACGCGAATGCGGGACTGAACGGGCTGCTGACCACACTGAAGGGACTCCCACGGGCGTACAACCGCGACCTCCAGACCGCGACGCCCCACGCGTGGGATAGCGTCGACGCCGTCGTTCCCGCGACCGAGGTGGCCGCCGGCGCGGTGGCGACCGCGAGGTGGGAGCGGGAGGCGCTCGCTGACGCCGCCAGTGCGGGGTTCTCGACTGCGACCGGCGTCGCGGACCTGCTCGCGATGGCGGGGCTCCCTTTCAGAACTGCCCACGAGATCCTCGCCCTCGCCGCCAAAGATATCGAGGACGGTGCAGCCGTCGAGTACGGAACGGTCGCGGCCGCCGCGGAGGCGGTGCTCGACGACTCTCTCGATAGCTACGTCGAGCGCGAAGCGGTCGAGCGCGCGCTCGACCCCGAGGCCAGCGTGGCGAGCCGCGACTCGTTCGGCGGTCCCGCCCCCGCGTCCGTCGAAGCCGCGCTCGACCGGCGCGAGGCGGGGGTCGACGAGGACGAGGACGCGCTCGCCGACCGACGCGCGCAGCTCGACGGCGCTGCCGAAGCACTCGAACGGGAGGTGGCCCGACGTGGCTGAGCGACCGCCCCCGCGAGGGGGAACATTCATCTCGTCGTCACCGACGAACCGCGCGAACTGACCGCTTTTTCCGCCGGAGCGACGGCCACGGGTTCCTGTAAATTATCGAACAAGTTCGAAGCGTTTAAGCCGATAGACGGGTGAGAGGAGGGTACAATGGCAACCTGTCCGGAATGCGGCGGCGACGTGACGCTGTACGACGACGCCGAAGTCGGCGAGATCCTCGACTGTGGAACCTGCGGGAGCGAGCTCGAAGTGGTCGAAACCGACCCCGCGACGCTCGAGACCGCCCCCGAGCTCGAAGAGGACTGGGGGGAGTGACGTGAACATCGGCGTGCTCTACTCGCGCATCCGGCGCGACGAGAAGCTCCTGCTCTCGGAGCTCCGGGAGCGCGGCCACGAGGTCACGAAGATCGACGTTCGGAAGCTTCGCTTCGGCCTCTCCGAGCCGCCGGCGGCGTTCGCGGACGTCGACCTCGTCGTGGATCGATGTCTCGCGACCAGCCGGAGCACGTACGCGACACGGTTCCTCGACGCCTACGGCATCCCCGTGGTCAACAGCGCCGCGACCGCCGAGGTCTGCGCCGACAAGGTCAAGAACAGCCTCGCGCTCGCGAGCGCGGGCGTGCCGACACCCACCACCGAGGTCGCGTTCACGAAGGACGCGGCGCTCGAAACCATCGAGGACTTCGGCTATCCCTGTGTCCTCAAACCCGTCATCGGGTCGTGGGGTCGGCTGATGGCGAAGATCGACTCCCGGGACGCCGCCGAAGCGATCCTCGAACACAAAGCCACGCTGGGTCACTACGAGCACAAGGTGTTCTACGTCCAGGAGTTCGTCGAGAAACCCGGGCGCGACATCCGGGTTTTGACGACTGACGGCGACCCCGTCGCCGCGGAGGCGCGCTCGTCGGACCACTGGCTCACCAACGCCTCGAAAGGGGCCGAGGCAACGGCGTTCGAGCTCGACGACGAGGCCCGCGACCTCGTGGCCCGCGCGAGCGACGCCGTCGGCGGCGGCCTCCTCGGTGTGGACCTGATGGAGACCGGTAATTCGTACACCGTGCACGAGGTGAATCACACGGTGGAGTTCAAGGCGCTCGCCGAGGCCACCGACGTCGACGTGCCCGCGCGCGTGGTCGACTGGCTCGAAACCAAGGTCGAGGCCGACTCCGCGACGGTGACCGCGCCGTGAGCCTTGTGAGGGAAGGCGAATGACGAGGACCGCGTCGGTGGTCGGCGCGAGCGGGTTCACCGGTGGCGAGCTCCTTCGCCTCATCGACTCACACCCCGAGTTCGAACTCGAAGAAGCCACTAGCCGCGAATACACCAACAAAACTCTTGGCTCGGTCCACCCGAACCTCCGGGGGATCGACCAGCGCTTCAGCGATCCCACCGACCTCGCGAGCGTCGACGTGCTCTTCGCCGCGACGCCGCACGGCGTCTCGATGGACCATATCGACGCCTTTCAGGAGGCTGCCGACACGGTGGTGGACCTGAGCGCGGACTTTCGACTGGAGAGTGAAGAACAGTACGACGAGTGGTACGACGGGCACGCTCGCCCCGAACTCCTCGACGAGTCGGTCTACGCGCTCCCCGAGCGCCATCGCGACGAGCTTCCGGGGGCTTCCCTGATCGCGGCGGGTGGCTGCAACGCCACCGCGACGGTTCTCGGACTCGGCCCGCTGTTCGACGCAGGGATCCTCGCCGGCGACGAACGGATCGTGGTCGACGTCAAAGTGGGGTCGTCAGAGGGCGGTGCCGGCGGCGGGAACGCCTCCTCACACCCCGAGCGTTCAGGCGTCGTGCGCCCCTACGCGCCGACCGGCCACCGCCACGAGGCCGAGATCGTCCAGGCGTTCGGGTGTAACGTCGCGTTCACCGCCCACGCGGTCGACATGGTTCGCGGGGCGTCGGCGACGTGTCACGTCTTCCCCGAGAATCCGGTGTCGACGGGCGACCTCTGGGGTGCGTTTCGAGAGTCCTACGACGACGAACCGTTCGTACGGCTCGTGGCCGGCGGCACAGGAGTATATCGCTACCCCGAACCCAAGGCGGTCGCGGGGACCAATCACGCCGAGGTCGGCTTCGAGCTCGACCCGAGTAATAAACGAATCGTGGTGTTTTCGGCCATCGACAACATGATGAAAGGTTCTGCAGGGCAAGCGATACAGGCGGCGAACGTCGCGCTCGGCTACGACGAAACGGCTGGTCTCGACTTTCAGGGGCTCCACCCCGTGGGGACGCCATGACGGTCGTCCTCAAGATCGGCGGCGCGCGTGCCGTGAACCCGGCGGGTGCGGTCGCGGACGTCGCGGAACTCGTCGCCGAGGGCGAGCGGGTCGTCGTGGTCCACGGCGGGTCGACCGCGGTCGACGACACCCTCGACCAACTGGGCGAGGAACCGGAGTACGTCGAGAGCCCCTCGGGCGTCGTCGGGCGGTTCACCGACGAGCGCACGATGGAGGTCTTCGAGATGGTGCTCCCTGGCAAACTCAACACCGACCTCACGGCGTCGCTGCGGGCGGCGGGCGTGGACGCGCTCGGGCTCTCCGGGGTGGACGGCGGACTGCTCACCGGCCCGCGGAAGTCCGCAGTACGAGTGATCGAAGACGGCAAGAAGAAGATCCGCCGGGGCGAGCACTCCGGGAAGATCGAGTCGGTGAACGCCGACCTGCTCGAAACGCTGCTCGACGGTGGCCACACGCCCGTTGTGACGGTGCCGATGCTCGCCGACGACGGGACACCTGTCAACGCCGACGCCGACCGGGCGGCCGCGGCGGTCGCGGGCGCGCTTGGCGCGGAGCTCGTTGTGCTCACCGACGTCCCCGGCGTGCTCGCCGACCCCGAGGATTCGACCACGCTCATCGAGCATGCGGAGACGCCCGACGAACTCGATTCGATCGAAAGCGCGGCGGAAGGGTTCATGGGGAAGAAGGTGATGGCGGCGAAGGAGGCGCTCTCCGGTGGGGCGAGTGAAGTGATCGTGGCGAACGCGAACGCCGATTCGCCCGTGCTCGCGGCGCTCGACGGTAGCGGGACCCACATCCTCCCCGCGGCGCTCGAAACGGAGGCGACGGCATGAGTAACTTCATCCACTCGGAGAAACCGATCCGGATCGAGCGCGGTGAGGGACCCTACCTCTACGATACGAACGGAACGGAGTACCTCGACTGTGGTGCGAGCTACGCGTGTACGCCGCTCGGGCACAGCCACCCCGCCGTCGACGAGGCGGTCCACGACCAGGTCGACCGAATGACGTTCGTCCAGGCCTCCTACCCCGTCGACGCGCGCGACCGAGCGTTCGACGCGCTCGCCGCCGCGGCCCCCGATGGCCTCGAAAACGTCTGGCTCTGTAACTCCGGGACCGAGGCGAACGAGGCGGCACTGAAGTTCGCCCGGAGCGCCACTGGTCGGTCGAAGATCGTCGCCACGATGCAGGGCTTCCACGGTCGGACGATGGGCGCGCTCGCGACGACCTGGAACAGCGATTATCGTGATCCGTTCGAGCCACTGATCGGCGACGTGGAGTTCGTGCCCTACGGGGATAGCGAGGCGCTCGCGGAGGCGGTCGACGACGAGACGGCAGCGGTGATCGTCGAGCCGATCCAGGGCGAGGGCGGGATCAACGTCCCCACCGACGGCTACCTCGCGGCGGCGCGCGAGTGCACGGCGGACGCGGGCGCGGCGCTGGTCTTCGACGAGGTACAGACGGGGATGGGCCGGACGGGAACCCTCTGGGCCTCCCAGCAGGCCGGTGTCGTCCCGGACGTCCTCACGACCGCGAAGGGGCTGGCGAACGGCCTCCCCGCGGGGACGGCGCTCTGTGCCGACTGGATCGCGGAGAACCACGGCCCGCACAACGCGACCTTCAGCGGCGGACCAGTGGTAAGCGCCGCGGTCGACGCCACCGTCTCGACGCTGGTCGAGGAGGAGGTCCCGAGCAACGCCGACGACGTGGGCGCGTACCTCCGGGCCGGGCTCGACACCGAGATCGGCGACGACGTCCGCGATATCCGGGGTGAGGGACTCATGATCGGGATCGAGGTCAAGCGCGGCGCGAACCGCGCGCTCCGTGACCTCGCGCTCGACGCGAACCTCCTCGCGCTCCCCGCCGGGCGCTCGGTGGTCCGTCTCCTCCCGCCGTTGATCCTCGACGAGGACGACGCGGACGAAGTCATCGACGCGCTCTCGAACGTGCTCGGGGGCGAGTCGTGAGCGAAGCCCTCGCGGGCGTCTCGGACGAACAGGCCCGCGGACTCCTCGTCGACCTCGTGGGGACGCCCTCGCCGTCGGGCGAGGAGCGGGCGGGTGCCGACCTGCTGGTCTCGTTCTTCGAGACCCACGGCCGCGAAGCGTGGCTCGACGAGGTCGGCAACGTCCGTGCGCCCGCAGACGACTCGCTCCTGCTGACGTCCCACATCGACACCGTGCCGGGTGATATTCCGGTCCGCGTTGAGGAGACCGATGGGGTCGAATCCCTCTGGGGTCGCGGGAGCGTCGACGCGACCGGCCCGCTCGCCGCGATGGCGGTCGCCGCCGTCGAGAGCGGCGTGAGCTTCGCGGGCGTGGTCGGCGAGGAGACCGACTCGCGCGGCGCGCGCCACCTCGTCGAGACACGCGACCCGCCCGATGCGGTCGTCAACGGCGAACCCTCGGGCTGGGACGGGATCACCCTCGGTTATCGGGGGCTGCTGGCCGGCACCTACGTCGCCACCAGCGAGTCGGGGCACACCTCCCGCCCCGGCAACAACGCGATCGAGGACGCGATCGAGTGGTGGAGCCGGGTCGGCGAGGCCGTGGCGGCCGACGGCGACGAATGGACCCCGGTGTTCGAGCGCGTGACGACCAAACCGACGGCGATCCAGGGTGGGATCTCCGACGACGGGCTCTCGGTCGAGGCCACGATGGAGGTCCAGTTCCGGGTGCCACCCAGCCTGACGACCGACGAGGTCCGCGAGGCCGCCGACGGCGAGCTCGACGGCGGCACCGTCCGGTGGCACGACGAGGTCGTGCCCGTGATGACGAACCCACGGAGTTCGCTCGCGAGCGCCTTCCGCGGGGCGATCCGGAAGGCCGGCGGCGACCCCCGGCTCCTCCGGAAGACGGGGACGAGCGACATGAACGTCTATCAGACCTGGGACTGCCCGATGGTGACCTATGGGCCGGGGAACTCCGACCTCGACCACGCGCCCGACGAACACCTCTCGCTCGTCGAGTACGACGACAGCATCGCCGTCCTCGAAGCCGTCGCCGACCGGGTCGCGGAGAGTGACGGATGAGCCTCGACGCGGGCGGCGTTCGCCACTTCACCGACATCGACGATCTCAGTCGAACGGAGCTCGAAACCGTGCTCGACGCCGCGAGCGGCTTCAAATCACAGGTCGAACGCGACGAGCCCCATCCCGTCCTCGAACGCAAGACCCTCGGGATGGTCTTCGAGAAACCCTCGACGAGGACGAGGGTCTCCTTCGAGACCGGGATGACCCAGCTCGGTGGCCACGCGATATTCCTGGGTCCGGACGACATCGGCCTCGGCGGGCGCGAACCGCTGAAGGACATCGCTCGGACGCTCTCGGGCTACGTCGACTGCATCATGGTTCGACTGTTCGATCATGCTGACCTCGACGAACTCGCCGCCCACGCGGGCGTCCCGGTCGTGAACGGTCTGACCGACGACGCCCACCCCTGCCAGACCCTCGCGGACCTGCTGACGATCCGCGAGACGGTCGGCTTCGATGCCAGCGTCGCGTGGGTCGGCGACGGCAACAACGTCGCGCAGTCGTTCGTCCTCGGCTGTGCGCTCGCCGGCGTCGGCCTCACGGTGGCTACCCCACCCGAATACGGCATCAGTGAGGCAGTCCTCGACCGGGCGGCGGAGCTCGGAAGCGCGCCGACGGTGACCCACGACCCCGAGGCGGCGGTCGCGGACGCCGACGTGGTCTGTACGGACGTCTGGGTCAGCATGGGCGAGGATGGGAATCGAGACGAGAAGCTCGCCGCGTTCGAGGAGGGTGGGTTTCAGGTCGACGACGACCTCCTCGCGGGGAGCGACGCACGCTTGATGCACTGCCTGCCCGCCCACCGCGGCGAGGAGGTCACGAACGCGGTGCTCGAGAGCGACCGCGAGCTCGTTTGGCAGCAGGCCGAGAACCGTCTCCACGCCCAGAAGGGACTGCTCGCCTTCCTGCTCGACGCGCTCTGAGGATTGCGGCAACGGGTCGCGACAACCGGCCCACTTTTCCTCGCGGCGCGTCTCTCGCGACCAATGACGGAGCTCTCGCTCGGCTCGTCGGCCCCGGAAGCCGCCGCGGACGGCGTCTGGCTCGCCTGCATCGAGTGCGGCCGAACCAACGCCCCGTTCGACGAACCCACCTACCGCTGTCCCGACTGTGACGGCCTCCTCGAAGCGCGCTACGAGGCGTACCCGACCTTCGAGGACTTCTCGGGGAGAGGTGTCTGGCGCTACGCCGCCGCGCTGCCGTTCGAGTCGGGTGTCTCGCTCCCGGAGGGCGACACCCCGCTCCACGAGGTGCCGCGGCTCGAAGCCGACGTCGGCGTCCGGAGCCTCCGGGTCAAACACGAGGGGATGAACCCCACGGGGAGCTTCAAGGATCGGGGCATGACCGTCGGAGTGCGGGTCGCCCAGGAGCTCGGTGTCGACCGCCTCGCGTGTGCCTCCACGGGGAACACCAGCGCGGCGCTCGCGGCCTACGGCGGCCGTGCGGGGGTCGAGACCCTCGTCCTGCTTCCGGCGGGGAAGGTCGCGGCGGGGAAGGTCGCGCAGGCCGCCCTCCACGGCGCACGGATCCTCGAAGTCAACGGCAACTTCGACGCCTGCCTCGACATCGTGGCCGAGCTCGCCGATATGGGTGAAGCCTACCTCCTGAACTCGATCAACCCCTTCCGCTTGGAGGGGCAGAAGACGATCGGCTTCGAGATCCTGGAGGCGTTTCGGGACGACTACGGTCGCTACCCCGACCGGATCGTTTTGCCCGTGGGCAACGCCGGCAACACCGCCGCGCTCTACAAGGCCTTCCGCGAGCTCGTGGAGGCGGGCGCGCTCACCGAGGAGGAGGTGCCGATGCTCACCGGAGTCCAGGCCGAGGGGGCCGCGCCGATGGTCGAGGCCATCGAAGAAGGGTCGGACGACACCCGACGCTGGGAGGAGGTCGAGACCCGCGCGACCGCGATCCGGATCGGGAACCCGGTCAACGCCCGGAAGGCACTGCCCGGAATTCGAGAAACCGGGGGCACGGCGGTCGCGGTCACGGACGAGGCGATCGTCGACGCCCAGCGCGCGCTCGCGGAGGAGGGCGTCGGCGTCGAACCCGCCTCGGCGGCGAGCATCGCTGGCCTCCGGAAGCTTCGGGAGTCCGGCGTGGTCGCCGACGACGAGGACGTGGTCTGTCTCACGACCGGCCACCTCCTGAAGGACCCCGACGCGGCGGCCGCCGCTAGTCGGGACCCCGAGCCGGTGCCGAACGACACCGAGGCGATCCTCGGTCATCTCGCCGAGTAAGGTCCGAACTCGGAGCGGTCACGGACGCGTCGCCGGTCGAGCGCGGGGTATAACGGCGATACTGCTAACCGGTAGCCGTCCCAATAGGTCGTATGTCCATCACACAGGGCTCCCAGCCCGCGCTTCCCGACCGCCGGCCGCTCCTCACGGTCGTCGCCGCGGTCGCGGTCTGTGTCGTCCTCGGCGCGGCCGCCGGGCTGGTGACGAGCCCCCAGATAGCGACGTGGTACACCACCATCGAGAAATCCGGCTTCACCCCGCCGAACTGGGTGTTCGGTCCGGTCTGGACGGCGCTCTACGCGCTCCAGGGCGTCGCGGCGTGGCTGGTCTGGCGGGCGGGGTTCGACCGCCGCGGGGTCCGGCTGGGCCTCGTCGCCTTCGCGGTCCAGTTCGTGCTCAACCTCGCGTGGTCGCCCGCCTTCTTCGGGCTGGAATCGCCGGCGCTGGGGCTCGTGGTCATCGTGCCGCTTTGGGTCGCGATCGTCGCCACCATCGGGCTCTTCGCCCGAATCGACCGCCGTGCGGCGGCGTTGCTGGTACCGTATCTCGCGTGGGTCTCGTTCGCCACCGCGCTGAACTACGCGATCTGGACGCTCAACTGAGGCGACGACGGTTGCGCCGTCCCAATACGTTCAGTTCCTGAAGACGAATATTTAACACGGATTCCTCGATAACAACGGTCGCTATGGGACGATACGACAGACGGCGGTTCCTCCAGTTGACCGGGACGGCGGTCGGGGTGGCGACGCTCGGCGTCGGCACCGCGACGGCGAGCCGCTCCGACTCGCGCTTCTTCATCAACCTCCGCGACGTCGACCGCTCCGAGATTCCCGACGACGTCGAGATCGTCCACGACCTCTCGCAGGCGGACGTGCTGGTCGCGCGTGGCGACCAGGACCGGGTGGCGGGCACGACGGTCGCCGACCGGGTCATCGACCGGGGTGACGACCGCGTCGGGGCCGTCGAGTCGCGGGACGGGCCGACCACCGACGGTAAGGGGTCGAGCCACAACCACGACGGCGCGCCCTCGAACAGCGAGTTCCAGTGGGACAAGCGCGAACAGGACGTCAGCAACGACCTGACCGGCAAACCCGGTGGCGGGAAGTCGGTCCACGACGTCTCGACCGGCGCGGGCACCCGCATCGCCGTCGTCGACTCGGGTGTCTACGACGCCCACCCCGACCTCGCGGACGTCGTCAACGACGAGCTCTCGGAGAACGTCTCCGAGGACCCCTACGACTGGCGGCCCAACGGGGCCGGCGACCACGGGACCCACGTCGCGGGTATCATCGCCGCGACGAACAGCAACGACGGTCCCGACGGCGGCGTGCTCGGGACCGCCCCGGACACCGAGATCGTCTCCTACCGGATGTTCTCCGGCCAGGAGGGCAAACAGGGCGACGGCTACGCCGGCTGGGTGAAGGCCGCCGAGGCGGGCTGTGACGCCATCAACTACAGCGTCGGCTTCCCCGCGCCGTACGTCTATCCGGACCGCGAGTACGAGGAGGAAATAGACCTGCGGGAAGAGCTCCGTATCGCCGAACAGGTCGCCGAGTACGTCCGCTCGCAGGGGACGGTCATCGTCAACTCCGCGGGCAACGACGAGCTCGACATGAGCGGATCCCACCCCGAATACGGCGAGATCCTCAGCATCCCGACGGAGGCCGAGGGCGTCTTCGGCGTGGCCGCGACCGGCCCGATCGGCTGTGGCTGGGGCGGCAAACACAGCGACAACGAGGAGAAGTGGTTGACGGGGAATCGACTCGAGGACCCGACGGACTCCCCGGCGTTCTACACCAACTACGGGAGCGCCGTCGACGTGAGCGCCGCGGGCGGCGACGCGGACCGCGACGCGCTCGACAGGATCCCCGAGGCGGAGCGCGACCTCGTCTACTCGACCATCGTGAAGACGACCTACGAGGACGGCCCGGACGACGACGAGGACGAGCCAGTGAACCGGCCGAGCGAGATCGTCGACACCGAACCGGGCTACGGCTGGAAGGCGGGCACCTCGATGGCCGCCCCGCAGGTCGCGGGGGCGGTCGCGCTCGTGCGCTCGCTCCGGCCCGACGCGAGCGTCGAGGCGGTCGAATCGCTCATCCGGGAGACCGCGAGCGACGCGCCCGGCGGCGAGGCCTACCACGGGGCGGGACATCTCGACCTCGAACGCCTCGTCGAGCGCGTCGGAAAGTAGTCAGTAGATCGAGCCGAACCCGGCACTGACGGTCATTTTTCGACCCCCAATTCGACAGGGGAACGGGGAGAGCCGCTCAGTTCCCGTCGTCCGAGAGAATCGTCGCCCGACCGGTGTGGTCCGAGTCGTCGAACTCCTCGATCCGGAGGTCGACCTGGGTGTCCACGAGCTCCGGCGCGGCGTCGGTCAGCGTGAGCACGGTGTCGCCGATCCGTGCCACACCCGCACCGTCCTCGTAGCCCGTGACGAAGGCGGTGATCTCCTCACCCGCTTCGAAGCTCGGGGTCGTGGTTCGAAACGACCAGCCCGCCGTGAACGCGTCGAAGCGGCTCATACCCGCGCCACCTCCTCGGACTCACGGTCGGAGACGTATTCGAGACCGAAGCCCGAGAGGGCCGCGACCACGAAGACGAAAAAGAGGAACCAGCCGTGGAAGACGAACGGCCAGACCTGGGCGGGGTTGACGAGCATCGCCTGGGTGAACCAGTCGTACTGGTCGGGCAGCCCGAGCATCGCGGTGTAGCCCGCGAGCACGCCGCCGCCCCACGGGAAGATGTAGCCGAGCGCCGAGGTGTTGGCGTCGAGGATGTTGGCCCGCCGGTAGCCGTTGATGTTGAACCGCTCGCCGATCCGGGCGATGTAGGGGGCGATCGCGATCTCGGCGGCGGTGTTGATGGTGATCATCGAGTTGATCGCTGCCGTCCCGAGCACCATCGTGGTCTCGGCGCGCCGGACGCTGGTGGCCACAGTGTTGAGAAGCCAGTCCTGCATCGCCGCGAAGCCGCCGCCGCGAACCAGGATCTGTGCGCCCGCGACGATCACGAGCGTGAGCACGATCAGCGGGAAGAAGCCGGTCGCCCCGGTGTAGAGGCTCCCGCCGACCGCGGAGGTCCCGGTGTCGACGAGTTCGACGAACGGCAGCCCCGAGAGCGACTGGGCGATCCCCGAGTTCCGCGGGGCCTGGAAGACGAGAATGTCGCTCACCGACGCGAGGCCGGTGGCGAGGCTGGCGACGATCGAGACGATGATCCCCCAGGAGATCGCCTCGACGATGTGACGACCGGCCACCGCGGTGGCGATGACGACGCCGATGGCGAGGAGATGGACGAGCCCAAGCGGGTCGCTGTTCTGGACGAACAGGGACTGAGCGTTCTGCCCGACGTCGAACGGGCTCCCCATCGTAGTGCCCGCGACGACGTAGCCGACGAGCGCGAGGACCGCCGCGATGACGGCGTACTTGAACCGCGAGGCGACCACGCCACCGATGTCGGCGTCCTGGGTCACCGCGCTCACGATCGTGGTGTCGCTCACCGGCGCGAGGTTGTCGCCGAAGACCGCCCCCGAGAGGATCGCCCCGAACATGAGCACGGGGCTCGCCCCGAGGAGCACGCCGGCCGGGAAGAAGAGGGTCGTGAACGCCACGGCTGTCCCGTAGCCGGAGCCGATGCCGGTCGCGAGCAGCGCCGCGAGGAGGAAGGTGATCGCGGGAAAGAGCGACGCACCGACCGAGAGCGCGTTCGCCGCCCAGACGAGGCCGCCGACGAACCCACCCGCTTGGAGCGTGTCGGCGAACATCCCGGCCCAGAGCCACGCCACGATGGCGGTCGCCGCCACGGGTTGGGTCATCCCCTCGAAGATGGTGTTCGCGTAGTCCTTCCAATCGCCCTTGACGAAGAACATCCCAACGATCAGGGCGATCAACATGCCGATCACCAGACCGGAGGTGTCGCCGACCTGGAGCAGCCCGCTCTGGACCACCGCCCAGACCACGAAGATCGCGAGCGGGAGCGCGCTCATCCACCGCCCGCCGTAGAACTCGATCCGTGGCCCCTCGCTCGCGTCACCGAGGCCCTCACCGTACTCGTCGGCCGATCCCTCGGATCCGCCGGTTCTATCGCTACTCATTGATAGTTCGTCAGGTGATGTTCGGAGGAAGCTGAAATAACTATCGCTACTCGGTACCGTTGAGCGCGATGTATCGGGTTCCGATGATCCGCTCGTCGGCTTCGAGCCGTTCGCGAAGGTCCTCTGGGACGGCGTGGTCGAGGTTGTAGACCGTGAGCGCCTCGCCGCCGATGGTGCCGCGGGCGTTGAACATCCCCGCGATGTTGATGTCCGAATCGCCTAGTACTGTGCCGATAAATCCGATCACGCCGGGGGCGTCCTTGTTGCGCGCGACCAGCATGTGGCCCGCGGGGATGGCGTCGACGCGGAAGCCGTCGATCCGGACGATCCGCGGGTCCTCGCCAGCGAACAGCGTCCCGCAGACCCCGACCTCCTGGTCGCCGTTCTTCACCGTGACCGTCACGAGGCTCTGGAAGTCCTCGGACTGGCGGGTCTTCGACTCGGTGACGTCGATACCGCGCTCGTCGGCGATCCGCGGGGCGTTGACCGCGTTGACCTGCCATTCGAGCGGCTCGAACACGCCTTCGAGCGCGCTCGCGGTCACGAGGTCGACCTCCTCCTCGGCGATCTCGCCCGCGTAGCGTATCTCGACACCCTCGACGCGGCCGTCGAGCAACTGGGTGGCGATCTTCCCCGCCGTCGAGGCGATGTCGAGGTAGGGACGGACCCGCGGGAACGCGCTCGCGTCCATCGAGGGCGCGTTGAGCGCGTTCATCACCGGTTCGTTCCGGAAGGCCGAGAGCACCTGGTCGGCGATGTCGGTGGCGACGTTCTCCTGGGCGGCGTGGGTGCTCGCGCCGAGGTGCGGGGTCACCACCACGTCGTCCGCCTGCAGGAGGGGGCTGTCGGGCGAGAGGGGTTCGTCCGCGAAGACGTCGATCGCCGCCCCGCGGAGGGTACCGTCGTCGACGGCAGCGGCCAACGCGTCCTCGTCGACGACGCCGCCGCGGGCGCAGTTGACGAGGAAGCCACCGTCCATCCGGTCGAGTTCGTCGCTGCTGATCAGGTCCTCCGTCTCGGGGGTGAGCGGGGTGTGGAGGGTCAGCACGTTGGCCTGTTCGAGACACTCGTCGAGTTCGACGAGTTCGGCACCCAGCCGGCCGGCGCGCTCCTCCGAGATGTAGGGGTCGTAGGCCACCAGGTTCATCCCGAGGCCGTCGAGCTTCTTCGCCACCTCCTGGCCGACGCGGCCGAAGCCGACGATGCCGAGGGTCGCGCCGTTGAGCTCGGTCCCCAGATAGTCACTCTTGGCCCACTCGCCCTGCTTGAGCCGGCCGTGGGCCTGGGGGATCGACCGCGCGGCGGCGAACGTCATCGCGACGGTGTGTTCGGCGGCGGCGCGGACGTTGCCCTCGGGTGCGTTGGCGACGATCACGCCGTGTTCGGTCGCGGCGTCGATGTCGATGTTGTCGACGCCGATCCCGGCCCGACCGACGATCGTGAGTTCCGGTGCGGCCTCGAACAGCTCGCGGTCGACCTCGGTGCCCGACCGGACGACCAGCGCACCGGCGTCGGCGACCGCCGACCGGAGGTCGTCACCCTCGACATCGTAGGCGGTTTCGACGTCGTGGCCCGCCTCGCGGAGCCGGTCGAGACCCGGCTCGGCGATGGGGTCCGTCACGAGTACCTTCATGTCCCGAATCATCGACGCGGCGGGCATAACCCTTTCTTCACGTGCACGATTCGCCGCTCCAGTACGTGACCGACGGGGTCGGAGCGCACCACCCGAGTGTTTATTCGGATGGTAGGCGGAGGTACGGGGAATGGATCGACGGGGGTTCCTCGGCACGACCGCGGCGGCCGGCGCGCTCTCGCTTTCGGGTTGTGCGGGCGTGACCGAGCTGGGTCGCCGCCCGGATGCGACCCTGGGCGGTGGAGCCCCCGACCGAACCACGACTGGGAGCAGTTTTAACGGGGAAGCTACCGCCGACCCCAGGGACTTCGTCTGGGCCGAGCAGGCGCTCTGGCGCGACGAGCGGGTCCGCGAGAACCTCTTCGCCTTCGCGGGCCGCCACGACCTCGCGGTGGTCATCGCGAAGGCCGACGCCGGGATCGACGACGTGCCGGCCCTCGAAGCCGCGTTCGCCGTCGCCGAACGTCACGGTGTCGAGGCGTGGATCAACGTCGGCGTGCTCAAGTCGCTCGATGCGACCGCGTTCGTCGCGGACGGGGAGGCGCGTCGTCGACACCTCGACGGGCTCGCGACGGTCGCCGCGAGCTACGCCGAATCCTTTCCGAACGGTCGGGTCATACTCTGGCAGGAGGCTCCCGTCGGCGGCCGGTGGGTCGAGAGCGGGGCCTGGAACGACCAGGCCGTCTCGAACCTCGAACGCCTCGGGCCGCGGATCTTCACCGACCAGCGGGAGCAGGTAGCCGAGGTCGCCCCCGATGTCGACGTCGGGGTCTTCGTCCACTTCCCGTACCTCGTCGACAGCAAACAGCCGAAGACGTTCGTGGAGCTCACGGATGGTTTGCGGGCGCGCGACGCGTTGCCGGCGTTCACCTTCACCGACTTCTACCGGGGCTGGTACGCGAAGGACGTAGGCCCCGAACCGGCGAACCGGGCCGTCGAGAGCCTCGTGAGCAACGCCCGAACGGCGACCGACGGCCGGCCGGTGACGTTCCTCGGCCAGGCCCACACCATCGACCCGCGCTACACCCCCAGCAAACAGGACGTCTGGATGGACCTCCGGGTGGCGCTCGGGGCGGGAGCCGAGGGAGTCGGCTGGTACGCCCGGACCGCCTACACCCCGACCGAGCGGGGATTCGACCCGTTTCTCCCCAACCGCGGGCCGGCGGCGCGCGACGGACCCCACGCCAGCACGCTCACCTTCGCCCGCGACCGCTACCAGTACGCCTACGCCGCGCTCCGGTCGAAACGCCGGGGCGAGGGAGCCGGTTCGGAGAACGGGTCGAAGGGCGACCCCATCGACCTCTGGCTCGTCGGTCGGGATTTCTCGTTCTACGACCACCGACTCTCGGCCCGAACTCGTGACGGGGAGTGGACGTTCCTCGGGGACTTCGACGGCTATCTCGACGGGAACTACCCCTACGGACGCGACGGCCGCACCGTCTCGATCTTTCGAGGCCTCCCGCGCGAGCGTTTCGCCCCGGACGGCCGGCTCGAATGCCGGGTGAAGACCCGGCCTCGAAGCGACGGTGCGCGTCTCTCGGCGGCCCTCGCGATGCCGGCGACCGTCGCGTGCTTTCTCACCGAGGGAGCCGCCGCGGCCGTCGACCGCGACCTCGAACGGTTCAGCGCCGGCCACGCGACCGTCGACGAACCGCTGACGGCCGGCGACCCGACGACGGTCGCGCTCGACCTCGCGACCCCCGACCGATCGATGGAAGTGCTGGCCTTCCCGGACCACCGCACCCAGCGGAAGCGGCTCCGTAGACTCGAATCACGTTCCGGGTTCGCCCCGAGGGAAGTCTTCGACCTCTGGGTACGCACGGCGGAAGCGAACGGTGTCCCCGATCCGAGCGCACTCTCGCTCGTCGGGGATTCGGGAACTCGGGGGCTCGGCGGGGCCAGCACGACCGTCTCGACGGTTCCCGACGGGTCGGTGTTCTACGGTCTCCCGCGCGATGCCCTCGGTCACGAGGACGGCTCGCCGTCGCTCGAACTCGCCGGCGACGCACGTGACCGCGTATCGAGCGCGTACGCGATGCCCTACGCCGGCCTCGTGGCCTTCAGACCCGCAGGGAGGGCGATGAGGGTGCTCGACACCGACCCCGAAGCCGCCCGAACGTACGCCATCGCGGTCGTCGGGGAGTAGCTCCCGGACCGCTGCCCGACTCCAGTAGGTTGAACCCGCTCGACCCGAAGGGTGGGTATGAACCTCGTCGCGTTCGATTTCGACGGGACGCTCTCGAACTCGGAGATGACGGTCCTGCTCGGCGAGCAGTGTGGGGTCGCCGACGAGATGGCGGCCATCACCGAGCGCGCGATGAACGACGAGATCGAGTACGCCGAGAGCCTCCGCGAGCGCGTCGCGCTGCTCGAAGGGCTCCCCGTTGAAGCCGTCGAAGCCGCCTTCGACGCGGTCGAACTCAACCCCGGTGCGGCCGACCTCGTCAACGTGCTCAACGACGCCGGCGTCGTCACGGCGGTCCTCACGGGTGGCTTCGGCCGGGGCGTCGAGCACGTCCTCGCCCGGAACGAGACCCCGGTCGACACCATCGTCGCGAACCAGCTCGAGTTCGACGGCGAGCGGCTCACCGGCGAGGTCAGCGGCCCGCTGGTCGAGGGGACGAAGGACGACGCGCTCCGGACGGTGGCCGGAAACGCGGGAGTCGACGTCGAGGACACGGTCGCGGTCGGCGACGGTGCGAACGACCTCCCGATGCTCCGCACGGCGGGCCTCGCGGTTGGCTACGACCCGAAACCCGCCGTCGAACCCCACTGTGACGTCGTGGTCGAGTCGATGGCCGAGCTCCGCGACGTGCTCGAAGCGCGGGACGTTCTCTAAGCGGAAGGCGGGCCGATAGCTCGCCGCTGTGTCGGTCGCGTTCGGTATGCAGCGGAAAACGACTCGTGATGCTGAGACGGAACTTTTCGTGCTCGGGTCGTGAAGTTAGTCCCCGAACAGGCTGGCGTGGACCGGTGCGAACGCGGGTCCCGTTTCGGCCTCGGTGTCGGTGACGGCGCGGCCGGCGACCCCCGAGTCGAGGAAGTCCCGGAGCGGCGGGCCGACGTTCTCGGGTTCGACGAGGAAGGCGTCGTGGCCGTGGTCGGAGTCGACGACGTGGTGGGCGACGTCGACGCCCGCCGTCCGGAAGGCCTCGGCGAGCGACTCGGACTGTTCGGTGGTGAAGTGCCAGTCGCCGGTGAAACTCATCACGAGCACCTCGCCGTCGAAGTTCGCGAGCGCGTCGGTCTCGGAGGCACAGCCCGCCGCGAGGTCGTAGTTGTCCATCGCGCGGGTGAGGTAGAGGTAGCTGTTGGCGTCGAAGCGCTCGACGAACTTCCCGGCCTGGTAGTCGAGATACGACTCGACGTCCCGGTACGGGAAGAAGCCGGCGGCGGGGTCGACGGGGAAGTCGTCGCGAACCGCGCCCCGACCCGCGGCGCGCCGGCCGAACTTCCGCTCCATCGAGTCCTTCGAGAGGTACATCACGTGGCCGATCTGGCGGGCGAGCGAGAGGCCGTCGTCGGGTTCGGTAGCGCCGTAGTAGTCGCCGCCGTTCCAGTGTTCGTCGGTCGTGATCGCCCGGCGCGCCACCCCGTCGAGCGCCACGCACTGCGGGTCGAGCCGTGCGGCCGCCGCGACGGGCACCACTCGGTCGACCATCTCGGGGTAGCGTTTGGCCCAGTCGAGCGCGTTCATCCCGCCGACCGAGCCGCCGACCACCGCCTGCAGGTGGTCGACCCCGAGGTGGTCGAGCAGCCGGCGCTGGGCGCGCGTCCAGTCCGCGACGGTGACCGCGGGGAAGTCGGTGCCGTAGGGCTCGCCCGTCTCGGGGTTCGTCGAGGTCGGGCCGGAGGAGCCGTAACAGGAGCCGGGGACGTTCACACAGACCACGAACCGCTCGGTTGTGTCGATGGCCTTGCCCGGGCCGACGACGTCGTCCCACCACGCTCGGGCTTGGTCCATCCCGCCGCGCACTGCTTCCGACGAACCGCCCGCTCCGTCCGTCGCGCTCCGTCCCGCCCGTGCGACGTGCTGGCTACCGGTGAGGGCGTGACAGACCAGAACCACATTGTCGCCGGTGAACTCCCCGTAGGACTCGTAGGCGAGTTCGAGTTCCGGGATGGACTCGCCGCACTCGAAGCGAAAGGCCCCGAGCGAAACCGTCTCGCGCGTCATTCTATCGCCCCTTCGAGGTCGGCGACGATATCTCCGGCGTTTTCGATCCCGACCGAGAGCCGCACGAGGTCGGGGGTCACGCCCGAGGCGCGTTGGTCTTCCGCCGAGAGCTGGGCGTGAGTCGTGCTCGCGGGGTGGATCACGAGGGTCTTCGCGTCGCCGACGTTCGCGAGGAAACTCGCGAGGTCGACGTCCTCACACAGCTGCTTGCCGGCCTCGTAGCCACCGGCGAGCCCGAAGGCGATCATTCCGCCGAAGCCGCCGTCGAGGTACTCCCGGGCGTTGGCGTGAGTCTCGTGGCTTTCGAGACCGGGGTAGGCCACCCACTTGACCGCGTCGTGCGAGTCGAGGAATTTCGCCACCTGGTGTGCGTTCTCGGAGTGGCGCTCCATCCGGAGGTCGAGCGTTTCGAGCCCCTGGAGGGTGAGCCACGCGTCGAACGGTGACTGGCCGTCACCGAGGCTCCGGACCGCGCGCTGGCGGGCGGCGGCGGTGAACGCCCGCTCGCCGAAGCTCTCGGCGAAGTTCCGGCCGTGGAAGGCGGGGTTCTCACCACCGATCTCGGGGTACTTCTCGGGGTAGTCGGCCCAGGGGAACGAGCCGCCATCGACCAGCGCGCCCCCGATGGTCGTCCCGGAGCCGTGGAGCCACTTCGTGGTCGACTCCCAGACGAGGTCCGCGCCGCGTTCGAGCGGTCGACAGAGCGCGGGCGTCGCGAACGTGTTGTCGACCAGGAGCGGCACCCCGTTGTCGTGAGCCACCTCGGCGATGGCGTCGAGGTCGGGCGTCACCAACGAGGGGTTGCCGATCGTCTCGCAGTGGACGTAGGCGGTGTCCTCGTCGATGGCTTCGTCGTAGGCGGCGGGGTCGAGGGTGTCGACGAATCGGGCCTCGATCCCCCGCCGGCGCGCGGTGTGCGAGAGGTAGGCGTGCGTACCACCGTAGATCGACGCGGCGCTCACGACGTTGTCGCCCACCCCGCAGAGCACGAGCGTCGCGGCGTCGAGCGCCGCCATCCCCGAGGCGGTACAGAGCGCGCCCACCCCGCCTTCGAGGTCGGCGAGACGGCGTTCGAGGAGCGAAACGGTGGGGTTCGAGATCCGCGAGTAGATGTCGCCCTCGGCCTCGAGCGCGTAGAGGTCGGCGGCGCGGTCGGCGTCCGAGAAGGTATACGAGGTGGTCTGATACAGCGGCGGTGCGCGGGAGCCCGTGGCCGCGTCCGCGTCCTGGCCCGCGTGGACACAGCGCGTCCCGAAGCCCCGGCCTTCGGCGTCACTCATGTGTACGGTGCATATATCGCCAGCCATCTATAACCACGAGTTACGGCAAGTCTCGCCGCCCACTTTTTTCTGCGTCGGGTTGGCTCGCTTCGCGAGCCAACCACTCCTTGTAAAACCTGGACTAAAAACTGCCGCTCACTCGCGCCTATGGCGCTCGTTCGCGGTACAATCCCCACGCTTCCGCTACCGCCCCGCCACGCAACCGCTACACACTACCGCCTCTCCAGCTGACCGTGCTCCTCATCTGCCCCCTCTCGCGGGAACTTCATCTTCTCTGGGTGCGATCGCTGATTTCTCTGAAAGCCGCCCCGCGACAGCCACATACCTCCCCAGCCGACTGCGCTTCTCGCTCGTTCGCCTGCGGCTCACTCACTGCGATGCTCATCCCTCGCACAGTGTCCGCGAGCGCGCGCCACCGCGGTCGAGATCGTTTCCGGATGGCCCGTGGTGGCCTCAGAACCCCAGACACTCCCGTCGCCGTTTGCGTGTGCCAGCACGTCGCCTATCCGCAGGGAGCCCCAAGCGGGGATATGAGCGACGACACTGCCGAGAGAGCGATCGAGCGGGGGCTCGACGCCTACTTCGCGGGCGACACCGTGGCCGACCTGCTCGAAAGCATCGACATCGACGCGCTGGTGGAGGGCGCACCGCTCGACGACGCGGTCGAGTACGAACGGCTCGGGAAGGCCCTCGGTGCGATACTCGGTCGGGCGGCCGCCCGTGGCGTCAGCAACACCAGCCTCTTCGGCCGGATCGTCCGCGAGTCCGTCGGCAGCGAGGTCGGCGGCCGGGTCGGCGAGGTCGCGGTCTCGGCGTTCGTCGAGTACACCAACCCCCAGGAACTCGTCGAGGACCTGCAGGGTGCGGTCGACTCCGAACAGCTCGACGAGTTCACGGTGGAGTCCGACGACGCCGCCGCCACCGACGAGTCCGACTGGACGACGATCGACGTCGAGTACGACGACGAAGAATAGCGACGACTACAGTTCGTCTCGCGCGGCGTCGAGTCCCGCCTCGATGTCGGCGTCGAAACCCACGTCCGAGAGCGCCTCGCCAACGGTACGAACCCCACGGAGCACCTGGTCGTCGGCGTGGTGGCCCATGTTGCTCACCCGGAAGATCTCCCCACCGAGATGGCCCTGCCCGCCGCTGATCGAGACGTTCCGCTCCGAGACGGCCCCGAAGAACTCCTCGGGAGCCTCCCGGACCGACTCGGGAAGCGAGACCGACGTGACGGTGTTCGAGTAGTCGCTCGCCTCGTCGAGGTCGGGGAATTTCTCGAGCCCCATCGCCGAGAAGCCCTCGCGGAAGGCCGCCGCCTGGGCACGGTGGCGCGCGATCCGGGTCTCCATCCCCTCCGATTCGATCTCCTCGACCGCCACCGCGAGCGCCCGGAAGAGCGGGACGGCGCTCGTGAACGGTGTCTGGTCGTCCGCGGCCTTGTCGAGATGCCGCGGCAGGTCGGCGTAGAACGGCCCGCGCTCGCCATCGAGGTGGTCCTCGATCTCCTCTGTGACGTAGACCGCACTGAGACCCGGTGGTGCCGCGAGCGCCTTCTGAGCGTCCGTGACCGCGATGTCGACGTTCCACTCGTCGGGTCGGAAGACGTCCCCGCCGACCGAGGTCACGCCGTCGACGACGAACCGAGCGTCGTTTTCGGTGGCGAGTTCCCCGACCGCTTCGACTGGGTTCAAGATTCCCGTGCTGGTCTCATTGTGGACCATCGTCACCAGCGCGGTGTCGTCGGTGACGGCCGCCTCGATCGCGTCGAGGTCGAAACAGCCCCCCCACTCGGCTTCGATCCGGGTGGTGTCGGCGTAGCGCTCGGCGATCCGGGCGAAGCGCCGTCCGAACTTGCCGTTGACGAGCGCCACGACCTCGTCCTCGGGGTCGACGAGGTTCGAGACCGCCGCCTCCATCCCGAGGCTCGCGGTGCCGTTGAGCACCAATCCCGTGCCCGCCGCGTCGCTCGCACTGCCGTCGGGCGTCGAGTGCTCGAAGACGTACTCGATTCCCGACTGAGCGCGGGCGTAGACGTCCTCGAAGTCGGCCGAGCGGTGCGAGACCATCGGCGCGTCCATCGACTCCCGAACCGCGTCGGTGACGGGTACCGGGCCGGGATTCAAGAGCAGAAACTCGTCGTCGCTCATGCTCCGGGGTCGGTTCGGGCCTCACATAAGCCCCGTCGTTGCCGTCTCATCTTGCCGGGCTCCCGTGCGCTCCCGAATGCCGATGCGACGATGGATCGCCACCGCGGCCGACCCGAGACGAACCGCCTAAGCGGACCCCAGGAGTAGCCGCGGTAATGACCGCCGACGCCGCAGACGGGACGGAGAATCCCTACCTCCGCGACCCGTCCACGGAGTTCGAGGAGCTCGACGATATCGACGAGGAACACGCACGCGAGCAGGTCGAACGGCTCCGCGAGGCGATCCGTCACCACGACTATCGGTACTACGCCGAGAACGACCCGAGGATACCGGACCGAACCTACGACGCGCTGTTCACCCGGCTCCAGGATCTGGAGAACGAATTCGACCTCACCGACCCCGACAGCCCCACCCAGCGCGTCGGGGGCGAGCCGCTCGACGAGCTCGAAACCGTCGAGCACGTCGCGCCGATGGGTTCGATCGATTCGAGCGGCGAGGCCGCGGACGTCCGGGCCTTCGACGAACGGGTACGGCGCGGCCTCGGCGGCGAAGGTGGAGCCGAGAGCGAAGGCGGAAAGGAGGACGACGGTCAGCAATCGCTGACGGATTTCGAGGGTGACACCGAGAGTGGTGTCGAGATCGAGTACGTCTGCGAACCGAAGTTCGACGGGCTGTCGGTCGAGGTGGTCTACGAGAACGGGCGATACGAACGCGCCGCAACCCGGGGTGACGGTTACGAAGGCGACGACGTCACCCAGAACGTCCGTACCATCCGGGCGATCCCACAGCGGCTGCGGGGCGAGTACCCCGACTATCTCGTGGTGCGCGGCGAGGTCTACATGCCGCGCGACGCGTTCGCCGACTACAACCGCGAGCGTGTCGAGCGCGACGAGGAGCCTTTCGCGAACCCCCGGAACGCCGCTGCGGGCACCCTCCGACAGCTCGACCCCTCGGTCACGGCCGAACGGCCGCTCGCCTGCTTCGTCTTCGGGGTGCTCGACGCCTCCTACGAGTTCGAGACCCACGCGAGCCAGTACGAGCGGCTCCGGGAGTGGGGCCTGCCGCTCAACGACCGGATCGAGGTCGTCCCCGACATCGAGGGCGCCATCACGTATCGCGACCGGCTCGGCGAGGACCGTGAGGACCTGAACTACGAGATCGACGGCACCGTCTTCAAGGTCAACGATCTCGCGGCCTGCGAACAACTCGGATCGACCTCGCGGGCCCCCCGATGGGCCTACGGCTACAAGTTCCCCGCCCGGACCGAGGTGACGACGATCACGGACATCACGGTCCAGATCGGTCGGACGGGCCGCGTGACGCCGGTCGCGCTGCTCGACCCCGTCGAGGTCGGCGGCGTCGAGGTCTCACGCGCCACCCTCCACAACCCCGGCGAACTCGAAGCGCTCGGCGCGAACGTCGGGGATCGGGTACGTCTCAAACGCGCGGGCGACGTCATCCCCTACGTGGTCGAGGTGGTCGAGGACGGCGGCGAGGGTACCTTCGCGTTCCCCGACCACTGTCCGCAGTGTGAGAGCGCGATCGAGCGCGACGGCCCGCTCGCGTTCTGTACGGGCGGGATATCCTGTCCCGCCCAGCTCCAGCGCGCGGTCGAACACTACGCCAGCCGCGGCGGGCTCGATATCGAGGGGCTCGGCGAGGAACGGATCGAACAGCTTCTGGAGACGGGCCTCGTCGAGTCGATACCCGACCTCTACGATCTCCGGACGGCGGACCTCGCCGCGCTCGACGGTTGGGGTGAGAAGAGCGCCGAGAACCTCCGTACCGAACTCGACGCCTCGAAGACGCCGGCGCTCTCGGACTTCATCACCGCGCTCGGGGTCCCGGAGGTGGGTTCGACGACCGCGACGGCGCTCGCCCGGACGTTCGGCGACCTCGACAGCGTGATGGACGCGAGCGAGGACGACCTACAGGCGGTCCCCGATATCGGACCGCGGGTCGCGAACGAGGTCCACGAGTTCTTCGGGAGCGAACGCAACCGGGAGACGATAGCGGGGCTCCGCGAGCGCGGTATCGAGCCCGAGACGGAGGCGACCGAAGCCGGTGGCGACGAACTCGACGGGTTGACGTTCGTCTTCACCGGCGCGCTGGCGGACTCGACACGCGAGGAGGCCGAAGCGCTCGTCGAACGCCACGGCGCGAACAGTACGGGGAGCGTCTCCGGCAACACCGATTACCTCGTGGTCGGCGACGAGCCGGGGCAGACCAAACGCGACGACGCGGCCGCTGAAGACGTCCCGGAGCTCACCGAGTCCGAGTTCGTCGACCTGCTCGACGAGTACGGTATCGAACCGGTCTGAGTCCGTGGCTTAGAGGTCCGTGCCGTTGAACCGGAGGTAGCCGAGGGTGATCGGAACGACGATCCACGCCGCGAGGATAACGAACCCGACCCAGTTCTGGAGGTAGATCGGCGGGCTGTCGAGGGCGGTAGCGACACCGCTGATCGAGGGGATCACCGCCGCCGCGGCGGAGATGAACGCGGTCTGGGGGTTGAGCAACGAGAAGAACAGTTGCCAGTTCGGGGGCTGGGCGAGGCTCGGGAGCGAGAACCCGTTGATGACGTATCGCACGACGGTCGGAATGAGCCCCCAGACGAACTGAAACAGGAGGTAGAGACCGCCCGCTCCGAGAAGGGCCCACGTCGTCGAACGCACGCCCGCCGAGAACCCGGTCGCGATCGCGATGAAGACGACCCCGAGGACCACCGCGAGAACGGTGTAGGTCAGGAACGTCCCGACCGCGAACGAGGAGTAGACCGCGACACCCACGACTGCAGCCACCACGAACCCGATGAGCGTCGAGACGGCCACCACCGCGGAGCGCCCGACGAGCTTGCCGATCACCACGTCCCGGCGGGTGTGGGGCAGCCCCAACAGGAGTTTGAGGCTCCCGGAGTCACGCTCGCCGACGATCGATTTGTAGCCCACCACGAGCCCGATCAACGGGATCAAGAGCGTGGTCGAGCCGCCCATGGCGGTCAACAGCACGCCCGTCGTCGCGGTGTCGACGGTCGGTCCGAGCAGCAAACCGAGGAGCGAGGGGAGCGCGAGAGTGAATCCCCCCGCGAACACCACGAACAGCACCGTCAGCCCGATCAGCCACCGCGACCGGATCGCGTCCTGGAACTCCTTCTTCGCGACGGTGAGCGAGCTCACTGTCGGACCTCGGTTTCGTCGGGAACGGCGGATCCTCGCGAGTTCGGTCCCCCGTCCTCGGTGTAGGCGACGAAGAGGTCTTCGAGCGAGGCGTCCTCGGTGGTGAAGTCCTCGACCGTGGCACCGCTATCCTCGATCGTGCCGAGGACCTGCGTCTTCGCCGTGTCCTCACACGAGATCGTGATCGTCCTGCCGTCGGCACGGGCGTCGGAGACCGCCGAGAGCGACTCCACGTCGTCGAGCACGCCGTCGGGAACCCGGTCGACCTCGACGACGAGCGTCGCGTCGGCGTCGGTGGCCTCGCGGAGCCCCTCGATCGAGTCCTCGGCGACGAGTTCGCCGTTCCGGAGGATCCCCACCCGGTCGCAGACCGAATCGACCTGCCCGAGGATGTGGCTCGAGAAGAACACCGTCGCGCCGCGGTCGCGTTCGGCCTCGATGATCTCGCGCATCTCGCGTGCGCCCGTCGGGTCGAGCCCCGTCGAGGGTTCGTCGAGGATCAGGAGGTCGGGCTCGCCCACCAGCGCCATCCCCAGCACGAGGCGCTGGGTCATCCCCTTCGAGTAGCCGCCGGCCTTGCGGTCGATGGCGTCCGGGATGCCGACGCGTTCGGCGACCGCCTCGGGGCGTTCGGTCGCGTTCTTCGAGTCGATCGCGAACTCGAGATGCTGGCGACCCGTGAGCCGGTTGTAGGTCTGGAAGCCGTCGGGGAGCACGCCGATGCGTTCCCTGACTGCGAGGGTCTCGCTCTGGGCGTCGTGCCCCAGAACGCGTGCGGTGCCCGCCGTCGGGCGCGTGAAATCCAGTAAAATGTCGATCGTGGTCGACTTCCCCGCGCCGTTGGGGCCGAGGAAACCGTAGATCTCGCCCTCACGAACCCGGAGGTCGAGGTCCGAGAGCGCCTCGACCGACCCGCCGCCACGGCCCAGCCCGCCGCCGTAGCGCTTCGTCACACCATCGAGTTCGATGGCCGTCATGTGGGTTCGATCCCCGCCGGTCGCTATGAGCCTTTTCATCGTCCCGCCCGAAACCGATAGCCGACGCAGCCGACCGGCGCGATACCGGGTCGTCGGAGCGACCACGAGTCGGGGGTCGCTTCCGAACGACCTTCGTCGGTCGGGCGTCAGACGGTTTCGGGACTGTTTCGCGGAAACCGACGTAAAACGCGGCTTCGGGCCTCGTAACAGTCCGCAACAGTCCGGAACGGATGGGACTATTTATATGACACCCGGTTGTGAGTGAAGAACGCAGAAAGCATGATACACAAACTGATCGACGCGCTGAAAGCGAACCCAAAGCGCGTGTTGGCTGTTGGTCTCGTTGCGACGATGCTCATCTTCGCCGGCTGTTCCAGCGGTAGTGACAGTGGCAGCAACGGCACGGAAGCCGGTACGAGCGGTGGCGAGGACACCGGCGCGATGGAGGAGACCAGCGCGATGGCTGAGGAAGAGACCACCGAGATGATGGGTGGCGAGGAAACCGAGATGGAGACCGAGATGGGCACCGGCATGGAGGAGACCGAGATGATGGAAGACACCTCCATGATGGAGACCGGCATGGAAGAGACCGACATGATGGGCACCGAGATGGGTACCAGCATGGAAGACACCTCCATGATGATGAACGGCTCCGAGACGACGATGGCGGCCTAACGTAGGTCCCCAGCCCTCTCGAAAACGAATTGCGTGGCAGTCGGTCGCTCACTGCGACCGTTTCTTTCGTTCTCACCGTCCGAGCCCCGGGTTTCGCGCTCGACGGGTGCGACCGTGACCAGTGCTCACGTCCCGTCTGACGCCTGTGTGGGGCCGCGTATCCGCCACCGACAGCGTAATACCGGATGGGTGTCGAACGTAAGCGAGGATGAGCGAGCGCGCGCGCGTCGTGGCGGGGCTGCTCTGTGCGGTGGTGCTCGTGAGCGCCGTCATTGCCGTCGTCCCCGCCGGTGCGCAGCCGGCGCGCACCGGGGTCGAGGACGTGACCATAACCGGCGGCGGCGTCATCGACACCCCCGAGACCCCCAACGGGTCGACGTATCTCTGGGTCGACGAATCGATCAACGCGAGCGTGACGGTTGCGGACCGGTCGGCCGGCACCGGGAACGGCAACTACGGCGTCTGTCTCCAGTCACAACGACCGGGTGAACCGAGCCGGGCGCTCGTCGACGAGTGTGAGTCCCTGGCGCTTTCGAGCGGCACGAACGACACCGTCGACTTCGCCAACGTCACCTGGCCGGCCAACGTCACGGGCCGACAGGCCCTCGTCGTCGAGGTCAGGAACCGGTCGATCCGGAGCAACACGACGGTGCTCGACCGCGAGCGGGTCCCGGTGACCGTCCTCCGACGCGGCGGTGACTTCGACCGCGACGGGCTCACGAACACCCGGGAGGTCGAGGCGGGCTACAACGTCTCGAACCGTGATATGGACGCCGACACCCTCCTCGACGGCGAGGAGGTGAACAAGTACGGCTCGGACCCACAGAACCCCGACAGCGACGGTGACGGGATCCGGGACGGGGTCGAGATCCAGCGCGGAACCGACCCGACCCGTGCCGACAGCGACGGCGACGGATTGAGCGATAGCGCCGAACGGGCCCTCGGGACGAACCCGACGAGCGACCTCACGCCGCTCTGGCTCGCCGTCGCCGCGCTCGTCGTCGTCGGGCTGGTCGTCGGGGGGTTCGTGCTGCTCCGGCGCGGCTGGCGGGAGGTGTTCGCCCGGTGGCGGGCCACGGACGAGGACCCCGACCCCGACCCGCCGTCCGAGACGACCGAGGAGTCGTCGCCGGAGCCCGAGGCACCCACCGAGCCACCGGAGCCGCTGACCGACGCCGACCGCGTGCTGGCGTTGCTCCGGAGCCACGGTGGCCGGATGAAACAGACCCGGATCGTCGAGGAGACCGAGTGGTCGAAGGCGAAGGTCAGCCGACTGCTCTCCTCGATGAACGACGACGGGAGCATCCAGAAGCTCTCGATCGGGCGCGAGAACATCATCAGCCTCGACGGCCACGGCCCCGAGGCCGCCCAGCGCGAGGAGAACGCGTCAGACTGAAGCGCCTCGCACGCCTGTTTTCGTTCGATGGATATCGAGAGCGTCCGCGAGCGCGCCGGCGACCTCCCGCGCGAACCGGGCGTCTACCAGTTCCGCGAGAACGGAACCACCCTCTACGTCGGGAAGGCCGTCGACCTCGCGAGCCGGGTCCGGTCGTACGCCGACCCACGCTCCCACCGGATCGCGAAGATGGTCGCGCGCGCCGACGAGGTCGAGGTCGCCGTCACCGACACCGAGACCCAGGCGCTCCTGCTGGAAGCCAACCTCATCAAACGCCACGGCCCGCGCTACAACGTCCGACTGAAGGACGACAAGTCCTATCCACTGGTCCAGCTCACCGACCACGAATTCCCCCGGATCGAGATCACTCGGGACCCGGACCCCGGGTCGACCGCCTTCGGGCCCTACACCGAGCGTGGCCGGGTCGAGGTGGTCGTGAAGGCGCTGCGGGAGACCTACGGGCTGCGGGGCTGTTCGGAGTACAAGTTCGCGGGCCGCGACCGCCCGTGTCTCGACCACGACATCGGGCTCTGTACCGCGCCGTGTACCGGCGAGATCGGCGCGGAAGCCTACCTCGCGGACGTCGAATCGGTAGTACAATTCTTCGAGGGGAGCACGGGCGTGCTCGCCGACCCACTGCGAGGGGGGATGGAGGCGGCGACCCAGGAGAAGAACTTCGAGCGCGCCGCGAACCTCCGGGACAAACTCGAAGTGGTCGAGTCGTTCCACGAGGGCGCGGGCGAGGCGGTGGCCGCCCAGTCGCCGGAACAGGAGGTCGACGTGCTCGGGGTCGTCGTGGAGGGCGAGCGCGCCACCGTCGCGCGGCTCCACAGCGAGCGCGGCCAGCTCGTCGAGCGCGACCAGCACACCCTCTCCGTACCCGACGATGACGACGACGAGGGCGTCGGGAGCGTGCTCGCGGCGTTCATCGTCCAGTACTACGCCGAGCGAACGCTGCCGGACGCGTTGCTCCTCCCCGAACCGTTCGTCGACGACGAACTCGACGCGTGGCTCGACACCGAAGGTGTCTCGGTTCGAGTGCCGGGTGCGGGACGGGAGGCCACCCTCGTCGAGCTCGCACTGAAGAACGCCCGACGCGGGCGTGGGGAGCCCGACGGCACCGCGGCGCTCGCCGACGCGCTCGGGATCGAGCGCGCGAACCGGATCGAGGGGTTCGACGTGAGCCACGCCCACGGCCGAGCGGTGGTAGGCAGCGACGTCACCTTCGTGGACGGGAGCCCCGAGAAGTCGGACTACCGACGGAAGAAGCTCGACGACGAGAACGACGACTACGCCAACATGCGGAGCCTCGTCGCGTGGCGCGCGCGCCGAGCGGTCGAACGTGCCAGCGGGCACGCGGAAGACGACCGACCCGACCCCGATTTGCTCCTGATCGATGGCGGCGAAGGCCAGTTGAACGCGGCGCGCGACGCGCTCGACGAGGTGGGCTGGGACGTCCCGGTTATCGCGCTCGCGAAGGCCGAAGAACGAGTCATCACCCCGAACCAAAGCTTCTCGTGGCCGTCCGACGCGCCCGAGCGCCGCCTGCTCCAGCGGGTCCGCGACGAGTCACACCGATTCGCGGTCCAGTACCACCAGAGCCTCCGCGATGAGGTGAAGACGGTGCTCGACGACGTGCCCGGGGTCGGGCCACAGACCCGACGACGCCTCCTCCGGCGATTCGGGAGCGTCGACGGGGTTCGCGGGGCCTCGCCCGACGAACTCCAAACCGTCTCGGGCGTCGGCGCGAAGACCGCCGAGACGATCCGGGGGCGGCTGTAGCACGTTCAGATGTTCTCTCGACAGCCGAGGGTATAACCCGCTGGGCGGCGAGGTCGAACCGATGAGCGACGAATCCGACGGCGGGTCCGACGGGGAATCCGAGGGCGTGATGACCGACGGCGAGGAGCCGTTCGACGGCGACCACACCCGCATCGCGGTGGACTTCGACAAGACGCTGACCGCGGGCGAGGAGGGTTACATCACCGAGGAGCCCGAGGACCCGAACGAGGAGATGGTCGAGTGGGTGAACTACCAGTACCGGAAGGGCAACACCATCATCATCTGGACCGCCCGCCCCTGGGAGGCCGCCCAGGAGACCATCGCCCGACTGACCGAGTGGGGTGTCGACTGGCACGGCATCCGAATGGAGAAGGGCCACGCCGACGTCTACGTCGACGACAAGGGCACGACGCCGAGCGACGAACTCCTCGATTCGGGCTTCGACGGCGACGGCGAGGTCGACCCCGGCGAGGGAAAGATCGACAAGGACAAGAGCGGAAACCCCGACGGAGCGGGGAATACGTGACCCGTCTGTAGGTTAGGAGCGGTAGAAGGTTGATGTGGACCGGTGGGAAGATCGAATCATGCCAGCCGGTGGTGCGCCCCCAGGACTCGGACACACGATTCTGGTTCTGCTCGGTATCTTCGCCGTGGGCGGTGCGGTCGGGATCATCTATCGGGTACTGAGGCGAAACACGATACGGGAGAACGGGCTCCCACTGGCAGCAAGCGTCGTCGTTCTGGGTGGGTTCGTCGCCACGGTCGAGCAGTCCCTCTCGTTCGATGTGTTCTTGCTCGGGCTCGCGGCGAGTTCGGCTGCCGTTGCCTCCGTGGGTCTCGAATGACGTGAACGACACGGAGCGGACGGTGAGCGAGGGACCGCACACCTAATTGGTGATCAGAACTCGGCCTCCGGTGGCACGCCGTCCTCTTCGGGCGGCACACCGTCCTCGCCCGCGAGGTCGAACTCGACTCTGAGCTCGCGGATCCGGTCGCGGATGTCGGCGGCGAGTTCGAACTCGAGACTCCCCGCGGCCTCGTCCATCCGGTCTTCGAGGTCGGCGACGAGTTCGCGGGCCTCGTCGGTGGAGTCGGGTTCGAGGTCGGTCGTGCGGCCGGTGTCGGTCTCCGAGCCCGGGAGGTTGGTCTCGCTGACCTCCTTTTCGATGGTTCGGGGCTCGAAGCCGTGCTCCTCGTTGAACGCGGTCTGGATCTCGCGACGGCGCTGGGTCTCGTCGATCGCCGAGCGCATCGAGTCGGTGACGTCGTCGGCGTAGAGCACGACCTCGCCGTTGACGTTCCGCGCCGCACGACCCATCGTCTGGACGAGGGTGGTCTCCGAGCGGAGGAAGCCCTCTTGGTCGGCGTCGAGGATCGCGACGAGCGAGACTTCGGGGATATCGAGGCCCTCTCTGAGAAGGTTGATGCCCACGAGCACGTCGAACTCGCCGAGTCGGAGGCCCCGAACGAGTTCGTGGCGTTCGAGGGTATCCGTTTCGTCGTGCATGTACTCGACCGCGATCCCCGCCTCCTCGAGATATTCGGTGAGGTCCTCGGCCATCCGTTTGGTGAGGGTGGTCACCAGCACGCGTTCGTCGTTCGCGGTGCGGTCGTTGATGCGTTCGAGCAGGTCGTCGATCTGGCCCTCGACCGGCGAGATGCTGACTTCGGGATCGACGAGATGGGTCGGGCGAACGATCTGTTCGACGATCTGCTCGGAGTGCTCGTGTTCGTAGTCGCCCGGCGTCGCGCTGACGAAGAGGGTTTGGCCCGTTCGTTCGGCGAACTCGGGGTAGCGGAGCGGGCGGTTGTCGTAGGCGGTCGGGAGCCGGAAGCCGTTCCCGACCAGCGAGTCCTTTCTGGACTTGTCACCGCCGAACTGGCCGCGGATCTGCGGGACGGTTTGATGGGACTCGTCGATCACAGTCAGAAAATCGTCGGGGAAGTAATCGAGGAGCGTGGCGGGCGCATCGCCTGGTTCGCGGTCCGAGAGGTGGACGGAGTAGTTCTCGATGCCGGAGCAGTAGCCCGTCTCGCGGAGCATCTCGAGGTCGAAGGTGGTGCGTTCCTCGATCCGCTGGGCCGCCACGAGGTCGTTGTTGCGCTCGAAGTACGAGACGCGTTCCTCCATCAGCCCCTCGATCTCGTTGATCGCGGTGTCGAGGGTGTTCTCCGGGATCGAGTAGTGTTCGGCTGGGTGGATCAGGACCGCGGGTTCGTCGCTCTTGACCTCGCCCTCCATCGGGTCGAGTTTCGAGAGGCGGTCGATCTCGTCGCCCCAGAACTCGACGCGAACGGCGAACCGGCCGTACATCGGAAAGATCTCGACGGTGTCGCCGCGCACCCGAAACGTGCCCTGGGTGAAGTCGACGTCGTTGCGCTCGTAGTTGAGGTCGACGAGGTCTTTCAACAACTCGTCGCGGTCGATGGTGTCCCCGACGTCGAGTTCGAGCCGCATATCGATGTAGTTCTCCGGGTCACCCAGCCCGTAGATGGCCGAGACGGAGGCGACCACGATGACGTCGTCCCGGGTGAGAAGCGAGCGCGTCGCGGAGTGGCGAAGTCTATCTATCTCGTCGTTGATCGAGGCGTCCTTGTCGATGTAGGTGTCGGAAGCCTCGACGTAGGCTTCGGGCTGGTAGTAGTCGTAGTACGAGACGAAGTACTCGACGGCGTTGTCGGGGAACAGGTTCCGGAACTCGTCGTAGAGCTGGGCGGCGAGGGTCTTGTTGTGGGCGATGACGAGCGTGGGTTTCTGGATCTCCTCGATGACCCACGAGACGGTGTTGGTCTTGCCCGAGCCCGTGACCCCGAGGAGTGTTTGGGCATCCATTCCATTTAGAAAGCCATCGGCGAGTTGTTCGATGGCTTCGGGCTGGTCGCCCGCGGGGTCGAAGGGGGCCTCGACGCGGAAGGGTCGGTCCGCGCCGGGTCGGTCCGGCTGGAGCGGGCCCGACTGGGTATCACTCATTGTGTGTGGAAGGGGTTGGAGGCACTTGACGCGCTCGCCCGGCGCGGACCGACC
>NZ_QZWE01000011.1:0-99920 GCF_003602035.1 Halococcus sp. IIIV-5B | reverse complement strand
CCTCAGAGCCGCTTCGAGACGTACGGGCCGTCCTGCCGGTAGCCCCGGTTGCGGTAGTACTCGCGCGCGCCGATGCCGCTGATGACGGCGAGTTTGTCGTAGCCGGCGTCGGCGGCCATCGCCTCGGCGTGCCGGAGGAGCTTCCCGCCGTAGCCTTTGTGCTGCCAGTCCGCGCTCTCGCGACCGACTTCAACCATCGGCCCGTAGACGTGGAGTTCGCGCACGATGGCCGCGTTTCGGAGTTCGTTTCGTACCGGGTCGTTCGGGAAGCGGAGCCGACAGAACCCGACCAGGAGGTCCTGGTCCGGGTCCTCGTAGCTAATGAACTGCTCGGTGCCGCCGCCCGACTCGTAGGTCAGCACGTCGCGCTCGACGTTTTTCGGCGGGTCGTCGTTCATCCCGACCTCCCGACACCGGATACAGTCGCAGCTCCAGCCGTGTTCGTCCATCCGCTGGCGGGCGAGCTGGCGGAGGTTCGACTTCCAGACGCCCGCGTCGATGAAGTCGGCGGGGATGTCGCGCTGGACCCGTTGCAGGCGGACGTACTTCGGGATCATCGACTTGACCTCGGCGACGAGGTCGGCGGCCGACTCGTTGTCGAGGGGTTCGTACTCGCCCTCGCGCCACATGTCGTAGGTCCGCGTGCCGCGCACCACGAGCATCGGGTAGATCTTGAGGTAGTCGGGCCGCCACTCCGACTCCTCGAACAGCCGTCTGAAGTCCTCGATGCACATCTCCCGGCTCATGCCGGGCTGGCCGGGCATCATGTGGAAACCGACCTTGAAGCCCGCGTCCCGAAGCCGTCGGTTCGCGTCCACTGAGGCCTGCGTGCCGTGGCCGCGGTGCATCGCGCGGTTGATCTCGTCGTAGGTGGTCTGCACCCCGACCTCGACCTTCGTGCCGCCCAGCGAGAGCATCCGGTCGATCTGTTCGGGGTCACACCAGTCGGGTTTGGTCTCGAAGGTCGTCCCGATGTTCCGGATCCGCCCGTGCTCGTTCTCGGCGATCACGTCCTCGAGGTACTCGAACTCGTATTCTTCAGGGCTCTGCGCGAAGCTCTCCGTCTCCGACGGATCGGGTTCGGCCGTCGGATCGAAGTCGTTCATGGCTTCGAGCGCCCGCTTGACGAACCACTCCTGATAGTCGTGGCTCCGGGCGGTCATCGTCCCGCCCATCAGGATGAGTTCGACTTTATCTACTGGGTGCCCGATCTCGCGGAGCTGGTTCAACCGGAGGGTGACCTGACCGTAGGGGTCGTAGTCGTTCTGCACCCCGCGGGCGGCGGCGGGTTCGTGGCCCGTGTAGGACTGCGAGCTCGAAAACTCGGAGGCCGGTCCGCCGGGACAGTAGAGACACTTCCCGTGGGGGCACATTTGGGGGGACGTCATGATCGCCACCGGCGAGACGCCCGAGGCGGTTCTAACGGGCTTTCGCTGGAGGACTTTTTCGAGCTCCTCGCGACGGCCCTCGGGCGCACGGTCGAGGATCTCGGAGTTCTTCGGGACCTTCGGGGCCGAGAACTCGGAACACGCGTCGAGCTTGGCCGACTCGACGTCGTCGCGCTCGATCTCCCCGTCCAAAATTCGCTCGACCAGCGTCTCACAGACCCGTTCGAACGCCTCGGTCTCGGTCGGTTGGGTCTCGGTGCTCATCGGTAGTGGTGGGAGAATCGCCGTGGCGTTCGAATAAGCCTGTTGCTCGTCGGATCGTGCCCTGTGCCGGGTTCCCGGCAGTGGTCGCTACCCTTTTGCCGGGAGGCGCGCAACGCAGGCCATGCTCACCGTCCGGGCCCCCGCGACCAGCGCCAACCTCGGCAGCGGGTTCGACGTCTTCGGCGTCGCGCTCTCGCGCCCGGCGGACGTCGTCCGTGTCTCGAAGGCCGCCGAGACGACCATCGAGGTCACGGGCACCGGCAGCGAGTACATCCCGGAGGACCCGGAGAAGAACACCGTCGGCGCGGTCGCGGAGGCGCTCGACGCGCCGGCCCACATCGAGATCGACAAGGGGATCCGGCCGGCCTCGGGGCTCGGTTCGTCGGCCGCGAGCGCCGCCGCGGCCGCGGTCGGCCTCCGCGACCTCTACGACCGCGACTACACGCGGGAAGAGCTGGTTCCGATCGCCGCCGAAGGCGAGGCCGTGGTGTCGGGTGAGGCCCACGCCGACAACGTCGCGCCCTCGATCTTGGGAGGATTCACGGTCGCCACTCCCGACGGGATCACACAGGTCGACACCTCGATCCCGCTCGTGGCCTGCCTCCCCGAGACCGTCGTCTCGACCCGCGACGCCCGGCGGGTAGTGCCCGGTCGGGTGGACATGGACGACGTGGTCGAGACGGTGGGCAACGCCGCGAGCCTCACCGTGGGGATGTGTCGAGGCGACCCCGAACTCGTCGGGCGAGGGATGGCGGATCCGACGGTGACGCCAGCGCGGGCCGAGCTGATCGACGGCTACGATGCGGTCTGTCTGGCGGCGCGGGAGGCGGGCGCGACGGGTGTCACCGTGAGCGGCGCGGGACCGACGGTGATAGCGGCGTGCCGAGCGGGAGACCGACGAGCGATAGGGAGCGCGATGCTCGACGCGTTCGCCGAGGCCGGCATCACCGCTCGTGCCTTCCGGACCCGCGTCGGCGAGGGCGCGACGGTGTACTGAACCCCCTACTGAATCCTCACGGACCGACGCGCGTCCCCGAGGTGGAGGCGGCATCGAGCGCTTCCGTCAGACGGCGGTTCACCTGCTGGGGGTTCGGCACGTCGGTGAGCGTGATGTCCATCGTGTCGGAGCCGGCGGTGTAGATCGTGATGTCGCCGTAGGAGAGCAGTCGTTCGGTCATCGACTGGCTGCAGGTCGTGTTCTGGACCCGGTCGAGCCGGATCTGGGCGACGTTCCGGTTCAACAGTCCGGTCTTCTGGTAGACCTCCTCCGAGGTCAGCACGTATCGGGTGCTCACGACCGAGATGTACGACCACGCGATGACCGCGATGCCGAGCGGCACGCCGACGAGGGACAGCCATCGGAGGGTCGGGTCGGTCACGACGACCGCGAGCGCGACCCCGCCGAGCACGAGCACCAGTCCCGCGAGGACCGCGGGCGCGATCAATCGAAGGCTCGGGTGCCCGTCCCAGAGCACCGATTCCCCCTCGGTGAGGGTGACCCACTCGGGAGCGTCGCGTTCTGCCATCGCCCGGAGTAACGCGCCGAGCCTGATAGATTTATCCACCTCGCGCCCGACCTCCGAACCGATACGGTGGTATCCGGCGTTCGGAACCGATAAGTTAACCCGGGCTAAATAGCTTATTAGGCATGGCTAATTCATTCCCCGACCGTCTCCGGAGGCGGGTTCGTCGGTGAGCCGCGGCGGGACGTCCTTGCGGCAGCTCCCCGTTCGGGAGCTGCTGACCTATCTCGGGCCGGGATTTCTGATCAGCGTCGCGTACATGGACCCGGGGAACTGGGCCACCAACATTTCGGGTGGGGCGCAGTACGGCACCGCGTTGCTCTGGGTGATCGTGCTCGCGAGCTTCATGGCGATGGGGATCCAGATCGTCGCCGCGAAGCTCGGGATCGCCACTGGAAAAGGGATCGCCCAGCTCTGTCGCGAGCGCCTGCCGCGGCCCCTCGTGTACTTCCTGTGGGCCGCGGCGGAGCTCGCGATGATCGCGACCGACATGGCGGAGATCATCGGCGCGGCGATCGGCTTCAGCCTCGTGTTCGGTATTCCCCTTCCGGCAGGGGCGGTGCTCGCAGGCATCGCGTCGTTCGCGCTGCTCGGGGTGCGGACCGCCCGCAAGCAGGGCTACCGCTGGGTCGAGTTCGTGATCATGGCGCTCGTCGGCGTGATCGCGCTCGGGTTCCTCTTCGAGGTCGTGCTCGCCCGACCCACGGGTGGCGAGATCGCGCGCGGGCTCCTGCCGTCGATCCCCGGTCCGGACGCGCTCTACGTCGCGATCGGGATCCTCGGCGCGACCGTGATGCCCCACTCGGTCTACCTCCACCCGTACATCGTCCAGGACCGCCGGAACCGGTTGATGGAGACCGATGGCGACACCGAGGCGGTCCACCGGCGGCACTTCCGGTTCGAGTCGGTGGACACGATACTCGCGCTGTTCGGCGCGATGTTCGTCAACGCCGCGATGCTCGTGGTCGCCGCCGCGGCGCTCCAGGGCACGGGCATCAGCACGCTCAACGAGGCGTACGTCACCCTCCAGAACGTCTTCGGGTCGAACTCCAGTCTGGTGTTCGGGGTCGCGCTGATCGCCGCCGGCCTCTCCTCCTCGTTGGTGGCGACGATGGCGGGGCAGACGGTGATGGACGGCTTCCTCGACCTCCAGATCAACGTCTGGCTCCGGCGGTCGGTGACCTTGGTTCCGAGCCTCGCGGTCGTCATCGCGGGCTTCGATCCAACGAGCGTGCTGGTGGCCTCCCAGGTCGCGCTGAGCTTCGAGCTCCCGTTCGTGTTGATCCCGTTGCTCTGGTTCACGCGCGAGGAGGGGCTGATGCAGTCGTTCAAAAACCGGACGAGCACGACGACGGTGCTCGGGGCGATGATCGCGCTGATCGTGGTGCTCAACGTCTGGCTGATCTACACCGAAGTGTTCGTCTAGGACGAAAAATTGACCGATGTACCCTTCTCAGAGCCGAAACCCTATTTGACAGCGGGATCCTACCCTCTCCTATGAGTACTCAGATCCGCGAACCGGACGATGCGGATTCTATCATTCTCTCCCGGGAAGACGACTGGTTCGTCGCTCGCGATGAACGAACTGGGGTCGCGAGCCAGGGGGAGACACGTTCGAAGGCGCTGGCGAATCTGGCCGAAGCCCTGCAGCTGTACGAGGAAACCGACGACGAGGTGGAGACAGCAACTCCAGACGCTCCCTGGTTCTGAGAACTCACACAGCTACGTCTTACACACGTCATCTGTCTGAAAATTTGTGTATACGGTTCCCTCGAAAACACGGCTATGACAAGGCGAACGTACTCCGGATTGGAGATCGTGAAAGTTCTAACCGATAAGGGATTCACACCCGCGTCGGGGGCCGGTAGCCACAGAAAGCTGGTCTACGAACATCCGGAGACGGACGAGAAGCGGATCGTCATCGTTCCCCTGCACGATGAACTCGCTACTGGAACGCTCTGGAGCATCGCTGACCAGGCTGGCGCGAAGGACTTCGACGCGTTTTGCGCGTGGATCGATCGGAATCTCTGATATCGGTCGATTGCCTCCCCTACATCCTCCGAATTGAGTGAAATGCAGCTGGCAACATCGGACGGGATACTGGCTGGTTCCACTTCTGTCAAATCGATAGGGTTCCGACGATCTGCGTTTTCTCTGATCCCTTGCAGACTTCCTGCTGTTCCAACTCTACTTGGGTCATTGGCCTCAAGATGGGCAGAAACTGGAGGTGCCGAGGACTTCGGCGGTGCTGTGCGGAGCGGCTGCGGGAGTCGTCAGTGTTTGCGCCGCGAGCGAGTGAAACGAGCGAGCGGGCCGAGGAACCCCCGGAGGGGGTGACGACGGCTTTTGATCCACATTTTGCCAGGGAGGCCGCTTCGCGGCCGACCGCAGCAAAAGGTGGAGGCAGGGTCGTAAGCATTTAGCTACCTCGGTAGCTACCCCCCGTATGGCGGACTGTCCACTCGCCGACGAATGCCCGAGTTTCTCCGAGCGGATCAACGGCATGGGGTGTCAACACTACGGGAATCGCGGCGGTGCGGAGTGGTGTAATCACTACAGCCAACCAATCAGGGAGCTGAAATCCCAGCCGGTGACGATCGGCGAAGAACTGGTCGTCACGGTCGAGGACATGCACGAGAGCGGCGCGGGCGTGGGCCGAACCGAGGACGGCTTCATCGTCTTCGTCGACGGCGTGCTGCCCGAGGCGCGCTCGCGCGTGAAGATAACGAAGGTCCGCTCGAACCACGCGCGGGCGGACGAACTCGAACGCCTCCCGATGGAGGAGGACGAGGAGGAGACGGGCGACGAGGACGAAACCGAGGCCGACGAGAGCGAGGACGAGGACGACGACGGGCCAAAGCGCCCCGGACGTCGTCAGCGGCTCGGCAGCCGCGAGAACTTCTGGGGCGGGTAGGCCGGCTGGACAGTCCGGCGACGAACCACGGGGAGCTATGGGTCCGGCGACCGTCGAGCGAGTATGGACCTCGAACTCGACGGCAACGCGGCGCTGGTGACGGCGAGCACGAGCGGCCTAGGACTAGCAAGCGCCGAGGCGCTCGCCGCCGAAGGCGCGAACGTGACTATCTGTGGCCGTGACGCCGACCGGCTGGACTCGGCACGCGAGACGGTCGACGCGGCGGGACCGGGCGACGTGCTCGGCGTGCAGGCGGACATCACCGACCCGGCGGACTGTGAGGCCCTGGTCGAGGAGACCGTCGAGGCGTTCGGCGGGCTCGACCACCTCGTGACGTCGGCGGGTGGGCCGCCGAGCGGGGAGTTCCTCGATCTCCCCGAGGAGGAGTGGTACGCGGCCTACGACCTGCTCGTGATGAGCGTCGTCCGGGTGCTCACGGCCGCCCACCCGCACCTCGACGACAGCGACGCCGGGACGTGGGTCGCGATCACCTCGACGAGCGTGGCCGAGCCGATCGAGGGATTGGTGCTCTCGAACGCCGTTCGGCGCGGGGTTCCGGGGTTGGTCGAGACCGTCGCACGGGAGTTCGGGCCCTCGATCCGCGCGAACTCGGTGTTGCCGGGGAGCTACGAGACGCCGCGTATCGAGGAACTCGTCGAGCAGGGCGTCGAGCGCGGCGAGTACGAGAGTTACGAGGAGGGGCTCGCCGACTGGTCCGACGACGTGCCGCTCGACCGCGTGGGCGACCCGCGCGAGCTCGGCGAGGCGGTCGCGTTCCTGTCGAGTGCGCGCGCGAGCTACCTCACGGGAGCGGCGATACCGGTCGACGGTGGGACGTTACGGGGCTGATGCGAGCGGTCTGTTCGTGGAGCGGCGGCAAGGACGCCGCGTACGCGCTCGCCGAACTCGACGGTGTCGAGGAACTACTGACGACGGTTTCGAGTTCGACGAACCGGAGCACGATGCACGGGGTTCGGCGAGGTCTCTACGAACGCCAAGCCGACGCGCTCGGGCTGCCGATCGAGTTCGTCACGCTCCCGCGCGAGCCCACGAACGAGACCTACGAGGCGGTGATGGCCGAAGCGATGGACGGATACGCCGAACGTGGCTTCACGCACGTCGTGTTCGCCGACCTGTTCCTCGAAAGCGTGCGGGTCTACCGCGAGGAACGGCTCGCCGAGAGCGACCTCGATGGTTGCTGGCCGATCTGGGGGCGCGACACGTCGGCGGTCGCGGAGACGGTCGCCGATGCGTACGAAGCCACCGTGGTGTGTGTCGACGGCGAGGTGTTCGACGCCTCGTTCGCGGGTCGGACGTTCGATGCCGAATTTCTCGCGGACCTCCCTCCGGACGTCGACCCGTGCGGCGAGAACGGCGAGTTCCACACGTTCGTGACCCACGGGCCGACCTTCGAGGAACCGGTCGACGTGCAAACGGGTGAAACCGTCACGCGTGCGGCGGGCGACGGCGAGTTTCATTACTGCGACCTCGTCGCCCCGGAGTGAGTCGGGTCGTCGAACGGACTTCGTCACGTGGGTCGAAGCAGTCCGTGACGTAGCCCCCAAGGGTCGATCTACTCGGCCAGCACTCTATCGAGGGCGGCGACGCCGCCGGCGATGGCGACCCAGATTCCGAGCACGCCGACGATCAGCACCGCCCAGTGTGGGACCGGCGTCGGCCGGGCCCCGGCGTGGGCGACCACGACGGAGAGGGCCAGCAGGTCCGTGGTCGGCGGGATCACGGTCAGGGAGCCTCGGTGGTGTCCTCGGTTTCGCCGATCCCCGTCCGGTAGACGTACGCGCCCGCGCCGATGATGAGGACGCTGACGACGATCCAGTGGGGGTTGTACGTCCCGCCCATCGAGAGCGGCTGGTGGAGGCCGAGGATCACATGGTCGACGACCGCGTCGTAGAGGTCGAACAGCCCGAGACCGACCACCGCCGCGCCCGCGACCGGCCGGAACGCGAGCGGGGTCGCGGTCCGCCGTTCGGCGCGCCAGACGAGGCCCGCGCCGACCCCCGCGATGACGACCATGCCGATGGAGAACAACCCGTCCGCGAGGACGTTTATCCTGAGGCCGTCGAGGGTGTTCATCGGGTAGATCCCCGAGACGAGGTGATGCCACTGGAGGACGTGGTGGAGGAGGAGCACGTCGATCAGCCCGCTGAACCCGAACCCGAAGACCCCGGCGGCAAACAGTGCTCGACGGGGAACGGCCCGCTCGGCGGGCTCGTCCGATGGGGTCGCCATTACGCCTCCACCTCGACGGTGACGCCGAGCGGGCGGTAGGCGTTGTTTCCGTAGCCCTTCACGTTCCACGGGAACTCGTCGTTCTCGATACCGCGACGGCCCGCCTCGGGGTCGGAGACCGTGGCCGGCTGGGTTCGGCCGCGTTCGTCGGTCGCCCGCGAGCAGAGGGTGTGCTCGCCCGGTTCGGGCTCCCAGACGTACCGGAAGCGATCGAGCGCGTAGCGGCCGAGGTCGGGACCCACGAGTTCCGCCTCGGCCCACGACTCGCCGCCGTCGGTCGAGACCTCGACGCGCTCGACCGCATCCTCGCCCGACCACGCGACCCCCGAGAGTTCGACCCGTGAGCCCGAGAGCGTGGCTCCGTCCGCGGGCATCGTGAGGAGCGACTTGACGAGCTGGTCGAAGAGGTAGGCGTTCCGAACCTCCTCACTCCCGGTCATCTGGTCGTAGGTGCTCGTGGTCTCCACTGATCGATGACGGTCCGGCTGCTCGTCCTGGTCGGGGACGATCCGGTAGGAGGACTGCTGGTACTGGGTGTAGTCCTGCCCGTCGCGGTCGGTCCACGCCTCGCCCTCGACCATGCCATCCATCACGCGGATCTCCTCGACCCATTTCACGCTGTTGTTGCCGAACCACCCAGGTGCAACCAGCCGAACGGGGTAGCCGTGTTCGGGGGCCATCGGCGCGCCGTTCATCTCGTAGGCCAGCAGGCAGTCCTCCCGGACCTTCGACAGCGGGATCGACCGGCAGAAGACGTCCTTGTCGGGCGGCGCTTCACCACCCATCACGGAGAGCCAGCGCCCGTCGTCGCCGTCCTCGTCGGCCGTGCCGTACTCGTCGAGCACGGCGCTCACCGGCGTGCCGGTCCAGACCGCGTTGCCGACCGCCCCGAAACTCCACTGGTCACCCTCGGCGTCCGGCTCGAAGTACGCCCGGCCGTTGCCCGAACACTCCATCGTGTGGACCACCGATTCGGTGGGGTAGTCACCTCGGAGTTCGTCCATCGAGAGCTCGGCTTCGTCCTCGATCATTCCCGTGAGCGAGACGGTCCACTCGTCGGCGTCGATCTCCGGTGTCCGATGGTGGACCCGGACGAAGTGTTCGTCGCGCGGCGTGATGGGGGTCGCGAGATTCGACCGAGCGGCCGTCTGTGCGTTCGGCGGCTCGTCGACGAGCACGTCGAGGCCGGGATACCGCTCGGTGAGCGAGTCGCGCCGCCGTGGGTCCGGGCCATCGGGTGCCATGTCAGACGACACGCCGGCGACTCATTCCCGTGTTCTGCTTGCGAGGAGAAGGTCGTGGCTCGGGTCGACGCTCGCCGAGGGTCGTCCTCGCACTCACCAGGTCTCGACGGTCCCCTCGCGGATGTCCTCCAGACAGCCCTCGCAGTCGGGGTGATCGGGATCGAAACAGTCCGGGACGTAACCGTCGAGCGTCACGGTACGTTTCTGGGCGTGGCGGCGACAGACGACCCGGAGGTGTTCGTCGTAGGGACCGTCACCCTCGGCGCGGGTGCGGCCGCTGCTGTAGGCCCGTCGCGATTCGGCGTAGCGCCGACCCGCCGCGCGCGCCGTCGTGCTGAGAAGCCGCGCGAGGCGACCCTCGTCGCTCATGAGTGATGGGAGGGGAGCGCGCTACAAAGGCCCGTCGCTCGTGTTCTCGACCACTTTCACCGCGCTCGCGGAACTTTTTATACCATCGCGCGCGTACCCTCAGGTGTCTCCCACCGAAAACACGCGGAGACAGGACAACCAATGACGGACGTACAACAGCACGCAGCGGAGATACACGAGCAGTTTTCGGATACGCTAGACATCAGCGTCGAGGACGTCGAGGAGCGCCTCGACACGCTGGTCAACGACTACCGAGTCCCCCTCGAAGAGGCGCGCCGGAGCGTCACGAGCAGCTACCTCGACGAGGCCGGGATGGACCGGGACGAACTCGGTGGCGAGAGCGAGGAGCGGACGGTCGAGACCATCGACGCGCCCGAGCAGTGGGTCGACCTGACGGTGAAGGTCCTCCAGCTCTGGGAGCCCCGGAGCGAGTCGATCGCCCAGGTGGGCCTGCTCGGCGACGAGACGGGCACCATCAAGTTCACCGCGTGGGCGACCTCCGACCTCCCCGAACTCGAAGAAGGGAGCGTCTACCGGCTCGAAAACGTCGTCACCGACGAGTACGAGGGTCGGTTCTCGGTCAAGCTCAACCGCACCACGAATATCGAGGAGCTCGACGAGGAGCTCGACGTCCCCGAGTCGGGCGGCGCGAGCGAGGAACGAACGATCGGCGAAGTCGACGCACCCGAGGAGTGGATCGACCTCACCGCGAAGGTCACCCAGCTCTGGGACCCTCGCAGTGAGTCGGTGGGGCAGGTGGGCCTGCTCGGTGACCCGACGGGGACGATCAAGTTCACGAAGTGGGCGAAGTCAGACCTGCCCGAACTCGAAGAGGGCGGCGTCTACCGACTCTCGAATCTCGTCACCGACGAGTGGGAAGGGCGATTCTCGGTCAAGCTCAACCGCACCACGAATATCGAGGAACTCGACGAGGAGATCGAGGTCGGCGACGACGCCATCGCCGTGGAAGGCGCGCTGGTCGACATCCAGCGCGGGAGCGGTCTGATCAAGCGGTGTCCCGAGGAAGACTGCACGCGCGTGCTCCAGAACGGTCGGTGTTCCGAACACGGCGAGGTCGACGGCGAGTTCGACCTCCGGATCAAGGCCGTCGTCGACGACGGCAACGAGGTCCACGAGACCATCTTCGACCAGGAGGCCACCGAGGAACTCACCGGGATCACCCTCTCGGAGGCGAAGGAGATGGCGATGGACGCGCTCGACACCACCGTGGTGGCCGACGAGATCCGCGGGGAGATCCTCGGGGTCTACTATCGGATCGAGGGACCGACCTTCGGACGGTACGTCCTCGCGAACGACTTCGAGCAACTGGGCGGGCCAGTAGATGCTGAAGAGACTCTCATCAAAGCGAGGTCGCTATGAGCGGCGCTCCGATGCGGAAGGTGGCCAAACGGGTCTTCGCGAGCGAGTTCAACGACGCCACGGAGACGTTCAAGGAGAGCGACGAGGAGCGCGCGCCGGTCTACGTCCTCCTCCCGACGGGTGAGCGTGCGAACCGCGTGTTCTTCGTCGGCACCCTCACCGAGACCGAGGACGTGGGCTCGGATTCGGAGTACTGGCAGGGCCGCGTGGTCGACCCGACGGGGACGTTCTACGTCTACGCGGGCCAGTACCAGCCCGAGGCCGCGAGCACGCTCCGGGAGATCGAGCCACCCGCGTACGTCGCGGTTGCGGGCAAGCCCCGGACCTTCGAGACCGACGACGGCCAGACCAACGTCGCGGTTCGACCGGAGTCGATCACCGTGGTCGACGCGGAGACCCGCGACCGCTGGGTGGTCGAGACCGCCGCCCGAACCACCGAGCGGATCCAGGCGTTCGAGGCCGACACCAACGAGTACGCCCGGATGGCCGAGGAGCGCTACGACCTGCCGCTGGACGACTACCGTCAGGAAGCCGTCTCGGCACTCGAAAGCCTCGAAGAGGACGACGAGGTCGCGGTCGACGCCGACTGAGCGGCGCGATTCTTTTCGATCGAGCGCGTGTCATCGTCTGACGAAGGATTAAGGTCTCGGGGCGGATAGGTCGAACCCAGATGGGCAACAAGAACAAGACGATCTCGTTCCGGGTGAACGAGGACGCCTTCGAGACGCTTCGCGAGATCGCCGAGGAGCGCGACATCTCGCTCTCGGCGGTGTTCCGCAACTACGTCGAGATGCTGGTTGCCCACGACGGTCAGGTCGAGGTCGTCCCCGAGCACGAGGTCGACGAGAGCAGCGAGGATTCGTCGAGCTTCCCGCCGAAGGTCGAGGTGCCCAAGAGCTACGTCCGCGAACACGAGCGCCTCGAACTCGAAGCCGACCACCTCCGCGAGCAGCTCGACGAGCACCGCCGGTACGTCACCCAGTTGAGCCAGCGGCTAGAGGACCAGGAGGGCGAGGAGGACGTGATCCAGCTCGAAGAGCTCGACGACGAGAGCGAGGAAGAGGAGCCGTTCCGGCTGGGTTAGAGCAACGCGCGCTTCCGGTCGTCGATTTTTTGTGCAGCCTCCCGGTCGTTCTCGACGTTCGCGAGGTCCTCCATCGCTTCGAGCGTGCGGACCGAGTTGTCGAGGAAGGAGAGGATGTCGCCGGGGTAGGCGGTCACGAGGTAGTCGTCGCCCATCACGTCGACGATGGCTTCGGGACCGAAGCCCTGGGCGCGCAGGTCGAGGAGGTAGGCCATGAACTTGCGCTCGGGGTGGCCACAGTAGGGGTTCGACTCGCAATCGCAGTCGAGGAAGTCCTCGGCGAAGTCGAGGACGCGCTCCTGGGTGGCGTCGTCGAGTTTCGCGAGCCCCTCGCCGGAGTAGAGGATGTCGAGGGTCGCACCGCTGAACGCGCTCCTGGGGATGTGGGTCTCGAGCTGGGAGCCGATCCGGCGGTGGTTCTTGACGTAGATCTTGTCGGTGACGGCCACGGTAGCGGGGCTACGGCAGGCAAACGCAAAAACGCCGCGAAACTCGGGAAGAGTCGTAACGTACTTTATCCACGCGCAGATAGGAACGGATGCGTGTCCGGGTTGGGGTAGTGGTCATCCTTCAGCCTTGTGGAGGCTGAGACGCGGGTTCGATTCTCGCACCCGGACTTTTCACGACGACATTACGGAGGAGTGCAAAAGCCGGACTGCGAGATCGAATCAGGGAGGACGCGCGCAGCGAACGACGTGAGCGAGCACGTCCGACCGTGGTCGATTCTCGCACCCGGATTATATCAGATATTTTACATAACGTCGGGCGGCTTCTCCCTTGATGTGAATTCTATCGACCGAACCGCCCTCACTCGTCCACGGCCCGGTAGTAGACCGACGGCCGCCGGTCGCCGGTCTCGATCCGTCTGGCCTCGACGCTCCCGGTCTCGATCAGTATCTCGAGGTTCTGCTCGGCGATGTCCCTGAGCTTCTCGCTCGTGACCGGTGGGGTGCTGGCGAACTCCAGCACCGCGCCCGTGATCTCCTCGGCGGTGTAGGCTTCCGGATGACTCTCTTCGAGAAAGTTACGAACGGAATCTATCGAGGTGCTTACTTCCTCGCCGGCCTCCCACTGGTCTTGATCGATGGGCATACGTCGAGCTATCCGGCCGGTACTAAAAATCCATGTGATCCGCTACCGTTCGTCGGTCGAGAGTCCGACGAGGGCTCGGTGAAGCAGCCTACCGGACCGACAACGAAGGGCTATCCGTCGCCACCGCCCAGATCGGTCAATGGAAATCGCGCTGCTCACCATCGGCGACGAGATCCTCTCGGGGGACACCGAGAACTCCAACGCGACGTGGATCGCCTCCCGGCTCACCGAGCGCGGCGCGACCGTCGCGCGGATCCTCGTGGTGCCCGACGACCGCGAGCTGATCGCCGACCGGGTCGCCGACTACTCGGCGACGTTCGACGCGGTCATCCTCACCGGCGGGCTGGGCGGGACGCCCGACGACGTCACGATGGACGCGGTGGCGACGGCCTTCGACCGGCCGCTCGCGGTCAACGACCGCGCCCGCGCCGACGTCGAACAGCGCCTCGAAGCCGTTCGCGAGGAGTACCCCGACATCGCGCTCGACGTCGAGGCCGAGGCCTCGATCCCCGAAGGCAGCCAGCCACTGATCAACGACCCCGGGCTCGCGCCGGGCTGTGTGATCGAGAACGTCTACGTCCTCCCCGGAGTACCCGCGGAGATGAAGGCGATGTTCGAGACGATCGAGGACGGGTTCGGGGGCGACGTCCGCTCGCAGGTGTTCTACACCCCGACGCCGGAGGCCGACATGATCGACGACCTCACCGAAGCCGGCGAACGCTTCGACGTCGCGGTGGGCTGTTATCCCGACCGGGCGGTGCGCCACAACCGGATCAAACTCGTCGGCGAGGACGAGGGCGAACTCGACGCGGCGCGCGAGTGGCTCACCGACCGGCTCGAAACCGTTCCGGCACCCGAGTAGCTACAGCGATTCCTCGGGCGAACGCGGCGAGTCTCGGGTGGTCTCGGCTCCCGACTCCCTCCCGCTCGACCGGAGGATGGTGAGCGCGGTCATCAGGTCGGTTCGCGAGACCAGCCCGACGAACTCGCCGTGGAGACCCACGACGGGAAGCCGACCCACGCCCGCCGACTGCATCGTCGAGAGCGCGGTCATCGCGTCGGCGTCCTCGGGGATCGTCTCCAGCTCGCGGGTCATCACCTCCTCGACCCGGAAGGCGTCGCGCTCGACCTCGCGGACCTTCTGTGCGTCGGTGAGGGTCACCATCCCGACGAGCTCGCCGCTTTCGAGCACGGGATAGCCGGTGTGGCGCTCGGTGAGCATCCGGTCGATGAGGTCGGCGACGCTGGCCTTCGGCGAGAGGGCGTCGATCTCGGCGGCGGGCGTCATCACGCGCTGGACGGCGACGCCCTGGAGCGCCGCCTTCGTGACGGCCTGTTGGGCCTCGCCGCTCGCGCTCATGTAGATGAAGAAGGCGATGGCGATGAAGACGATGCTTCCGCTGAAGAGACCGACGAGCGCGAGCAGGAACGCGAACCCCTTCCCGACCTCGGCGGCGAGCTGGGTGGCCTCGGCGTGGGTCCGGGTCCGGGCGAGGAGCGCCCGGAGGACCCGCCCGCCGTCCATCGGAAAGCCCGGGAGGAGGTTGAACGCCGCGAGGGCGACGTTGAGCAGGGCGAGGTAGGCGAGCACGAAGCGCACGCCGCCGAGCGACTCCGGGACCACGAGGAAGACCACGAAGGAGCCGAGACCGAGGACGACGCTCACGGCGGGGCCGGCGACCGCGACCGCGAGCTCTTGCCGCCAGTCCTCGGGCATCTCGGCCATCTGGGCGATACCCCCCAGAAACCAGAGCGTGATGGCGTCGATCTCGTAGCCGTAGCGCATCGCGACGAACGAGTGGCCGAGTTCGTGGAGCACGACGCCGACGTAGAGCCCGACGGCGGCGACGATGCCGAGGACGTAGGGCGTGTTGCCGGCCGAGAGCTCCGTCACCGGCAGGTTCGCGTCGAAGATCCCGTTCAGCAGCGGCAGGAGTTGGCCGATACCGTTCCCGATGAACCACGCGAACAGCGGGAGGACCAGGAGGAACGAGAGCCCGAGTCTGATCGGAATCCCGGCGATGCTCCCGATCCTGAAACTTGGCATGCGCAAGCTACGGTCGGTGGCCCCTTAAATCGTGTCGTGGCCGCGGGGTTTTAGCCGTCAGTGGACCGATGACGAGCGATGAGCGAACCCGAACAGCCGGCACCCCTGGTCCGCCGGGCGGCGGACATCGAGTACGAACCGGTCGACGCGGCGGACGGCCTCGAAAAGGGCGTCCTCGTCGACGAGTCGCGCGGCGCGCCGAACTTCGCCATCCGGCGGTTCACGCTCGCGCCGGGTGCCGAGGTCCCGAAACACACCAACGAGGTCGAACACGAACAGTACGTGCTCGACGGCGAGTACGTCGCTGGAATCGACGGCGAAGAACACACCGTGAGCGCCGGCGACTCGCTCCTGATCCCCGCCGGGACGGTCCACTGGTATCGGAACGCAGGCGACGAACCGGGCGCGTTCATCTGTGCGGTACCGAACGGCGACGACGCGATCGAACTCGTGGAGTGATCCACAGACGCGGTTTCGAGCGACTGAAGTAGCCCGCAACGCTATCGAGACCAGTGTCACAGCAGGTCGGACGGGTCGGAACGCTGTTCGTCCACGGGGCTGGCGACGGCTATCTCGTCGCCGTCATGGACGGGGACCAGCGCACGCTCTCGGCCCGCCTCGACCTCGGCGAGACCGACGCCGGCCCGCGGCCCGCGAAGTTCGGGGTGAAACACTCCTCGGGGGAGGAACCGCGCTCGCCCGACCAGTTCGTCGAGCTCGCCCGCCGCGCCGACCGCATTCGAATATCGGAGCAGACCGGGCGAAACCAGCGCGAGGCGTTCCAGGAGATGCTCTCGGGCTACCAGTTGGACGCCAAGCGGGTTCGGACCTGCCGGTACTGCGCCGCGGCGGGGCGGTACTCGCCGATCACGACCGAGACCGCGATCGAGGCCGACGGCGAGCGGATCTGCCCCGACTGCGCCCGGCAGGAACTCGAACGCGAGATCGCCCACCACGACGTCTCCGGTACGGCCGCCGACCGCCTCCACGAACTCCTCCAGTCCGTCCGGGACCTCGACCGGGTGAAGAACCTCCTCTCGGGCCAGCTCGACCCCGACCTCACCAAGTTCGACGAGATGAGCGCCACCACGGAGGCCGTGAATCCCGTCTCCGTGGATTCGCTCGACCTCCATCCGAACTTCCAGTCGCTCGTGTCGGACCGGTTCGACGAACTACTGCCCGTGCAGAGCCTCGCGGTCGAGAACGGCGCGCTCGACGGCGACGACCAGCTCGTCGTGAGCGCCACCGCCACGGGAAAGACCCTGATCGGCGAACTGGCGGGCGTCGACCGCTTACTTCAGGGCGAGGGCAAGATGCTCTTCTTGGTGCCGCTCGTCGCGCTCGCGAACCAGAAGTACGAGGACTTCCAGGACGACTACGGCCACCTCGCGAACGTCACCATCCGGGTCGGCGCGAGCCGGGTTCGTGGGGACGGCGAGCGCTTCGACCCGAACGCCGACATCGTGGTCGGGACCTACGAGGGGATCGACCACGCGCTCAGAGTGGGTCAGGATTTGGGGGACATCGGAACCGTCGTGATCGACGAGGTTCACACGCTCGAAGACGACGACCGGGGCCATCGCCTCGACGGGCTGATCGCCCGGCTCAAGTGGTACTGCGAGAACCGGCGGCAGGAGCGCGCGCGGGACGAGCGAGGCGAGGGAACCCAGTGGCTCTATCTCTCGGCCACGGTCGGCAACCCGAACTGGCTGGCGAACCGGCTCGACGCCCGGCTCGTGGAGTTCGAGGAGCGGCCGGTCCCCATCGAACGCCACGTCACCTTCGCCGACGGCCAAGAGAAGGCGCGGGTGGCGGACAAGCTGGTGAAACGCGAGTTCGACCGGAAGTCCTCGAAGGGGTATCGTGGTCAGACCATCATCTTCACCAACTCACGGCGGCGGTGTCACGAGCTCAGTCGAAAACTGGAGTACGACGCCGCGCCGTACCACGCGGGGCTCGATTACTCCCGGCGGAAGACCGTCGAGCGGAAGTTCGCCGACCAGGAGCTAGCGGCGGTCGTCACGACCGCCGCGCTCGCCGCCGGGGTCGACTTCCCGGCCTCGCAGGTGCTCTTCGACTCGCTCGCGATGGGTATCGAGTGGCTCACGGTCCAGGAGTTCCACCAGATGCTCGGGCGGGCGGGACGACCCGACTACCACGACCGCGGGGTGGTCTACGTCCTCGTCGAACCCGACGGAAGCTACCACGCGAGCATGCCGAGCAGCGAGGACGAGACCGCCTTCAAACTCCTGAAGGGCGAGATGGAGCCGGTGGCGATGCGCTACGACGAGACCGATGCGGTGGAGGAGGTGCTCGCGAACGTCGCGGTGGCGGGCGGCGGCGCGAAGGCGCTGACCGGGCGGATGGTCGGGGAGGTCCCGCTCAAACACGCGGTCGGCAAACTCCTCGACTACGGTTTCATCGACGGGCTCGAACCCACACCGCTCGGGCGCGCGGTGACGCGGCACTTCCTCGAACCCGGCGCGGCCTTCACGATGCTCGACGGCATCCGAAAGGGAAGCGACCCTTACGACGTGGTGGCCGACATCGAGCTCCGCGGCGAGGAGGACTAGAGGACGGACCCGACGAGGTCGACGAGCGCGGGGACGAACGCGAGACCGAACATCGAGAGGAGCACCACCAGCACCGCGGCCGGCAGCCCGCCGATTGCGACGACGAGCACCGTGAGCCAGTTCACCTCGACGGGGAAACCAAACCAGCCCGCGACGAGGAAGACGAGCAGCCCGACGACCGCGTTGACGATGAACGGTCGGAGCGCCTGGAGCACGCGTATCCCGACGAGCAAGAACAGGACCGCGACGGCGAGGACCGCGAGTTCGAGTCCCGTAACCATGCCCGATGCTTACACGAGATGGATATAGACCTTCCGTCACGTCCGAGCCGCCCGTGGCGATTTCGGAACACGGGGCCGTTCGTCGGACGGCGACCGCGTGCTGTCGAGGGAACGGAAGGATTATTCGCACGCGTCCGATAGGAGCGATACGGGACCGTGGGTTAGCCTGGTATACTTCGGGCCTTGGGTGCCCGTGACCGCGGTTCAAATCCGCGCGGTCCCACTCGTGTTCTCTCGTTATCGACCACAACCGACCGGCACGGTCGAATCGTTGGGTGCCGACCGATGACCCGGATGTGGTGTGTTCCGGTCGAAATCCTCTGCGAACAACATCTCGCCGGCGAGCACGCCGAACATCACCAGCTCGAAGGCACGATCCTCCGACACCCACACGGCGAGGCGATCGCCGAGGGCCACGCCGAGAAGGGCAACGTCGACACGACGCGGTTGGAGGAGCGCCACGACGACCTCGCGGCGGAGATGGAGCGCCGCGGGATGAACCACGACAGCCCGCTCGACTACGACGGGCCGACGTTCGGGGCCGGCGCGATCGACGTCGAACGCAATCGGGAGGACCTCCTCGAACGCTGTGCGGACTGCGCCGCGCGGGCCCACGAGCGGTCCGCCGAGGCCTGACGACCCTCCCGTTGTCGGTTCGACGCATCCCTCTCACAGGTTCACTTTCGCTCCACACAGTACGAAGGTTATTAGCGGGGAACGCATTAGTTGGGGCCAAGATGGCCAGCGCGGAGAACGCCGAACTGATAGACGATTTCGAGGAGTTCTACCGCAACTACTATCGGAACGAGATCGGCGAGCTCGCCCAGAAGTACCCGAACGAGAAGCGCTCGCTCTTCATCGACTGGAGCGACCTCTACCGCTTCGATTCGGACCTCGCCGACGACTACCGCTCACAGCCCGGCCAGCTCCAAGAGTATGCGGAGGAAGCGCTCCGGCTCTACGATCTGCCGGTGGACGTCGGTCTCGGCCGCGCCCACGTCCGGATCCGTGGCCTCGGCGAGACGACCGAGATCCGGGAGATCCGGGCGCGTCACCGTGGCCAACTGCTGAGCGTTCAGGGCATCGTCAGAAAAGCGACCGACGTCCGCCCGAAGATCACCGAGGCGGCCTTCGAGTGCCAGCGCTGCGGCACCCTCACCAGGATCCCACAGACGGGCAGCGACTTTCAGGAACCTCACGAGTGCCAGGGCTGTGAACGACAGGGTCCCTTCACCATCAACTTCGACCAGTCGGAGTTCGTCGACGCGCAGAAACTCAGAGTCCAGGAGAGCCCCGAAGGGCTCCGCGGTGGCGAGACGCCCCAGAACATCGACGTTCACATCGAGGACGATATTACTGGTGAAGTCACGGCGGGCGACCACGTCCGCGTGACAGGCATCCTCCACCTCGACCAGCAGGAGACCAACCGGGAGGCCTCGCCGATGTTCGACGTCTTCATGGACGGCATCGCGGTCGACATCGAGGACGAGCAGTTCGAGGACATGGACATCTCGGAGGCCGACAAACGCGCCATCGTCGAACTCTCCACGGAGGACGACATCTACGAGCAGATGGTCGGCTCGATCGCGCCCTCGATCTACGGCTACGACCAGGCCAAGCTCGCGATGATCCTCCAGCTCTTCTCGGGCGTCGCGAAACACCTCCCCGACGGCTCGCGGATCCGGGGGGACCTCCACATGCTCCTGATCGGGGATCCCGGGACGGGGAAGTCCGTGATGCTCCAGTACATCCGGAACATCGCGCCGCGGTCGGTCTACACCTCGGGGAAGGGGTCGTCGAGCGCGGGGCTGACGGCGGCCGCGGTACGAGATGATTTCGGCGACGGCCAGCAGTGGACGCTCGAAGCCGGCGCGCTGGTGCTCGCCGACCAGGGTATCGCGGCGGTCGACGAGCTCGACAAGATGCGTCCCGAGGACCGCTCCGCGATGCACGAGGCGCTCGAACAGCAGACCATCTCGGTCTCGAAGGCGGGGATCAACGCCACCCTCAAGTCGAGGTGTTCGCTGCTCGGTGCGGCGAACCCCAAGTACGGGCGATTCGACCAGTACGAGTCCATCGGCGAGCAGATCGACCTCGAACCCGCGCTGATCTCCCGGTTCGACCTGATCTTCACCGTCACGGACACCCCCGACCCCGAGGAGGACAAGAACCTCGCCGAACACATCCTCCGGACGAACTACGCGGGGGAACTCAACACCCAGCGGACCGAGCAGACCGCGGCGAACGTCTCGCAGGCGGAGGTCGACGCCGTGACGGACACCGTCGCCCCGGCCATCGAACCCGAGCTCCTCCGGAAGTACATCGCCTACGCCCAGCGCAACTGTTTCCCGACGATGACCGAGGAGGCCAAGGAGGCGATCAGCGACTTCTACGTCAGCCTTCGCTCTGAGGGGGCCGACGACGACGCGCCCGTTCCGGTGACCGCCCGAAAGCTCGAAGCCCTCGTGCGGCTCGCGGAGGCCTCGGCCCGCGTTCGCCTCTCCGACTCCGTCGAGCTGGAGGACGCAGAACGCGTCATCGAGATCGTCCGGTCGTGTCTCAAGGACATCGGCGTCGATCCCGAGACCGGCGAGTTCGACGCCGACATCGTGGAGACGGGCCAGTCGAAGACCCAGCGCGACCGTGTCAAGAACGTCAAAGCCCTCATCAGCGAGATCGAGAGCGAGTACGACTCGGGTGCGCCGGTCGACGAGGTCCTCGACCGGGCCGAGGAGACCGGCATGGAGCGCTCGCAGGCCGAACACGAGATCGAGAAGCTCCGCCGGCAGGGCGAGGTCTACGAACCACAGACCGACCACCTCCGAACGACCTGAACTACCCCCGGAGGTCGTGATAGGTCGCCCGGAGCGTGACGGGGGTGACGCCCGCGACGTCGGCGGCGGCCTGCTGGGTCAGCGAGCCGTCCAGCTCGCGCGCGGCGGTGTAGAGACAGGCCGCGGCGACCCCGCTCGGGTTTCGGCCGCTGGTCGCGCCGAGCGACTCGGCGTCCTCGGCGAGTTCGTGCGCTCTGGCTTCGATAGCGTTCGAGACGTCGAGCAGGCTCGCGAATCGGGGCAGGTACTCGGCGGGGTCTATCGGCCCCGTCGGGAGGCCCAGCTCCCGGTTGAGCGCGTCGTAGGCCGCGACGAGTTCGCCGCGAGTGGCCTTGGCGGCCTCGCGGACCTCCGCGATGGTTCGCGAGAGCCCCTCGGTTCGACAGACCGCGTAGACCGCCGCGGCGGCGAAGCCTTCGAGCGACCGCCCCCGGAGGAGGTCCGCGTTCTGGGCGGACTCGAAGAGCACGCACGCCCGGTCGCGAACCGTCTCCGGGAGCCCGAGCGCACCGACCAATCGACGGATCTCGGTGAAGGCGTAGACCCGGTTTCGCTCGGCTTTCGAGGCGATCCGCGCCCGGTTGTGCTGGCGGCGCAGACGTGCGAACAGCCTGCGTTTCCGCCCGGTGAGCCGGGTCGACCGGCCGATCTCGGTCGAGAGCCCGCGGTCGTGGCGCGAGCGCGTGAGGGGTGCACCCGTCCGCTTTCGGTTCGGACCGTCGGCGAACGACCGCCACTCGGGACCCCGGTCGATGTTGTCCTCGGCGACGACCAGCCCACAGCTCGTACAGAACGTCTCGTCACCGGACCCGCTCAGGGAGCCGTTGCATTCGGGACACGCGTACCTCGTCTCCATCACGAACCCTCCCACACTGGCCCACTACTTAATATTTTCTTGTTTTTCCTATCTTAGATTAAAAATATGTTAGCGAGCACCGATACGGTCGGCGATGGCGTCGAGTTCGTCGTCGGAGAGGTCGGGTCGGTCGCCGGCGACGACGTGGATCGGTGCGCCGCCGTCGTCCGAGAACCGTGGGATGACGTGGCCGTGGACGTGCGGGACCTCCTGGCCGGCGGCGGGACCGTTGTTGAACGCGACGGTGGTGGCGTCGGCGTCGACCGCGGCTTCGACGGTGGGCGTCAACCGGTGGAGGGTCGAGAAGACCTCGCTCGCGAGGTCCTCGGAGAGGTCGTCGAGGCGCTCGTGGTGGTCGTTCGGCACCACGAGGGTGTGGCCGGGTGCGAGCGGGTTCGCGTCGAGGAACGCGGTCGTCCGGTCGGTCTCGGCGACGATACGACCGGGGATCTCGCCGGCGACGATGCCACAGAACGGGCAGTCGGGGTCGTTCGAACTCATGGGTTGGTGGCGCGAGGCCGGGGGACCATCGGACGCGCCCGACAAAGAGGGTTCGGGATGGGTGTCGGCGGGCTGTCGAGCGGGGGCCGGCAAGCCACAACGGTTTGAATCGGCTGTTCCATGTTCGGCCATGTCCGAGACCAGAACCGGTCCACCCACGAGCCGCGCACGGCTCGGGTGGTGGCTGTTCGTGTTCGTGCTCGCGGTCTTCGTCGCGTTCGTCGTGTCCTCGTTCGCCGGGATGATCGTTCTCGCGGTCTTCGGCTACTACGCCACCCGGCCGATCTGCCGGTGGCTCGGGAACTACATCGACTCCGACGGTATCGCGGCGGGGCTCACCGTGCTGTTGATCGTGGTGCCGATCATCTCCCTCGTGCTCTATACCGGCTTCAGTATCGTCCAGCAGCTCTCGGCCGTCGTGAGCCTCGGCGACGGGACGAGCGGCGCGTTCGACCTCGGCATGCTGCCCCCGGCACAGGAGCAGACAGTTCAAACCCTGCTCCAGAACCCACAGCAGGCTATCAGCCAGCCCCGTCAGCTCGCACAGACCGCCTTCAGCCTCGGGAGCCAGGTGCTCGGCGGGGTCGCCGGTGGGTTGGTGCTCGTCGGGCTGGCGCTGACGCTCGCCCACTTCCTCCTGACCAACGACGACCAGCTCGCGGAGGGCTTTCGAACCCTCGTGGGCGGGCGCGACACCACCGCCTACGCCTACGCCGCGGCGGTCGACGAGGACCTCGAATCGGTCTTCTTCGGCAACCTGCTGTTCGTGGGCGTGATGGCGGTGCTCGCCGGCGTGGTGTACGTGGCCACCAACCTGCTCGCGCCCGCGGGCCTCACGGTCCCGCTGGTGTTCGTGCTCGCGGTGTTGACCGGGATCACCAGCCTGATCCCGATCGTCGTCGGGAAGGTGATCTACCTCCCGGTCGTGGGGTATCTGGCCGTGCAGGCGTTCGAGAGCGGGGAGAGCGGGGCGTACGTCTTCGTCGTCGGCGCGCTCGTCGTCTACTTCCTCGTGCTCGACATCGTCCCGCAGACGTTCATCCAGCCCGTGCTCACCGGTCGTCAGCTCGACGCCGTGGTGATCATGTTCGCCTACCTCCTGGGTCCGATCCTGTTCGGCTGGTACGGTTTCTTCTTCCTCCCTATCGCGTTCGTCGCGGTGCTCGAAGCCATCCGGATCGTGCTCCCCGAACTCGTCCGGGGCGAACCCCTGACCCCAGCGGTGTCGCTCGGCGAGAGCATCGGGACGGACCCACAGGCCGACCGCGAGGACGTCGCCGACGACGCGACGCCGAACGTCGACGGTACGACCGACGAAACCGACGATCAGGACGCCAGCTGAGAAGCGACTCGCGGGACGAGTCGCGCGCCGCGAAAACGGGTTCGAGGAGTCAGCGCTGGGAGTCGCGCAGGATGAACGGGCCGATCGCGAGGGTGCGCTTCGCGATGGTGGCGACCCGCGCGATGTAGGAGATGAGCAGGAGGAAGGGGAGACAGGTGATGACGAACGCGATGGAGGTCACCCAGACGAGGACCGAGACCCCGAGGAACACCCCGGAGAGCGAGCTTCCACCGAGGAAGGTCGTCATGAAGCCGGCGACGATCAGCGCCGGCACCGAGACGTAGAGGATCATCTGTGAGAGGCTGATGAGTTCCCACTCGAAGTAGAGGGTCTTGACGTGCTCACGGGCCGGTCCGAACATCGTGAGCACCGTCTTGAGTTCGTCGAGGGTCTCGAAGCTCCCCGCCGAGAGGTCGTCGGTGTAGCTGTCGGCGAGACGTTCGGTCTGGAAGACCTTCCAGCCGTAGTTGTAATCCAGCGCGCCCGAGAGCACGTCGAACGTCCCGAACGACTCACCGTCGAGCCGGCTGGAGACGGTGTCGGCGTTCTCGATCAGGCTGTTGGTGAACTCGTCGACCTCGCCGCGGAGGTCCTCGTTGTCGTTCTCGGCGACCGACTCACGGAGCTGCTCGGCACGGTCCTTGCTCTCGAGGATGAGGGCTCTGAGGAACGCCGACGGGTCGGCGGGGGTTGGCGAACCCGTCAGCTCCTCGGTGTAGTCCCGGAAGTCCATGGTGTTGCTCATACGTTCGCGCTGGTCGCCGAGCGGGCCGTTCTCCTGACTGATCACGATCTGAGAGATCGTCAACACGAGGGTGACACCGGTGATGATGGCCGAGATCATCGTCGAGAACAGCGTCTCGATGGTATCGGCGGTCTGGGCGTCGGTGAGGAGGTACTGATAGAAGACGGTGCCACCGAGCACGAAGACCCCGAAGATCAACATCGCGAGCAACCCGGTGACGACCACTCGATTGCCCTTGAGGAAGAACCAGACCTTGAGGCGGGTCTCGCCCGAGCGCTCGCGCATCGTGTTCGCGGTCCCGATGTTCTCGATGCTCTCCTGGTCGAGTTCGGTGTCCTCCTCCTGGGTGTCGATGGTGTCCGCCGCGTCGCTCATTGGGTATCAGTGGTCGCGTCGCGCGGACGTTTGAGGACGAGGTACTTGGTACCGCCGCCGGAGTACTCGACGGTGGTGACGAGTTCCCAGCCCTCCGCACCGAGCTCGTTGAGTTCGGCGATCGGGTCGCTCGCCTCCTTCTTGGTCGCCTCGCGTGGCGGCCTGAGGGTGTGATACTCCCACGCGACCGGGTCGTCACTGGTCATCACCGAACCCAACACGGCCCGCCGGTTGATAGTTTCGCATTCCCGGGTCGCGTGGCCTATCACGTAAGCTAGAAGGCCGTTCGGGGTCGACGAGGGAACAGTGACCTCCACCTCCCGCCCTCGACTCCTCGTCCTCGTGGCCGTCGTCGCGCTCGTCGGTTCCGGCTGTGTGACGGCCCAGCCGGCGATCACCGTCGAATCCACCAACTCGACGGTCTTCGAGGGCTTTTCGACCGCCGACTCGTGGGGAACGTCCTCGGTGCAGGCCTCGATCTCGCTGACCCCGCGGGCGACGACCGACCTCGGCGTGACCAAACTCTCGGTCGTGACCCGGAACGGGAAGTCGTTCTACACGACCTCGGTCGATGCGGGTCAGACCAGCGTCACGACGCCGCTCCCGACCGGGACGACCGCGACGGTGGTCGCGGTGAACACCGTCGACGGCACCATCGTCGGCACCGCGAACGTCTCCGTCAGCGGGACGACCTACCCGTAACCACCCACCTTTTGCTGCGGTCGGCCGCGAAGCGGCCTCCCTGGCAAAATGTGGATCAAAAGCCTCCTCCTTCCCTCCGGTCAGTCGTCGGCCCGCTCGCTCCCCGCGGTCGCTCGCGGTACGACCACTAACTTCTCCGCCACCGCAACCGCACCGCAACCGCCCACACGCCTCCCCAGCCGATTCGCTCCGCTCGTTCACTTCGTTCACTCAAGTCGCCCATCTACCGTCGGAGCAAAGCCCCGACGAGCCTGTACTCGCGCTGCTCGCACAGACCTCGCACAGCACTCACTATCGTTCGCGCTGACCGAGAACGCGCGCCAACCGCCCACGACCGCAGCGGAGAAAGTTCCGGTTTCGGCCCGCTCGTTATCCCGATCGACCCGCGTCGACGTCGATCGCGTCGACGGGACAGACGTCGACACAGAGCATACAGTCGATACACTGGATCTCGTTTGCGGGTTCGGCCTTCCGCTCGCTCTCGGGGTGACCGGGGGTCTCGACCCACTCGAAGACGTCGACGGGGCAGTCCTCCAGACACGCGCCGTCGGCGAGACAGATGTCGAAATCCACCGCGACGTGTGTGCCGTGGATGCCCAGCTGCTCGGGTTCGTCGACCGGTCCCCAGACGGTGACGCCGTCGTTCTCGTCGACCGCCTCGCGGCTCCGTTCGAATTCGGGGTCGATGCCCATCGTATGCGACAGAGGCCGGGCGCTCACTTAAGCCTTCGACCGTCGCGGTCCACCACCCGCCGACCGAGGACAACAGGTTTACCTCCACCGGGTGAAATCACTCGGTAATGAAGCGACGAACCTTCCTCCGGCGAGCCGGGGGCAGCACGGCCGGGGCGACGCTGCTCGCGGGCTGTACGGTCAGCGACGAGGGCGCGTCGGGTTCGAACGGGAGCGCGACCGACGCGAGCACCGCCGGCGGTTCGGGAACCGCGAACACCACCGCGACCGTGGGGTCGGCGACGGCGGGCGGCACCCTCACGGTCGCCACCTACGCGTCGTTCACCGGTGAGGACACCGCGGGCGCGTGGCTGAAATCCGCCTTCGAGGAGCGCCACTCGAACGCGACCGTGGAGTTCCAGGTCCCCGAGAACGGGGTCAACCAGTTCGTCCAGCGCGCCAAGCAGGGAGCTCCCATCGACGCGGACCTCTTCGTAGGGCTGAACACCAGCGACCTCGTCCGCGTCCGGCGGCAGCTCGACAGCCCCCTGTTCCGATCGAGCGGGAACGTCGACGGGACGGACGCGCTCAAAGAGACGCTGGATATCGACCCGAAGGGACGGGCGATCCCCTACGATACGGGTTACATCACGCTGGTCTACGACGGGACGAAAGTCGACGGGCCGACGGACTTCGACGCGCTGACGACCTCCCAGTACGCGAACAAGCTCATCACCCAGAACGCCCAGCAGTCGGATCCCGGGCGAGCCTTCCTGCTCTGGACGATCCTCGCGAAGGGCGAGGACGGCTATCTCGACTACTGGCGAGCGCTCCTCGACAACGGGGTCCGGGTGCTCTCGGACTGGGAACCCGCCTACCAGGCCTTCACCGACGGCGAGGCCCCGATGGTGGTCTCCTACTCGACCGATCAAGTCTACTACCACGACTCGAAGGCCCAGCTCCGCCGACATCAGGTGGGCTTCCTCGACGGGGAGGGCTACGCCAACCCCGAGGCGATGGCGACCTTTACCGACGCGAGCAACCCGAAGCTCGCCCGTGAGTTCATGTCGTTCGTGCTCACCGACCGGGCCCAGTCGGCGATCGCGGTCAGAAACGTCCAGTTCCCCGCCGTGAAGGGTGTCTCCCCGGGAGAAGAGTTCGAGAAGTACGCGAAGGAACCCCCGAACCCCGTCACGATGTCCTACGACGACCTCGCGGGGTCGGTCGGCGGCTGGGTCGAGGACTGGTCGCGGCTCGTGGCGAGCACCTGATGGCGCGGCGGGCGGAGCGCCTCGCGCTCCCGGTCGGGGTCGTCGCGACGTTCGCGATACTCCTCGTCGTGTTCTACTACCCGGTGGGGAGCGTCCTCGTCGCGGCCGTCGTGCGGGGCGGGCGGCTCACCCTCGGCCCGCTCGCGGACGTCCTCGGCGACCCCTTCTATACCGGCGTGCTGGCCGGCGCAGTGCGGGACCCGTTTGGGGTGCCCGTGGGTCTCGGCGGCTGGGTTCGAGCGGGTTTTCCAACAGTGGGGTTCGGGCTGTTCGGTTTCACGGCCTGGCAGGCCGCCCTCTCGACGGTGGCGAGCGTCGCGGTGGGGCTGCCGGGCGCGTACCTCCTCGCCCGGTTCGAGTTCACTGGCCGGCGGACCCTCCGCTCGCTCACCATCGTCCCCTTCGTGCTCCCGTCGATCATGGTCGCGGTCGGCTTCCTCGCGATGTTCGGGCAGAACGGTCTGCTCAACGATCTGCTCGGGTTGGTCGGCCTCGGCCCGGTCGGCGGCGTGCTGTTCACGCTCAAGGCGGTCGTGCTCGCCCACGCCTTCTACAACGCGCCGCTCGTGACGCGGCTCGTGACGACCGCCTGGGAGTCGGTCGACGCCCGTCGGGTCGAGAGCGCGCGGTCGCTCGGCGCGTCCCGGTTCAGGGCGTTTCGTGACGTGGTGCTCCCCGAACTCGTTCCCGCGCTCCTCACCGCGGCGCTGCTGACGTTCGTCTTCACCTTCCTCTCCTTTCCGATCGTGCTCGCGCTCGGCGGGCTCCAGCTCGCCACCGTCGAAGTCTGGCTCTACGCCCGGGTGCAAGACCTCGCGCTGGGCGAGGCCGCGACCCTCGGCACCATCGAGACGGTGCTCTCGCTCTCGTTGACCTACTTCTACCTCAGATACGAGGCACGGCAGGTCCGTTCGCGCGGCACCACGACGCTTTCCCGTCATCGGCTTTCGGTCGGCTGGCGCACCCTCCGCGACCCGGTTCGAGTCGGGCTGTTCGCCTACGGACTCGTCGTGCTGCTCCTGTTCGTCGGCCCGCTCGTGAGCATGGTGGTCGAGAGCCTCACGGGACCGAACGGACTCACGACGGCGAACTACGCCTTCCTCGCGCGCCAGCAGGCCGCGACCGCCGTCGGGACGATACGACCGCTGCCCGCGGTCCGGAATTCCCTCCTCTTCGGCCTCGGCACCCTCCTCCTCGCAGTGCCGATGGGGGTGGTGGTCTCGGTGCTCGCGGCGCGCGGCGGTCGCGGGTCCAGAGTTGCCGAAACCCTGATGAGCGCGCCGCTCGCGGTCAGCGGTGTCGTGGTCGGTCTCGGGATGCTCCAGACGCTGGTGTTCGGGACGACTATCGCAGGGTATCGGATCGTCGCGAGCGGGCCGCTCGCCATCGTGCTCGCTCACGCCGTCGCGGCCTACCCGTTCGTGAGCCGGAACGTCACACCCGCCCTCTCCGGGATCGACTCCCGGCTCCTCGACTCGGCCCGCTCGCTCGGCGCGAGCCGGTTTCGGGTCCTCCTCGACGTCGAACTCCCGCTGGTGGCGACGGCCGTCCTCGCGGGGGCCGCCTTCGCGTTCGCGATCTCGATCGGGGAGTTCGATTCGACGGTCCTCCTCTCCCAGGGTGTGAACACCTACACGATGCCCGTGGCGCTCGAACGCTACATCGGGAACCGGTCCGTGGGGCCGAGCCTCGGCCCCGCGACCGCGATGGGCACAGTGTTATTGGTCGTGACCGCGGCGAGTTTCCTCGTGATCGACCGACTTGGCGGGCGGTGGCAGCCGTGAGCCGGGAGGAGACGGGCGTCGAACTCGACGGCGTGACCGTCCGGTTCGGGGACGTCGCCGCGCTCCGCGACGTCTCGCTCACGGTCGAGGAGGGCGAGTTCTTCACTCTCGTCGGCCCGTCGGGCTGTGGCAAGACCACGACTCTGCGAGCGATCGCGGGCTTCGAGACCCCCGCGACGGGTGTGGTTCGGATCGAGGGACGGGAGATGGAGGGCGTGCCGCCGGAGGACCGGAACCTCGGCGTCGTCTTCCAGAACTACGCGCTCTTTCCCCATCTCTCGGTACGCGAGAACGTCGCCTACGGCCTGCGATTTCACGACCCACCGGACGAGGGCACGGCGGACGAGCGTGTCGCGGACCTCCTCTCGCTCGTGGACATGGCCGACATGGCCGACCGCGACCCCGAGGACCTCTCGGGTGGGCAGCAACAGCGCGTCGCGCTCGCCCGCGCGCTCGCACCGGGACCCGACGTACTCCTCCTCGACGAACCCCTCTCGGCGCTCGACGCCCGCCTCCGCGAGCGGCTCCGGGTCACGCTCAAAGAGATCCAGCGCGACCTCGGGATCACGACGGTCTACGTCACCCACGACCAGGCCGAGGCGCTCGCGGTCAGCGACCGAGTCGCCGTGATCAACGACGGCCGGATCGAACAGGTCGACACCCCCGAACGGGTCTACCGCGAGCCCGCCTCGCGGTTCGTCGCCGCGTTCGTCGGCGACAACAACCGCTTCGAGGCGGTGGTGACCAGGACGAACCCGCCGCGAGCGTCGGTCGACGGAACCGATGTCGCGCTCTCCGACGACACCGTCGTGGGGGCGAACGAGCCGGTGACGCTCTGTGTCCGACCCGAGGCCATCCGAGTGGTCGATGGGGGCGTGGAACCGTCGGGGACAGCCACCACGACGCTGTCCGCGACGGTCGAAAGCCGCGAGTTCCTCGGCGACGCCTACCGGGTCCACTGTCGCTGGAACGACCGCTCGATACTCGTCAAAACCGGTGGCGAGCGGCCGCCCGAGGGGGACGTCCACCTGACGTTCGACGCCGAGGACGTCCGAGTGCTGACCGACGAGTGATCGCCAGCGTGTTCGTGCGTCGGTCGGCGCTACACGACCTTCATCATCCGGCGTTCGAACCGGCCAGTTCGAACCTTCCGCCAGCCCCGGAGGTCGTCGTCGAGGTCGGGGTCGCCGGTGTCGACTCTGAGAACGCCGATACCGTCGAGTTTGCGCCGGGAGGCCACCACCTCGACCTCGGAGCGCCGGAGCACGGCGGGTGCGATCTGCTGGTTGCCCCGACCGAAGACGAAGCCCTGGCCGCCGATCGGCGAGACCACGACGACGTTGTGTTCGCCGAGCGCGGCCTCGATCTCGTCGGCGCTGCCGTCGAGCACGAGGAGTTCGCCGTCGCCCGATTCGTCCGCCCGCCAGACGTCGACACCGAGTGAAGTCCCCTCGAAGCCGAGCTCGTTCTTGATCGCTCCGAGGGTGCTGCCGGGACCGAGCACGTAGGTCGTGCCTGGTTCTCGCGGGCTTCGCCCGTTCGAACCTTCCGAGGCGCGCTGCGCCTCGCGCTCGACGCTCGCCGCGAACCCCGCCGCGAGGGTCTCGACCGTGCCGCCCGCGAGCTGTTTGCTGGATTGGACCTCCTCGGCGACGGGGACCTCGACGAGCGCCCTGAGTTCGGTGTGGACCTCGCCCGCGCGGTAGTCGTCCTCGTCGATGTCGTTGACCTCGCGGGATTCGGTGCGTTCGAAGGTCGCCGCGATCCGGCCCGCCGCGGGCGGCGAGACCGCGAACACCGAGGAGTAGATCTTGACGCCCGCGGGGACGCCGAGGATCGGGATCGAGGAGTCGAGGTCGGCGAGGGTCTCGGCGACGTCGACCGCGGTGCCGTCGCCGCCGACGAACAGGACGAGGTCGACGTCGCGCTCGGCGAACGTCTCGGTGGCCCCGCGGGTGTCGTTGGCAGTGGTTTCGTCGGGTGGTCGAGTCACGACTTCGGGGTCGAAACCCGCCGCGTCCGCGACTCGTTCGCCCATCTCGCCGCCAGCGGTGAGGAGTTCGACCTCGTCGGCGTGGTTCGCCAGGGAGTCGAGCGCCTCGCGGGCGCGGTCGGGGGCGCGCGGTTCGGCCCCGCGTTCGCGGGCCTCCGCGACTTTTCCATCAGTTCCCTTCAGTCCGACTCGTCCGCCCATGCCGGCGACCGGGTTGATGACGAAGCCCACACGTCGCATGCTTCGGGTCGGTCAGGAATCGGCAAAAGCCGTCCGACTCGAACCACCTATACTGTCGGGGGCGTAATCGACCCCCATGAACGGACTCGTCCTCCAAGAAGGCGTCCAGACCGGGATCATCAACGGCGCGGGCTTCGTCGTCACCATTGCGGGCATCGCGCTCGCGGTCGCGTGGGTGGTCTACCTCTACCGCTGACCGGGCTCACCATCGACGAGGTCGACGCGGTCGGCCAGCCAGTTGGCCGCCGATTTGGCCGTCTCCTCGTTCGGACTCTGGATCTTGACCCGGACGTGTTCGCCGGGGTAGCTTCCGACGGCGACGTCGAAGCGGTCGCGGAGCTCCTCGAAGCGGTCGAGGAGCGCGCTCTCGGGTTCGTCGACGTGGACGAACTCCACGGCCTGCACGGTCCCGGAGAATTCCTCGGCGACGCCCTCGAACATCGCGTGCATCTCGTCGGGGACCCCTGGGAAGACGTAGGTCGACTCGACGACGCAGCCCGGCGCGACGCCCGCCTCGTTGTGGAGGACGCGCGCGCCGGTCGGCAGTTCCGCGGTGCCCTCGGCGAGGTCGTCGCTGTGGTAGCCACCGTGCTCTTCGAGCCACGCGACGGCCTCGTCGTTGGTTTCGAGTTCGCGGTCGAAGGCCCTCGCCACCGCGTCCATCGTGAGGTCGTCGTGGGTGGGACCGAGGCCGCCGGTGATGAGGACGGCGTCGGCGCGCTCGTGGAGGTCGCGGATGGTCTCGGCGATGGTTTCGATGTCGTCGGGGACGACGACCGAGCGGACGACCTCGACGCCGCGCTCGGTGAGGTGCTCGCCGAGCCACGCCGCGTTGGTGTTGACGGTGTCGCCCGCGAGGAGTTCGTCGCCGACGGAGAGGAGCGCGACGCGCATACCACTCCCTTGGGAACCGGTGACTAAAAGCCCGGCCGTCGCCCGCCGGCGGGCGGTGCGGCCCGCGGCCGCGGTGCGGGTGCGGTGCGGCCGCCGAGCGGTAGCGGTTCCTGGCGGATGAAGGGCGAGGCGCGAACGAAGTGAGCGCCGAGGGCTTCGGCGGAGGCGGTGCTGTGTGGTGGCGGGTGCGGAGTTGTTAGTAATTGCACCGCGAGCGAACGCAGTGAGCGAGCGGGCCAAGGAACCTCCGAAGGAGGTGACGTGGTTCGAGGGAGCGGAGCTCCCTCGTCATCACGAAACGGCTTCGCCGTTTCGAACGACAGGCTTTTGATCCACATTTTGCCAGCGTCATCAGAACTGCGAAGCAGTTCTGATTGGCACACAAAATCGCTCCGCGATTTTGGGACGAGTGAGCGAAGCGAACGAGCGCAGCAAAAGGTGGGGTGTGAAAGGTGGGGATGGAGGTCGGTTAATGCTGGATTAATTCCACGAGCACCCCACCCGTCGACTTCGGGTGGAGAAACGCCACCTCGTGGCCCCACGCGCCGGGTCGCGGGTCGGTGTCGATCGGCTCGACGCCGTGGTCGACGACCCGATCGAGCGCCGCCCGGACGTCGTCGGTGGCGAGCGCGAGGTGGTGGATGCCCGGTCCATTGGAATCGAGGTAGCGCGCGATGGTGCCGTCGGCTTCGGGTTCGAGGAGTTCGAAATAGCCGTTCCCGCAGTCGAGGAAGACGACGGTCATGCCGTCGAAGGTCTCCTCGTGGACGACCGGGGTGTCGAAGAGGATCGAGAAGCGCTCGGCGAGGCCGCTGGCGTCGTCGGTCGCGATGCCGGCGTGGTCGAAGTTCATAGCGCCGCCCCACCTTGGTGTTCGCCGAAGACCTCACGCATCGCGTCGCAGATCTCGCCGGTGGTGGCCTCGGCCTTCACGGCGTCGACGAGGTAGGGCATGAGGTTCGCATCGCCCGCGGCGGCGTCGTGGACCGCCGCGAGGGCCTCCTCGGCGGCGTCGTCATCGCGCTCGTCGCGGACGGTTTGGAGGCGCTCGCGCTGGCGCTCCTGGTCCGCCTCGGTGACCTCTTCGATGTCCATCTCGGGCTCCTCGTCGACCTGGTACTCGTTGACGCCGACGATGGTTCGCTCGCCCTCGTCGATCTCGCGCTGGCGCTCGAAGGCCACGTCCTGGACCTGGCGCTGGACCCACTGGTCCTCGATCGCCCGGAGCATCCCACCCTTCTCGTCGACCGTCTCGAGGATCTCGAAGGCCTCTTCCTCCAGTTCGTCGGTCAAGCTCTCGACGTAGTAGCTCCCCGCGAGCGGGTCGACGGTGTCGGCCGCCCCCGACTCGTGGGCGAGGATCTGCTGGGTTCGGAGGGCCGTGCGAACGGATTTCTCGGTCGGGAGCGCGAGCGCTTCGTCCTTCCCGTTGGTGTGGAGGCTCTGGGTCCCCCCCAGAACTGCGGCGAGGGCTTGGTAGGCCACCCTGACCACGTTGTTGTCGATCTGCTGGGCGGTCAGGGCGGAGCCCGCGGTCTGGGTGTGGAACTTGAGCTTCTTCGAGTCGGGGTCGTCGGTCCCGAACCGCTCGTCCATGATCTTCGCCCACATCCGGCGGGCGGCCCGGAACTTCGCGACCTCCTCGAAGACGTTATTGTACGACGCGAAGAAAAAGGACAACTGAGGTGCGAACTCCTCGACCGCGAGGCCGGCGTCGAGCGCGGCCTCAACATATTGAATACCGTCGCCGAGCGTGAAGGCGATCTCCTGGGCGGCCGACGAGCCCGCCTCGCGGATGTGATAGCCCGAGATCGAGATGGTGTTGAAGTTCGGGACCTCCTCGGCGCAGAACTCGAAGATATCAGTTATAATTCGCATCGAGGGCTCGGGTGGGTAGATGTAGGTGTTGCGCGCGACGTACTCCTTCAGGACGTCGTTCTGGATGGTCCCCCGGAGCTCCTCGCGTGGGACGCCCTTCTCGTCGCCGACGGCGATGTACATCGCCAGGAGCACCGAGGCGGGTGCGTTGATGGTCATGCTCGTCGACACCTCGGAAAGCGAGATCCCCTCGAAGACGGTCTCCATGTCGTGTATCGAGTCGATCGCCACCCCCGATTTCCCGACTTCACCCGCCGCCATCTCGTTGTCCGAGTCGTAGCCCATCTGCGTGGGTAAATCGAAGGCCATCGACAGTCCCGTCTGGCCCTCGTCGATGAGGTACTGATAGCGCTCGTTGGTCTCGCGCGCGGTTCCCATCCCGGCGTACTGGCGCATGGTCCAGAGCCGCCCGCGGTACATCGTGGGGTAGACCCCGCGCGTGAACGGTTCCTCGCCGGGAAAGCCGAGGTCGTCGTAGGAGCGCTCGCCGACGTCGTCGGGGGTGTAGAGCCGGTCGACGGCGTGGCCATCGGTGTCGGTGGTGAACTCCTCCTTGCGCTCGCCGAAGCGATCGAGAACCGGGTCGAGGGTCTCGTCTTCCCACTCGTCTTTCGCCGACCGGATCGCGGCGAGGTCGTCGGGGTCGAACATAGCACGAGGTCGGGCCGACGCGACCTTAACGGTTGTTCGCCGGTCCCCTCACCCGGTGTCGTACTTGTAGGTCGTGTTCTCGGTCTCGATCCCGAAATCTTCGGGGGATTCCTCGACCTCGCCCTCCTCGCGTGCGGGGGCGGCGTGTTTGAACCGCTCGCGGAGGCGCTCGGGCAACGAGAACGACTCGACGGCCAGCCGGAGCGCCACCGCGTCCGGCATGCCCTCGCGTTTGCCCTCGAAGCGGCTCCCGAGCACGGTCGGAAGATCGGTCGGATCGACGCGTTCGAAGCCGAACTGGTCGAGGTAGTCTGGCTGGTCGGTGAAGGCGTAGACCGTCTCGAAGCCCTCGTCGCTCGCGCGGTCGAGCAGCCGCTCGACCACGTGGGCTCCGACGCCCTGGCCGCGCCACCCGTCGAGGACACCGATACCGGTGAGCTCGCAGGCGGGGTCGTCGTCGCGATGGACCCGGATGCGGCCGAAGCCCGCCTTCTCGTCGGACTCTTCGTCGATCGCGACGACGTAGTCGCGCGACCGGAACGCCGCGTCGTCGAGCCCCATCGCCTCGATCTGGTCCAGAAGCCAGACCTCCTCGCGGTTTCTCGCGTTCCGGACGTACATATCACCCGTTGGACCGCCGGCGAGTAAAAGCGTTTTCGGCACCGTTCGGTGGTTCGTCGTCCGATTCAGTCGATAGAAATCGCGGGACGGCGCTCAGTACGGGATCAGGATGAGCGCCGCGGCGAGGAACGGTATCAGGAGCAACATCACCGTCGCGGCGTAGCCGAAGACGTCGCGGGCGCGCATCCCGGTGATCCCCAGCAATGGCAGCGCCCAGAACGGCTGGAAGAGGTTGGTGTGGGCGTCGCCGACCGCGTAGGCCACGACCGCCTGACCGGGCGGCACTCCCAGTTGGTCCGCCGCTTGGAGGATCGTCTCGCCGATGACGGTCCACTCGCCGCCGCCGGAGGGCACGAAGAAGTTGATGATCCCGGCCGTGATCCACGCCACCGCGGGGAAGGTCGCCGGCGTCGAGACCGAAACAAGGGTCTCCGCGAGCGTGGTCGAGAGGCCCGAACTGTTCATCATTCCGATGATCCCAGCATAAAAGGGAAACTGGAGGATGATGCCGCTGGTCGCGAGCACCGCCTCGCCGAACTCGTTCTCGTAGGCCTCCGGACTGGTGAACAGCGCGAGACCGATGAACAGGAACATGAAATTCATCACGTTGAGGTTGAGCGCGGCCAAGCCCTCGGTGGCGAACGTCCAGACCGCGACGCCGACGCCGGTGAGCGCGATGACGCCGCCGACGACCTGGCTGTTGTTGATCCGGTCGCTCGGCGTCGGCTCCGCGGATCCGTCGCCGGCCGCACTCGTGGTCGTGCCGCCGTCGGCGGCGGTGGTATCCACGTCGGCGCTTTCGGTGCCGCGGAGCTGACTCAGCGGGACGTACTCGGTGATCCCGGTGCTGTTCTCGCGGGTCGGCGCGAGCAGGTAGAGCGCGAGCGCGGCGTAGACGATGCCGAGCACCGTGAGCGCGAGCGAGTAGCCGCTGAAGACCGTCTGGGACGTCGAGATGAGGCCGTCGACGATACCCTGCTCGACGAAGACGTTGCCCGGGGTGTTCATCAACAGCGGCGCGGAGCCCGCGAGCCCCCAGTGCCAAGTCAGGCCCATCCCCATGTAGCCCGCGACACAGAGCAGCGGATAGTGAACGGAGAGCCCGCGTTCGTGGGCCTGACGACCCATCTCGCGGGCGAGCACTGCGCCCACGATGAGGCCGAGCCCCCACTGGACCCAGGCGACGACCATCGCGATCACTCCGACCAGCACTACCGCCTGCCTGCCGTCGTTCGGGATCCGCGTGAGGCGCTCGATCCCCCGCCGAACGAGCGGGTGGTAGGCCACGACGTAACCCGTCGCGAGGATGAGCACCATCTGCATCCCGAAGGTCAACAGGGTCCAGAAGCCGTCGTACCAGTAGCCCACCATCGCCGCCGGTCCCGCGCCCTCGACGAGGATACCGGCGACGAAGACCACGTAGCTCAGAAGGATGGCGAACAGGAACGGGCTCGGCATCCACCGCTCGACCACGTCCGCAATCGCCGACCCGAGTCGCTGTACCACCGTGCCGCGTTCTCTGGTTGCCATGGAACGATCGTGTGAGTAGATGCCAGCGAATAAAACTACCGACGGGTTGTCGTCGGTTTGTCGGGCGGGCGCAAAGGTTCTTGTGAGCGCCGGCTCGATAGTCGGGAACGATGGGGTCAGCTTCCGACACCGAGGGGTTCGTCCACGAGCCGAGCCAGGAGTTCGTCGAATCCACGAACGTCCACACGTTCATGCAGGAGTACGACATCGCGGACTACGACGAACTGATCGCCCGGACCTGTGGCGACGTCGAGGGCGTCGACGAATCGGGGATCGACTGGTTCTGGGACGAGCTCCCCGAGTATCTGGGAATCGACTTCTTCGAGGCGTACGACGCGGTCCGCGACGATTCGGACGGCCCGCAGTTCTCGGACTGGTATCCCGGCGGGAAACTCAACATCGCCCACAACACCCTCGACCGGCACGCCACGGGAGAGCACCGGGACGACGTGGCGTGTCTCTGGGAGGGCGAACCGGGGGACGTGCGCGAGGTGACCTTCGGCGACCTCCACGACCAGGCCAACCGGGTGGCGAACGCGCTCGAAGCCCGCGGGGTGGGAACCGGCGATACGGTGGCGCTCTACATGCCGATGGTGCCCGAAGTCATCGCGATCCTCTACGGCTGTTTCAAGGTCGGCGCGATAGCGGTCCCGGTCTTCTCGGGGTTCGGCGTCGACGCCACCGCGACCCGGATCGCCGACGCCGAACCCACAGTGTTGTTCACCGGCGACGGCTTCTACCGCCGCGGGAGCGAGGTCCGACTGAAGGAGGCCGCCGACGACGCGATCGAGCAGGCCGGGCACGTCGAACACACCATCGTCTACGACCGGCTGGGACTGGTGCCCGAAGACGATGATAGTGCTGACGCATCAAGCGAGATCCCGTGGGGTGATCGCGACGGGTCCTGGACCGAAGCCATCGAAGACGAGTCCCCCGACTACGAGACGAAGTCCCTCGATTCGGGTCAGGAGTCGATCCTGCTCTACTCCTCGGGCACGACCGGGCAGCCGAAGGGCATCGTCCACACCCACGCGGGCGTGCTGATGCAGTGTGCGAAGGAGATCTACTTCGGATTTGATCACAAGCCCGACGACAACTTCTTCTGGGTCTCGGATATCGGCTGGATGATGGGGCCGTGGACCCTGCTCGGCAACCACGCCTTCGGGGGCACGGTCGTGATGTACGAGGGCGCGCCCGACCACCCCGAACCCGACCGCTTCTGGCGGATGATCGACGACCACGACGTCACCCAGTTCGGGATCTCGCCGACCGCGATCCGCGCGCTCCGCAAGCAGGGCGACGAGTGGGTCGAGGGCCACGACCTCTCCAGCCTCCGGTTCCTCGGCTCGACCGGCGAACCGTGGGACGAGGAATCATGGAACTGGTTCTACGAGCACGTCGGCAACGGTGAGACGCCGATAATGAACATCTCGGGTGGGACCGAGATCTGCGGCTGTTTCCTGATGCCGCTGCCGATCCAGCCGTTGAAGCCCTGCACCCTCGGTGGGCCAGGGATCGGGATGGACATCGACATCGTGAACGAGGCGGGCGAATCCGTCGCCGACAACCACGAGCGGGGCTACCTCGTTGCGCGTGACTCCTGTCCCTCGATGACGAAATCCCTCTGGAGCGGCGACGAACGGTATCTCAACGAGTACTGGTCGACGTTCACCGAGCCACCGATGTGGAACCACGGCGACTGGGCCCAGAAGGACGCGGACGGCCTCTGGTTCCTCCACGGGCGGGCCGACGACGCGCTCAACGTCGCGGGCCGGAAGGTCGGGCCGGCCGAGGTCGAGGGCGCGCTGATGGACCACGACGCGGTGAACCAAGCGGCGGCGGTCGGCGTTCCCGACGACACGACGGGGACTGCTGTGGTTGCCTACACCGTCCTCGAAGACGACGTCGAGGAATCCGACGACCTCCGCGAGGCGCTCCGCGACCGCGTCGGTACCGACCTCGGCAAACCCTTCAGACCCCGTGAAGTCCTCTTCGTCGAGGAGTTCCCGAAGACCCAGTCGGGGAAGATCATCCGGCGGGCCATCGCCTCGGTCTACCGGGGCGAGGAGCTCGGGGACATGAGCTCGATCGAGAACCCCGCGGCGCTCGATGCGGTCGAACGCGCTCGGTAGCGGGGATCATTCCGCGGGGAATGTCACCATTATTTGGCGTCAACGGGCGTTTCGAGGGCTCTCCCGCCAGACCTATACCGCTCGCCTCCCTATCTGGATCCAATGACGCCCACCACCACCCACCGCCACGCGGACGGCAGCATGGGGGACAAGGCCGTGCTCTACTGTCCCGAGTGCGGTCACGAGAGCCCGATCGACGGCGATTGGAACGTCGACCACGACGCCGACTCCCTTGTCTACACCTGTCCGGTCTGTTCGACCGCGGTCACGACCCGCCCCGAACGGCTCCTCGAAGCCTAACCCATTCCCTCGTCGGTGATCACCGAATCGATCAGCCGAACGGGCGTCGCGTCGTAGGCCGGGTTGTCGATCCAGAAGCCCTCCGCGGGTTCGCGCATCACCTCGCTGCTCGCCCGGAACTCGTTCTCGAAGACGAAGCCCTCGTCGATGACTTTCGCCCCCGAACCGACCACCGTCACCGGCACGTCGCACTCGGCGGCGGTGGCGGCGAGCGGGAAGGTCCCCACCCGATTGTAGAGCGTGTCGTCGACGATGCAGTCCATCCCGACGAGCACCCGGTCACAGTCGGGGAGGTAGTGGCCCGACGCGCCGTCGACGATCAGGTGGGGTTCGACCCGGTCGACCGCCGCGAGGGTTCGCGCGCTCTTTCGACCGAGGTAGCGGGGCCGCGCCTCGGTGACGTAGACCGTGAGTTCGGCCCCGTCGCGACACGCGAGTTCGATCGCTTCCAGTACCGTGGAGGAGTAGTCGTGCGTGAGGATCGTCATGCCGTCCTCGATCGCCATCGCGCCGTACTCCGCGGCCCGGCGTTTCGCCATCTCGACGCGTTCGATCACCCGCCGGACCGCGACCTGGACCCGTGCCTTCGCCGCGTCGATGTCGTCGAAGTCGTCGTCGAGCGCGGCGACGATCTCGCGCTGGGTGTTCTGGAGCGAGGCGTGCGAGGGATTGGCCTGCCGGAGCGCGCTGGCGTTGCGCTCGACGTCCCGCACGAAGTCCTCGACGCTCCGGAACTCGCGCCCGGTGAGCGAGGCGAGCGCGCGGGCCGCCTTCACGGCGACCACCGAGGAGCTGTGGCTCTGCATCTCGCGGATCTCCTCGACCGTCTCGTCTATCATAGCAGGCCACTCACAGCCACACGGTTTTACTTCTCCGGCTCCACCTTTTGCTGCGGTCGTTCGCTCGCGTTGCTCGCTCACTCCCTGGCAAAATGTGGATCAAAAGCGCGTCGGGTTCCTTGCAGTCACCCTCGCGCCCGCTCGCTCTCGCTGGTCGCTCGCGGTGCAATCGCTACTCACCTCCGCGACCGCCGCCGCAACCGCACAGCACCGCCACCGCCGAAGCCCTCGGCCGCTCACTCCGCTCACGGGCCATTGCATTCCCCGTTCGCATCCGAGGTTCTCCCTTCGGTCGAACCTCGCTCCGTTCGGGCCTCGCCCTTCATCCACCAGGAGAGCACAGCTCGCCGAGACATCAGGTACCGCAACCGCACCGCACCCGCACCGCCACCGCACGGCGGCCGCACCGCGCCCGCCACCTCCGTCACCGTCGGTTCGTGGGGCCCCCTCGTGACCGCGAGATCGTGCGAGAGAGGTGATGACACGCACACCAACCAGTTCCATTCGCCGGTTCCACAACCGCTTTTCAACTGTCGACCGTTGTCCTGCGTGTATGTCTCAAGAGAGCCTCACACCGGAGAGCGTCGAGCGAGCCAGCGGCATGCCGACCTTCGGCCTCGGCACCTGGGAGAACGAGGACCCCGAGGCGTGTGCCGAGAGCGTTCGGACCGCCCTCGACATGGGCTATCGACACATCGACACCGCCCAGGCCTACGAGAACGAGGACAGCGTCGGCGACGGCATCGCACAGGCCGAGACCGACCGCGAGGAGATGTTCCTCGCCACGAAGGTCTGGACGAAGAACCTCGCCCACGACGACGTGATCGACTCGACCCACGAGAGCCTCGACAAGCTCGGCGTCGACGCGGTCGACCTGCTCTACATCCACTGGCCACAGAACACCTACGACCCCGAGGAGACCCTGACCGCCTTCGAGGAGCTCGTCGACGAGGGGCTCATCGACCACATCGGCGTCTCGAACTTCGAGCCCGAACACCTCGACGAGGCCCAGGAGGTCCTCGACGAACCGATCTTCGCGAACCAGGTCGAGATGAACCCCCTCCTCCCCCAGGAAGAGCTCCGCGAGTACTGCGCCGAACACGACATCGAACTCGTCGCCTACTCCCCGCTCGCGCGTGGGAAGGTCTTCGACGTCGACGAACTCACCGAAGTCGCCGAGAAACACGACGCGAGCGAGGCTCAGGTCAGCCTCGCGTGGCTCCGCGAGAAGGGTGTCACCGTGATCCCGAAGGCCACGAGCGAGGAGCACATCCGCGACAACTGGGAGTCGCTCACGCTCGACCTCGACGACGAGGACGTCGAGACCATCGACGGGATCGACACCGTCGAGCGCCAGGTCGACCCCGACGACTCCCCCTGGTAGGGCTCCGCCGGTTGCCGAGTAACGAAAACGTATTCTCGCTGCGCCCGTAGACCCGACATGGAGTTCGACCTCCCGAAGACGGCCGGGATCTTCGTGGTGTTGTTCGCGATCATCGCCATCGGCACGTTCATGAGCCCGATGACGACCTCGACGGTCGGGATGGTGCTCGGCGGCCTGCTGGTGTTCGGCCTCGTCACCCTGTTCGTCGGCGTCCAGCACGGCGAGTACCGCGCCACACGGCGCTGAGAGGCCAACCCAACGACCGAGCGGCCCGATCTTGCTCGACCTGCTCAGTGGGCGACCATTCCGGTCGGCCGACTGGTTCGCTGGATGAGAAGGACGCCACAGAGGACGAGCCCACCGCCAACGACGAGCACGGGTGTGGCCGTCTCACCGAGCAGTACCACGCCGAGCACCACCGTCACCAGCGGTTCGGCCGTCCCGATGACGCTCGCGTGACTCGCCTCGATCCGGTCGAGGCCCCGGACGAAGAGCACGATCGGGACGGCAGTTCCGAGAAGCCCGACCCCGACCCCGACCCCGAGCACGAGCACGAGTGCCCACTGAACGACGCCCGTCGGGATCGATAGTCCACCGACCCATCGTGTACGGTATCATGCCACACTCGAAAGCGAAGCCGCAACGCCTTTCATGGACGTAATTATATCTCATTACGCTATGGCAACCGAGTTCCCCGACTACCTCGACGTGGATTACACCGACGGCGAAGGCGAGAACCCCGAGGACTATCCGACGATCGAGGACAAGATCGAGAAGGCGATCGAGGTCACCCGACGCGGTCTCGAACAGTACGAGAACCCCTCGGTGATGTGGACCGGCGGGAAGGACTCGACGCTCACCCTCTACTTCGTGAAGGAGGTCGCCGACCGCTTCGATCTGGAGGTGCCGCCCGTCATCTTTATCGACCACTACCAGCACTTCGACGAGCTGTTCGACTTCGTCGAGCACTGGGCCGACGAGTGGGACCTCGAAGTCGTCTACGCCCGCAACGACGACGCGGGTCGCTACGTCGAGGAGAACGACATCGAACCGGGTGACGACATCCCGGTCTCGGAGCTCTCCGAACACAACCAGCACCACATCCGGAACATCCTCGAGTACGAGGAGGACACCTTCCCGTTCCTGCTCGACACCTACGTGGGCAACCACCTCCTCAAGACCGTGGCGCTCAACGACGCCCTCGAGGAGTACGACATCGACGGCATCCTCTCGGGCATTCGCTGGGACGAACAGGAGGCCCGCGCCGACGAGACCTTCTTCAGCCCGCGCCACGACCCCGAGATCTACCCGCCCCACGACCGCATCCAGCCGATCCTGCAGTTCGACGAGGCCGACGTCTGGGAGACCTTCTGGCACTTCGTCGTGCCCGAGACCGTCGAGGAGTACCCCGACGAGGGCTACGTGCCCCAGGACTACGACGACCTGCCGAACGGTCTGACCCACGAGGATATTCCTGTCAGCCCGAAGTACTTCGAGGGCTTCCGCTCGCTCGGCAGCGAGGTCTCGACCGACAAGACCGAGTCCACGCCCGCGTGGCTCCAGGACCTCGACAACACGACCGAACGCGCCGGCCGCGCCCAGGACAAGGAGGACCTGATGGAGCGCCTGCGCGACCTCGGTTACATGTGAAGTTCGGGAACTATCCCGCTTCGGTCACGGCGAACCGCTGAACAACGGAGTTGAACGAGGGAACGACGGACCGTCCTCAGCGCGACCGGCGCAGAAACAGTTCGGCACCGCCCCACCAGTTGACGACGGCCTCGTCGAGTTCCCACCCGTCCGCCGCGAGGTCGTTCAACAGCCGTTCGGTCTCGTCGCGCTTGATGCGAAACCACCAGAAGTTGGTCGGTGCTTTGACGACCTTGTACTCGTAGCCCGCTTCGCCGCCCACACGCCGTTCGCTCGTCGTGGTACTCACGATACACCCAGAGGCCACCTGAAGAAAAAGCCCTTCCGCTCGCCGTCGGCGAAAACCTACATTACCCCGGTGCCCGTTTGAGCCGTCGATGACCGACCAGTTCCCCGAGTACCTCGACGTGGACTACACCGACGGCGACGACCACGACGCGGGCGCGTACCCGACCCTCTCGGACAAACTCGAAAAGGCCGCGAGCGTGACCGCGACCGCGCTCGACCAGTACGAGAACCCCGCGGTGATGTGGACCGGCGGGAAGGACTCGACGCTCGTGCTCTACGTCGTTCGCGAGGTCGCGCGCGACCGGGGGATCGACGTCCCACCGGTGGTGTTCATCGACCACTTCGAACACTTCCCCGAGGTGATGGCGTTCGCCGAGCGCTGGGCCGAGCAGTGGGACCTCGACCTCCGATTCGCGCGCAACGAGGGTATCGCCGGCCTCGGTGCCGAACCGGGCGACGAAATCGCGCTCTCGGAGCTCGGCGAGACGAACCGGCGTGAGCTCGACCGTATCGACTACGAAGGCGACACCCTCACCCTGAATGCGGACTCGTTCGAGGGCAACCACCTCCTGAAGACGGTGGCGCTGAACGAGGTCCTCGAGACGACCGGCTTCGACGGGATCTTCTCGGGCGTGCGCTGGGACGAACAGGAGGCCCGCGCCGGCGAGACCTTCTTCAGCCCGCGCCACGAGTCGGCGAAGTACCCGCCCCACGACCGAGTGCATCCCATTCTCCAGTTCGAAGAGCGCGACGTCTGGGACGCCTTCTGGAACGCCATCGTCCCGGACACCGTCGAGGGCTACCCGGCCGGTCACGTCCCCGAGAGCACCGACGACCTCCCCGACGGTCTCACCGCCGAGGACATCCCTGTCAGCCCGAAGTACTTCGAGGGTTTCCGTTCGCTCGGGACCGAGTCCGGGTCGGGGAAGTCCAGCGAACGCCCCGCGTGGCTCCAAGACTTGGAGGGAAGCACCGAACGCGAGGGCCGCGCCCAGGACAAGGAGGGGCTGATGGAGCGTCTGCGCGATCTCGGCTACATGTAGTCCCGCCGAAGACGGGAGGAGCGCTCAGTCGGCGGGGTGGAACCGCGAGAGCGCGTCCTTGACGGCTTGGTTCTGGCCGACGAGCGTGATGCGGTCGCCGTGTTGGAGCTCGAAGTCGCCGTCGGGGACCTTGTTCTCGCCGTCCCGACCGACGAGGGCGATCAGACAGCCGTCGGGGATCGCCGAGCCGAGTTCGGAGATGGTCTTGCCCGCGACGTCCTCGGCGGTGACCTCGAACTCCTGGACGTCGCCCGACCGGCCGAGCTCGGTCATCCAGTTCCAGAGCGCGGGACGTTCGATCCGGTTGTCGATCGCCCACGAGGTGGCGTTGGTCGAGGAGATGGTCTCGACGTCGAGCTCCGTGAACGCGTCCTCGTTCTCGGGTTGGTTCACCCGCGAGATCACCTGTTCGGTGTCGAACGTGGTGGCGGCGAGCTGGGCCACGAGGAGGTTGACGTCGTCGTCGCCGGTCGTGGCGACCACCGTCGAGGCGTTCTCGGCCCCGGCGGTCCGGAGCACGTCGCTGTCGGTGGCGTCGCCGATCCGGACGGCGTAGCCGTCGTTGCGGGCGGTCTCGGCGATCGATTCGTCGCTTTCGATGATCACGACGTTCTCGCCACGGGCTTCGAGGCGTGCCGCGAGGTCGCGACCGACCTTGCCGCTGCCGACGATGAGCGCGCGCATGGGGATCACGTCGAGGTACTCCGCGAAGTATCTGGCTAACCCGCCCTCGATCACGACGGTGGCGAAGATCACGAGGAAGACGGTGCCGACGAGGGTCTGTGCCGCCGTATCGAGCCCCATCGACTGGAGTTCGACCGCGAACAGCGTCGCGACCGAGGCCGGGATGATCCCCCGCGGCCCGACCCCGCTCATGAACAGCTTCTCCTCGCGGGTGAACCGACCGCCGACCGTCGAGATGAAGACGAGCAACGGGCGGAGCACGACTATCACGACGAGCACCACCGCGAGGCCACCGAGGCCGAGCGGGAGCGCCTCGAAGTCGAGGAGCGCGGCGAGCGCGATGAACACGAACGAGAGCACGATCAGCGTGATGTCGCCCTTGAAATCGGTGATCTCCGACTCGTAGGGGACGTCGAGGTTGCCGACGATGATCCCGGCGGTCGCGGCGGCGGCGATCCCGGCTTCCGAGGTCACGACGTTCGCCACGCCGTAGGCCACGAGCGCACCGGCGAGCACGAGCAACCGGGCGTTCCGGGGGGCGTTGCCCGGCGAGAGGTGGACGTACTTGAGGAACGCCCAGAGCAGCCCGGCGACGACGGCCCCGACGACGAGTCCGACGCCGAGTTTGAGCGCGAACACCACGAGGATCGCGCTGATCCCCTCGGAGGCCTGGAAGACCACCTCGAACACCACCACCGCGAGGATCGCGGCGGTGACGTCGTTGACGATACCCTCGGTTTCGAGCGTGGTCGCGACGCTGTCGCGTACCGGCACCACCTCGAGGATCGGCGAGATCACGGTGGGACCGGTCGCCACGAGGAGCGCGCCGATCAGGAAGGAGACGTCCCACGGCGCGGGGATCGCGTAGTGGACGACGACCGCCGTCCCGACCAGTGATATCACCGCGCCGAGCGTGGTGAGCCGCACCATCGTTGTCGAGGTCCGTCTGAGGTCCTCGACCCGGAGGTGGAAGGCCCCCTCGAAGACGATGATCGCCACCGCGAGCCCCACGACGATCGGGAGCGCACCGCCGAAGGTGCTCGCGGTGATGATACGATGCGAGAGCACCAACCCGGACAACGGGCCGAGGACCAGGCCCACGCTCAACAGGAAAATGATACTCGGGAGCTGAAATCGGTCGCCGAGGACCTGGGAGATGACCCCCAGTGCGATGATCCCCGCGATGAGTGCGATCAGCCCCGCGCTACCAGTAGCCACTCACGAGCCTCCATTGAACATCCGTAAACCATCGCGGTATATAAGACCTTCATCGGCAAGCCGTAACTGACCCCCCGCCCTTTCACCGTGACCGTGATACGGGCTCGCCGTCGACCGGCGAGGCCACCCCGTCGGTCGGACGCGCGACCACACCCCTCACCGGCCGTAGAGTCGGTCGATGTCGTCCTCGTACCGGGCGAGGATGTTGCGGCGTTTCTTCTTCATCGTCGGCGTCACGAGGTCGTTCTCCTCGGTGAACTCCTCCGGGGCGAGCACGAACCGCTTTATCTGCTCGTAGGGCTCGAACCGTTCGTTCACCATCTCGATCTCCTCGGTAATGCGGTCCTGTACCCGGTCGTCGTGACAGAACTCCTCGGGGTCCTCGGGGAGGTCGATCCCCGCCTTCGTGGCCCACTCGCGGACGCGCCCGACGTTCGGCACCACGATCGCGCTCACGAACTTCTCGCCGTCGCCGACCACCATACACTGCTCGACCAGCGGGTTGCTCGCGAAGGCGTCCTCGATCGGCCGTGGCGCGACGTTCTTCCCCGTGGAGAGCACGAGGAGCTGTTTCGAGCGCTCGCGGAAGGCGAGGTAGCCGTCGGGGCGCTGCTCGACGACGTCGCCCGTCCGGAACCACCCTCCGTCGAACGCGTCGTCGGCCTCCTCGGGGCGCTCCCAGTAGCCCTCGGTGACGTTCGGGCCCTTCACGAGGAGCTCGCCGACCTCGCCCTCGGCGTCGAAGTCGTTCGGGACGACTGTCGAGTCCACGCGCACCTCCTCGTCGTAGACGGGATAGCCGATGGTGCCGATCCGGGGGGCTTCGGGTGGGTTGACCGCGACCACGGGGGCGGTCTCGGTGAGGCCGTAGCCCTCCAGGATCGGGAGGCCCATCGCGGCGAACAGCCGCCCGAGTTCGGGCGAGAGGCTCCCGCCGCCGCTGATGAAGAAGTCGATGTTGCCGCCGACGCCCTCGCGGACCTGGGAGAAGACCAGTCGGTCCGCGAGCGCGTGTCTCGCCCGCAGCCCGATGCCGGGCGACTCGCTCTCGTGGTAGGCCTGTCCGACCTCGGTGGCCCACTCGAAGATCCGGGAACTCACCGCCGACCCCGAGGCCTGCTCGCGGATGGTGTCGTAGAGCTTCTCGTAGACCCGCGGCACGCTGGTGGCCGAGGTGGGGGTGACGAGCGAGAAGTCCTCGCGCAGGGTGTCGGGGCTCTCGGCGTAGGCGACCGTGGAGCCGGCGGCGAACTGCATGAAGTGACCCGCGAGGCGCTCGAAGACGTGCGCGAGCGGGAGGAAGGAGAGGCTGGTCGACCCGGGACCGATCGTCGGCGTGTCACCCTTGTCGGGTCGGGGGCCGAACCGTCGGTAGACCTGGCCGACGTTCGCCCGGAAGTTGCGGTGGCTGAGTTTGACCCCCTTCGGCCGCCCGGTGGTGCCCGACGTGTAGACGAGGCTCGCGAGTTCCTCCGGGTCGCGCGCCGCGAGCCACGACTCGTATTCGTCGGCGTCGAAGGCCGCCGCGCCGCGGTCGTGGACCTCGGCGAGCGTGAGGACGTCGCCGCGGTCGTCGTAGCCCTCGAACTCGTCGATGGAGACGACGAAGTCGAGGTCGAGCGCCGCCTCGACTTCGAGGACGTGTTCGAGGAGCTCCTCGTTCTCGACTACGACGCCCGTCGCACCGGGGTCCGAGAGCAGGTACTCGACCTGCCGGGGCGACGAACTCGTATACACCGTGGTCACGACCCCGCCGGCCGCAAGGATGCCGAAGTCCGACTGCGCCCACTCCATCCGGGTGTTCGAGAAGAGACCGACCCGGTCGCCCGCTTCGACCCCGAGTTCCCGAAAGCCCGCCGCGAGGTTCCGGACGATCCCCCGCATCGCCTCGTAGGTCAGGTCGGCGAACTCGCCGTCGGGGGCGGCCGGGACCACCTCGCTGGCGAGCGAGCGGTCGTAGATCCCGCCTTTGTACCGCTGGGCGACCCGCTCTGTGTTCCGGGCGGCGCTCTCCTCGAACATCACCGAGAGCGTACCCTCACCGAGCACCTCGCTCTCGAAATCGGCTTCCGCCTCCTGCCAATCCATACCGAATCCTCACGCCCGGCGCACTAAAGCCCTCACTGTTCGTCGAGAAAGGCGAGGACGCCGCGGACGTTGAGCCGTTCCTCGGCCTGGGCCTTCCGTGCGGACCACACCTCGTCCATCCCCGTCTCCGCGACGAAGTAGTCGATGACCGCCTCGTCGTCGCCGAGCTCGGCGCGTCTCTCGCGGACGGCCGCGACCCACTCCTCCAGGATCCGCGCGTAGCCGTCCATCAGGGGTTCCTCGTACTCGCGGGGACCGAAGTGACCGAAACAGAGCGTCTCGGGGTCGATCTCCTGGATGGTCTCGACGTCGGCGAGACTGGCTTCGAGGTCGAAGTTCGCCGGCGGCGAGGTCTGGCGGAGCCGCTCGATCGAGGGGATCCAGATCCCCGCGGCGTCGGCAGTGAAGAGGACGTCGTCCGCGTGGTCGTGGAACATCACCTGGTGTGGCGCGTGACCCGGCGCGTGGTGGACGTCGAGGGTGTGGTCGCCGAGGTCGACCTCGTCGCCGCCTTCGAGCCCTTCGATACGGTCCTCGGGGACGGGCTTCGGCTCGGCGTAGAACTGCCACTGGCTCTCGACGGCGGCCTTCGTGCCCGCGACCAGCCGACTGGGATCGACGAGGTGGGGCACCCCGATCTCGTGGGTCAACACTGTGGCGTTCGGGCAGGCCTCGGCGAGGAATCCCGCGCCGCCGGCGTGGTCGAGGTGGACGTGGGTCGGCAGGACGTACGCCAGTTCCTCGCGTGCGATCCCGACCGTGTCGAGCGCGTCGAGGATGTTCTCGTAGCGAGTGCCGATGCCGGTATCGACGAGCGCTGGTTGCTCGGCATCGACGATGTAGACGGCACCGTACTCCTCGGTGTCGTACATCCCGGTGTCGACGTAGTGGAGGTCGGGACAGCCATCGACCGCGAAGACGTCACCGATTGCCATGGGCGACCCACGCACGAGCGGAACGAAAAGCCTCCGGTCAAACAGTAGGACTTTGGCGGGCGGCCCGAAAGGGTCGGGAAATGCTGAGCAGACAGTTCCTCCGCGAGCACACCGAGGCCGTCCGCGAGGCGCTCGCCGCCCGCGGGGCCGACGACGTCGACCTCGACGCGGTGCTCGCCCTCGACGAGGAGTGGCGCGCGGCCAAGAACCGCGGCGACGAACTCCGCCACGAGCGCAACGAGATATCGAGCCGTATCGGCGAGCTCAAAGCCGCCGGCGAGGACGAGGAGGCCGAGGAAGCCATCGAGCGCTCCTCGGAACTCAAAACCGAGATCGACGAGATAGAGGACCGGGCCGACGACCTCGAAGCCGACCTCGACGAGGCGCTCCTTCGAATTCCGAACGTCCTCGACGACACCGTTCCCGCCGGTGAGGACGAGTCGGACAACGTCGAACTCCGCCGTGAGGGATTCGGGGAACGCCGAGAGCTTCCCGAGGATATCACCCCGCACTACGACCTCGGCGAGGAGCTCGACGTCCTCGACTTCGAGCGCGGCGCGAAGGTCTCGGGCGGCGGCTTCTACTTCCTGAAGGGCGACGGCGCGCGGCTCGAACACGCCCTGATACAGTTCATGCTCGACGTCCACCGCGAGCAGGACTACGTCGATATTTTTCCTCCAATTCCGATCAACAGCCGGTCGATGACCGGGACGGGCCAGCTCCCGAAGTTCGCCGACGACGCCTACAAGCTCGACGATGAGGACCTCTGGCTCTGTCCGACTGCCGAAGTACCGGTGACGAACATGTACGCCGACGACATCCTCCTGCGGGACGATCTACCACTGAAACACCAGGCGTACACCCCGAACTTCCGCCAAGAGGCGGGCGAACACGGCACCGAAACCCGCGGGATCGTCCGGGTCCACCAGTTCAACAAGGTCGAGATGGTGAACTTCGTCGAGCCGGAGTCGAGCTACGAGCGTTTCGAGGGCCTGCTCGACGAGGCGGAGGAGGTCCTCCGACGGCTCGACCTCCCCTACCGGGTGCTCGAGATCTGTGCCGGCGACATCGGGTTCAAGGCCGCCAAGCAGGTCGACCTCGAACTCTGGGCCCCCGGCGACGACATGGACGACGGACCCGCGGAGGGCGGTCGGTGGCTCGAAGTCTCGTCGGTCTCGAACTTCGAGGCGTTCCAGGCCCGGCGGGCGGGCCTGCGCTACCGGCCCGAACGCCACGAGTCGGCGGAGTACCTCCACACCCTCAACGCCTCGGGACTCGCGCTGCCCCGCGTGATGGTCGCGATCCTGGAGTACTACCAGAATCCCGATGGGACCGTCGAGGTACCCGAGGCGCTCCGACCGTATCTCGGTGGCCAGGAGCGTATCGAGGGCCACGAACCCGTCGGCGAGAGCGCGGTCGGCGCTGGGCGAAAGGAGTAGACGACGATTTCGGTCAGTCCCTGATTTCGGATCTGTCCTTCTCTCCGATTCCACCTCTGAGTCTGTTCCCTGATCTATCTACCCAGCTGGTTCGTCTACGGCAAGTCCCGATGCAAGTGAGAGACCGCCCCGCCACCACGCGGCACCGTCACCGTCACCGCACGGGCCACATGCCTCCCCAACCGATTCACTTCGCTCGTCTCGTTCATCCCTCGCGCAACGTCCGCGACCGGCCCTCACTGTCGTTCGGACCGGTCGCGAGCGCGCGCCAACCGCGGCTGATCGGTGTCGGAGCCGACACGGCACGGCGACTCAGTTGGTGTAGGTCTCGATGCGGGCGATCGTCCCGTCTTCGACGGTGTGGACGTCGACGAACCCGAAGAGCGGGTCGCCGTCGGCGTCGAGCAGCGTCCCGCGAACCGCGAACTCGCTGTCGTCCTCGTTGGCACAGACCGCTTCGAGCGTGTGGCGGGTGTCGGTCAGCGGGCGGTCGTCGCGCATGAACCCGACGAAGGTGTCGGGGCCGTCGATGGTGCGGTCGGGGCGGTCGTGGACGAACTCGGGCGCGAGGAGCCCGCGGAGGTCGTCGTACCGGCCCTCGTCGATGGCGCTGTAGTAGGCTTCGACGGGTTGGTCGGCCATGCCCAGCGCTATCGGGTGTTCCCGACAAGAACCTGCCGGCGGCCGAGGATTCCCGCTCGGCGGTCGAGGCTCACCGTTCGGCGGGCGTGCGGCTTCCGCGCTCGCCGTCGCGAACGCACTCGGGGAGGTCGGCCCCGACGAGCGCGGCCCACTCGGCGAGGTGCGTGTGTGGCTCGGTCATCGCTCACACGCTCGATCCCCGGCGATCGACATAACGATTGTGCCCGGTTACGGGATGACTTGCTCGCCGTCGTCGTAGACCGCGATCGCGTCGACGGGGCAGACCCGCGCCGCGAACTTCGCGTCGAGCTCCGCCTCGGGCGGTATCTCCCGTACCACGGTGTCGTCCTCGCGTTCCTCGCCGTCGACCAGGATGGCTTTCCCGGCGTCCTCGTCGCGCTCGAACCCCTTCCACTCCGCGACGCACTGGAACATTCCGATACAGGTGTCGCGGTCGTACTCGATTCGCATACCCGTGCTTTCGCCGGCGGCGCAATAGGCGTGACGGGCCGGACCGGAAACTGGGGGCCGAGTCGCGAATCTCGACAGACGGCGTGGCGGTTGGCGCGCGGTCTGCGGGCCGCCCGCGGGCGGCCCGCGACGCCCGTGTGAGGTCTGCGCGAGCGTGGTGAGTGCAGGCCCGTCAGAGCGAAGCTCTAACGATGGACGAGTAAGCGACCATCGGGAGCGAACGAGTCGGCTGGGGAGGCTCGTGGCCGGTGCGGGGCGGGGGCGGTGCCGTGCGGGAGCGGGGCGGTCTCTCGTTTGCATCGGGATTCGCGCGGTCGCGTTGCGGTTTCGCTGTCGCTCGTCTTCCACTCGCCTTTCGAATTCCCTCTCAAGTTCGGTCCCATCCTCGCGCTCCGAACTCTTTCACTTCCACCGTGCGAGGACGACAGTTTAAACCCTGGAACCGCCACAAAACCCGTAATGAACGTCACCGAACTGTCGGGAGTGCCCGAGTGGCTGCCCGACCACCTGCGTGACGAGGGCGTCGAGGAGCTCTACCCGCCCCAGGCCGAGGCGGTCGAAGCGGGCGTCACGGAGGGCGAGAGCCTCGTGGCGAGCGTGCCGACGGCCTCCGGGAAGACCCTGATCGCCGAGCTCGCGATGACGGCGAGCGTCGCGCGCGGCGGGACCGCCCTCTACATCGTGCCGCTTCGCGCGCTCGCGGGCGAGAAACGCACCGAGTTCGAGACCTTCGAGCAGTACGGCCTCACGGTCGGCGTCTCCACCGGGAACTACGATTCGGATGGGGAGTGGCTCGCGACCTGTGACATCATCGTCGCCACCAGCGAGAAGGTCGACTCCCTCGTCCGCAACGGTGCACCGTGGCTGGACGACCTGTCCTGTGTGGTGGCCGACGAGGTCCACCTCGTGGACGACGGGAACCGGGGGCCCACGCTCGAAGTCACCCTCGCGAAGCTCCGCCAGCGCAATCCCGGGCTACAGGTCGTTGCGCTCTCGGCAACCATCGGCAACCCCGAGATCCTCGCCGAGTGGCTCGACGCCGAACTCGTGGACTCGACGTGGCGACCCATCGACCTGAAGAAGGGCGTCCACTACGGCCAAGCGGTGCATCTGGAGGACGGCAACCAGCGCGAGCTCTCGGTGAGAGATGGCGAGAAGGCCACCGAAGCCATCGTTCGGGACACGCTGGCGGATGGTGGCTCGACGCTGGTGTTCGTGAACTCCCGGCGCAACGCGGAGGCGGCGGCGCGTCGGCTCGCCGGCACCGTCGAGAACGAACTCACGAACGAGGAGCGAACCCAGTTGGCGAGCGTCGCGGCCGAGATTCGTGATGTGAGCGACACCGAGACCAGCGAGGACCTCGCGAGCGCGGTCGAGCGCGGCGGCGCGTTCCACCACGCCGGCCTCGCGAGCGACCACCGCGAACTCGTCGAGGGGGCCTTTCGGGATCGACTTTTGAAAGTTGTCTCGGCTACCCCCACCCTCGCGGCGGGGGTCAACACCCCGAGCCGTCGGGTCGTGGTGCGCGACTGGCGACGCTACTCGGGTGAAGCCGGCGGAATGGCCCCGCTCTCGGTGCTCGAAGTCCACCAGATGTGTGGCCGTGCCGGGCGACCGGGACTCGACCCCTACGGTGAAGCGCTCCTGCTCGCGAAGAGCCACGACGAACTCGACGAACTCTTTGATAGGTATATCTGGACCGAACCCGAGGCCGTGCGCTCGAAGCTCGCCGCCGAACCCGCTCTGCGGACGCACCTGCTCGCGACCGTGGCCTCGGGCTTCGCGAGCTCGCGCGAGGGCCTGCTCGAATTCCTCGACCAGACGCTCTACGCAACCCAGACGACGGAAGGCGGGCGGCTCGAACGCGTCACGGACGACATGCTCGACTACCTCGAGGTCAACGACTTCCTCGACCGCGACGGCGACGACCTCACCGCGACCTCCCTGGGCCACACCGTCTCGCGGCTCTACCTCGACCCGATGAGCGCCGCCGAAATCGTCGACGGGCTCGAAGCAGCGGAGGACCGCCCGAGCGCGCTCGGCCTCTTCCACCTCGTGAGCCGCACGCCGGACATGTACGAACTCTACCTGCGCTCGGGCGACCGCGAGGAGTACACCATGCTCGCCAACGAGCGCGAGACCGAGTTGTTGGGGGCGAAACCCAGCGAGTTCGAGGCCCGCTGGGAGGACTGGCTCTCGGCGCTCAAGACCGCCCGCCTGCTCGAAGACTGGGCGAGCGAACTCGACGAGAGTGAGATCACGGACCGGTACTCCGTGGGACCGGGCGACCTCCGAGGAAAGGTCGACACCGCGGAGTGGCTGCTCTCGGCCGCCGAACGCCTCGCGGGCGAACTCGGGCTGGAGTGGGCCCCTGCCGTGCGGGAGGCGCGAACTCGCGTCGCCAACGGGATCCGAGTCGAACTCATCGACCTCGCGGGCGTGCGCGGGGTGGGCCGGAAACGCGCCCGCCGGCTCTACGAGGCCGGTGTCGAGACCCGGACCGACCTCCGGAACGCCGACAAGGCCGTCGTGCTGGGCGCGCTCCGTGGCCGCCGGAAGACCGCCGAGAACGTCCTCGACAACGTGGGTCGGACCGATCCCTCGATGGCGGACATCGAGGCCGATGGGTCGGTTGCGGTCGTGGGAGAGGGGGAGAACGACCAGTCGAACCTCGGGGAGTTCTGATGAACCGATGAAACTCGTCGAAGGCGAAGCCACGGTCGGGAACGTCGGCGAGTTCGTAGCGCGGCTCGACGAGATCGGTGACGACCACGACTGTACGGTCCAGGCCTTCGACGCGAACTACGTCGTCTCGCGCGCGCATCTCTCACGAGCGCTTGACCTCGCCGACCGGGCGCGCGAGCGTGGCGAGGCCGTCGCGCGTGACCGCGGTGTCGAGGTCATGCTCTACGCCGCGGGCCGCCGCCAGATCGACCGGGCGCTCGAATGCGGGGTGCGCGAGGGTCGCGAACCGGTCGTCGTGCTCGTCGCCGCCGACGGGGCCGACGATCCGGTCCGGGCCGAACGTGCGGCGGCGAGCGCGGTCGCGACCGAACTCGACCAGTGCGGAACGCTCGGTGAGTTCGACTCCGAACGGGTTCGGACCTACTTCGACATCGGCGACGTCGAACTCGACGCCACCGACGCGGACCTCGAAGCGCTGGTGCTCGAACGCGTCGCGCTCCTCGACGTCGAGAAGTAGGGCTCCCGAACCCTCATACCCGTCCCCGGCCTGCGTGTGGTATGACAACCGACGCGCTGGACGCGAACCCCGACGTCACGTCGGCGACGGTGACGGTCGAGGTCGGCGGTGAACGGGTCGGCCTTCGGTACTTCGCCGCGGGCGAGGCGCACGGGGACCCGCCGGTGGTCCTGCTCCACGGTATCGGCCTCGACGCGGCGACCGTCTCGTGGCGACACGCCCTCCCCGCGCTCGCCGACGACCGACGGGTTTTCGCCTTCGACTTCCCCGGTCACGGCGAGAGCGATTCGCTGTCGTCGTACACCCACCAGCGCTACCTCGAAACCCTCGACGGCTTCCTCGGGGCGCTCGACATCGACCGAGCGGCGCTCGCCGGGATCTCGATGGGTGGCGGGGTCGCGCTCGGCTACGCGCTCGACGCCCCCCAACGGGTCGAGCGGCTCGTGCTGGTCGACAGCTACGGGCTCGGTCGCGACGCACCCTGGCGACCCGGCGGCTCGATGCTGCTCAACGTGCCGGGCTTCGACGGGCTGCTCGGGGCCGGCCTCTCGAACCCGATGGCCGTGGCGGCGAGCCTCGGCGGCATCGCCGTGGACCCTTCACCTGGTTTCGTCGCCGACGTCCAGCGGGCCGTCGGCCCGGCGGCGGCCCGTGCGCTCGGCGAGTGGCAGCGCGACGAGTTCCGGGCCGACGGGCTCAAGACGTGTTACCTCGATCGACTGGGGGAGGTCGAGCCGCCGACACTGTTGGTCCACGGCCGTGACGACCCGATCTTCCCCGTCCACTGGTCCGAACGCGCCACCCGACGGATCCCCGACGCGCGGTTCGTCGCCTTCGAGGAGTGTGGCCACTGGCCGCCGCGGGAGTATCCCGAGAAGTTCGAGCGCGTCGTTGGTCGCTTTCTCTAGGCTTCGTCGAGGAGGACGACCGCCTCGCCGTCGATGGCGACCTCGCCCTCCTCGGTGGTCACCGTGGTGCGGAGCCGGTAGCGGTCCTCGCCGATCGCCTCGACGATCTCACAGTCGGCGGTGACGCGGTCGTCGACCCCGACCGGCCGCTGGAACTCGAGGTCCTGGGAGAGGTAGATGACGAGGCCGGGCAGGCGCGCGAGCGCGGCGCTGATGAGCCCCGAGACGAGCGTGCCGTGAGCGATCCGCCCACCGAACCGCGTGCTCTCGGCGTACTCGTCGTCGAGATGGAGCGGGTTGGTGTCGCCGCTGGCCGCGGCGAAGGCGTGGACGTCGTCGTCGGTGAGGCGTTTCGAGAACCGGACCCGGTCACCGACGGTGAGCGCGTCGCGGCGGTTCTCGGTGAGTTCGACGTCCCACTCGGGACGCTCCTCGCCACCGACGACGCCGTCCCCGGTGCCGGTCGGGACGCCGAACGCAGAGAGGGTGGCGCGGTTGGCCGCGAGAACGCTGTCGAGGAAGTACGTGGAGTTGCGGACCCACGCTTCGGCCAGCGCGGAGGGCTGTGATTCGGAGCTCATGGACTACCCCTCACCTACTGGCTCCAGCAACATAAATGGTTTCGACCTCCATGCCCGACCGCTTTCCGCCTGGAGAACGTCTGTGTGCAGGAGATATCGGCGTTTCCTGATCCAGGAAATCACTCACCATCCCCCGATGGCTCCAGACGAGACCATCCTATGGTAACGAATGGTTTTGAGAGCAATCCTTATCCGTCTGTGGGGGCTACGTGGAGGCGAGCGATGACCGACGAAGACGAGACGATGTGGCCGCCGGCGGTTTGGGCACGGCAGTTCCAGGAGGCGAGCGAGCAGGCCGTCGAGCGACAGACGGAGTTCGCCCAACAGCTGTTCAACGCCAACGGTGCGGGGCCGAGCAGCCTGCCCGAGATGGCGGCGTCGACGATGGGGACGGCGACGTTCAAGACGCGTGTCCAGAGCGGCGGCCGGATCTCGATCCCGGACGCCGAACGCGAGGCGCTGGACATCGAGGAGGGGGACATCGTTCAGACCGTCGTGATACCGGTCAAACGCAACAGAGACGAATCATGAGCCAGTACACCACACCAGTCAGCACGATGTTCGAGATGCAGCGCACAGCCCTGGAAGGCAGCCAGCAGGCGATGAAACAGGGCGTCAGCCTCCAGAAGAGCGCCGGCCGGATGGCGCTCTCGGGGATGAAGACGGGCAAGCACCTCCAGCAGCAGGGCGTCGAGGCCACCCACACCGCGACCGCACAGTACCTCGACGCGGTCGAGCCGGCGATGCCCGACGAGACCGTCGAGACGCTTCGCGAGACGACCGACGAGGGCTTCGCCCAGCTCACGGAGGTCCACGCCGAGACGTTCGACCAGCTCCTGCATAGCTTCGAGCAGGGGCTCGACGACTACGACGAGTTCTCCGCCGAGTACCTCGACGCCCTCGACGAGGGCTTCGACCAGCTCGCCGACTCACACGAGGCGCTCCAGGAGCAGACCGTCGAGGTCATCGAGGAGACCGAGAGCCGCAACGAGGCGTACGCCGAGCAGTTCGAGGCCCAGCTCGAAGGGCAGATGGACCGCATCGAGGAGTTCCAGGACCGCCTCGAGAGTCAGTCCGAACGCCAGCTCGAACAGGCCGAGGAGTTCCAGAACCAGCTCGAATCGCAGGTCGAGGAGTTCCAGGACCAGCTCGAAAGTCAGGCCGAGGCGTTCGAGGACCAGGTTTCCGCCTGAACGACCACCACAGTTTTTCACACCTACACACCAATGAGCCGTATGAGCGGAACCGACCCCGAGGAGATCCAGCAGAACTGGGCGACGATGATGAACGAGATGAACGAGGCGGTCGCGGAGTCGTTCGAGCAGAACATGGAGGCCCAGGCCGCGTTCATGGAGTCCTGGATGGGTGCGTTCGAGGGCTCCATCCCGGACGAGGCGGCGATGGAGGACGGCATGGAGGGCTACGGTCGGGCCTACGAGGTCTGGATGGAGGCCGCCGAGCAGATGCAGTCGCGGATCACCGACGCCGCGCGCGGCGAGGACGTCGACCCGAGCGAGTTCCGCGACATCTGGCTCCAGAGCGCGAACGAGGCCTACTCCGAAGTGATGGGCACCACCGCCTTCGCCGCGGGTACGGGCGAGATGGTCGGCGACCTGATGGAGCTCCAGCAGGAGGTCGACGACATGAGCCAGGACACCCTCGAGAGCCTCGGCTTCGCCACCCGCGACGACGTCGACGAGGTGGCCGAGCGCCTCCTCGAACTCGAACGCAGCCAGCACGAGATCTCGAAGAAGCTCGACCGGCTGCTGGAGGACTGACCCGATGGCCGAACGGTCCGGGCGCGCGTTCAACCCGTTCACCGCTGCGCTCGACGCCCAGCGACGGAGCTTCGAGGCCGCCGCCGACACGGTCGAGAAGGTCGAGATGGGGCCCGAACAGCTCGCCGAGATGGCGTCGGTCGACGTTGGCCAGACCCCGAGCGACGTGGTCTATTCGGAGAACAAGCTCGAACTCCTCCACTACGAGCCGCTGACCGACGAACAGCACGACGTCCCCATCCTCGTCATCTACGCGCTGATCAACAAGCCGTTCATCCTCGACCTCCAGCCCGACCGGTCGGTGATCCGTCGGCTGCTGGAGGCGGGCTTCGACGTCTACATGATCGACTGGAACGAGCCGTCGCGGCTCGACCAGCACCTCACGCTCGAGGACTACGTGGATCGATACATCGAGAACTGTGTCGACGAGGTGCGCGAGCGCTCGGGCCAGGACTCGATCAACGTTCTGGGGTACTGCATGGGCGGCACGATGTCGGTGATGTACGCCGCGCTCCACCCCGAGAAGGTCCGGAACCTCGGGCTGATGGCGGCCGGGCTCTGCTTCGACGACACGGGCGGCGTGCTCGAACTCTGGGGCGACGACGAGTACTTCTCGCCCGACGGGCTCACCGAGACCTACGGCAACGCGCCAGCCGAGATGCTCGACGTGGGGTTCGCGCTGATGGACCCGGTGGCGAACTACGTCTCGAAGTACGTCCGGCTCTACGATAACCTGGAGGACGACGACTTCGTCGAGAACTTCGGGCGGATGGAACGGTGGCTCTCGGAGGGTATCGACGTCGCCGGCGACACGTTCGCCCAGTTCGTCACGGACATCTACCAGGACAACAAGCTCTACAACAACGAGCTCTACCTCGGCGACAAGCACGTCGACATCGGGAACATCGACATGCCGATCCTCCAGATCACCGGCGAGTACGACCACCTGATCCCCTCCGAGACCAGCAAACCGTTCAACGAGGTCGTCGCCAGCGACGACACCTCGGTGATCGAGTACCCCACCGGCCACATCGGGCTCTCGGTCTCGGGGAGCTCCCACGAGAACGTCTGGCCCGAGGTCTGTGAGTGGTACGCGGAGCGCTCCCAGCCGGCCGAGGACGTCGAGATCGAGACCGGCGGCGCGGACGAAAGCGAGGACTCGGACGCGGCCGAGGCGGAGCAACCGCCCGCGACGGCCGACGAGGACGAGGACGGTATCGAGGCCGACGACACCGACGCCGACGACCTCGTGAGCGTCGACGGCATCGGCGGGACCTACGCCGACCGCCTCCGCGAGGCCGGCATCGACTCCCGCGCCGACCTCGCGGCCGCCGACCCCGAGACCGTGGCCGAGGCCACCGGTGCGGCCGAAGCCACCGTCGAGGACTGGATCGACCAGGCCGACGACTGACCCCGATTCGACGAATTTTCCCCGCTGACGCCCCCTCCGGCTGCTCGTTCGAACGTCGACGTGAGCCACGGGTGTTTCGTGTGACCGAGTAGCGTGTGAAAGGACCAAAGATACACTTTTACACTCTCAGCACACTTCTCGGGACGAATGAGCGAAAGTCAGACGAATGAGTTCGTGGATATCGGAACTCTCGGGGTCGAAGAGGAATTCTTCGCTATCGACGGCGAGGGCTATCCGACGAGCGCGGTCGACGAACTCATCGCGGACGGCGACCCGCCCCCGGTGCTCGACGGCCGCCTCGACCGCGAGATGTTCAAGTGTATCGTCGAGACCAAGACGCCCGTCTGCGAGGACCTCGCGGCGGCCCACGACCACGTGCTGGGGATCCGGGAGGCGCTGGTCGAGTACGCCGCCGACCACGGCTTCGGCATCGCGGCGGCGGGGCTCCACCCCGCGGCCCACTGGGACCGGCTCGAATGTACCGAAGCCCCGCGCTACTACGACATGCGCAATCGGATCCAGCTCCCACAGAACCGGAACACGACGGCGGGCCTCCACGTCCACGTCGGGGTGGACGACCCCGACAAGGCGACGTGGGTCGCGAACGAGATCCGCTGGTTCCTGCCCGTGATGCTCGCGCTGTCGGCGAACTCGCCCTACTGGCGTGGGGTCGATACGGGGTTGGCATCGGCGCGAACGAACGTCTTCGGGGCGATCCCGAACACGGGGATACCGCCGGTCTTCGAGGATTTCGAGGCGTTCCAGCGGTTCGAACGGTTGCTGATCGAGACCAACTCGATCGCCGACCGGCGCGACCTCTGGTACGACGTTCGGCTTCACACGGGCTGTGGCACCGTCGAGGTGCGGATGCCCGACGCCCAGTCGGACGTCGAGCGCACCCTCGCGTTCGTCGAGTACGTCCGGGCGCTGGTGGTCGACCTCGCGGAACGCTACGAGGACGGCGAGACCGGCCGGAACCATCGGTACCACACCCTGGTCGAGAACAAGTGGCGCGCGACGCGCAACGGTCACGAGGCGACGTTCATCGACCGCGAGGAGGCGGGGACGGTCCCGCTCGCCGCGGTCGTCGAGCGCGAGTGTGACCGGCTCGGGATCGACGGGATCGCACGACTCCTCGACGACGAGAGCGGCGCGCTCCGACAGCGTCGGCTCCACCGCGAGGGTGGTCTGGAGGCGGTGTGTCACGACATCCGGGTGGACGCGTGACACTCGTTCACAATACCTGCTGGTATCGTAAGCTAAAGGCACCTGGAACGCATATTGAGAAACAGTGAACGACCTGCGGATCGCGCTGTTGAATGCGTCCGGCGATGAGAACACCCCGAAGAACTTCCGACGCGAACTCGACGCGGAGCTCGTCGAGTTCGACGTCCACGAGACGGTCCCCGACACCTACGACTTCGATGCCGCGGTCGTGACCGGGTCGCGGTCGTCGGTCTACTGGGACGAACCCTGGATCGACGCCCTGAAAGGGTGGGTCCGAACGGCGGTCGAGCGCGGGATGGCGGTGCTCGGCGTCTGTTTCGGCCACCAGGTCCTCGCCGACGCGCTCGGCGGTCGCGTCGAGGACATGGGTGAGTACGAGATCGGCTACCGGGAGGTCGAGAGCCGGGCGGAGAACCTCCTGCTCGGCGACGAACCGATGACGGTCTTCACGACCCACTCCGACACCGTCACCGAGCTCCCGCCCGGTGCCGTCCAGACCGCCGAGAACGACTACGGCGTCCACGGTTTCCGGGTGAACAACGCCTTCGGCGTCCAGTTCCACCCCGAGTACGACATGGAGACCGCCCGCGTCGTCGCCGGCGGGAAGGACCTCCCCGGCGACCGTATCGAGCGCGTGCTCGACGACATCACCGAGGAGAACTACACGAAGGCCTGCGAAGCGAAGACCCTGTTCGGCCGGTTCACCGCGTTCGTCCGCGGAAACGGCCCCAGCGCGTCGGCCGCCCAGCCTGCCCCGTCGGCGGAGTCGGACTGACGGCTCGGACGACGGCTCCGTTCGTCGACCGGTCGCCGCGGCCTGATCCCCGGACAGTTCGTCTTTCGGCTGTTCGCTTCGAGCCATCGCTCGGCGTCGAAAGCGGCCCGTCACTGGTCGGAAGGCGCGAACGAGAACCGAACGCCCAGAAACGGACGTTTATCAGGGTCGATCCCGTTTTTCCCCCATGCTCGATTACGTCGGCCTCGACGCCGACCTCGGTGAAGAAGAACGTGCGATGCGCGATGCGGCCCGCGAGTTCGTCGACGACCGGGTGAAACCCGACATCGCCGACCACTTCGAGGCTGGCACCTTCCCCACCGAGCTGATCCCCGAGATGGGCGAGCGTGGCTTCTTCGCACCGAACCTCGACGGCTACGGTCTCGCCGACTGCTCGCAGAAATCCTACGGCCTCCTGATGCAGGAACTCGAAGCCGGCGATTCCGGGGTTCGCTCGATGGCGAGCGTCCAGGGGGCGCTCGTGATGTATCCCATCCACGCCTACGGCTCCGAGGCCCAGAAGGAGCGCTGGCTCCCCGACATGGGACGGGGCGAGGCGGTCGGCGCGTTCGCGCTCACCGAACCCGACCACGGCTCGAACCCCGCCGGGATGGAGACCGCCGCCGAGAAGGATGGGGACGAGTACGTGCTCACGGGACAGAAGCGCTGGTCGACCAACGCCTCGATCGCCGACGTCGTTCTGGTCTGGGCGCGCGACACCAGCGCGGAGGGGGATCCGGTTCGTGGTTTCCTCGTCGAGACCGACAGCGAGGGGCTCGACGTCCGCTCGATCGACGAGAAGCTCTCGCTCCGGGCGTCGGTGTCGAGCGAGTTCGACCTCGACGGGGTTCGGGTGTCAGAAGACGACGTCCTGCCCGGTGTCTCGGGCATGAAGGGCCCGCTGTCGTGTCTCACGCAGGCGCGCTACGGCATCGTCTGGGGGGCGGTCGGCGCGGCGATGGACTGCTTCGACACCGTTCAAACCTATGCCACCGATCGCGAGCAGTTCGGCCAACCCATCGGGGGCTTCCAGCTCCAGCAGAACAAGCTCGCGGAGATGGCGACGGGGATCACCACCGCACAGCTGCTCGCCCACCGGCTGGCCGACCTCAAGGAACGCGGCGAGATGCGCCCCCAACACGTCTCGATGGCGAAGTTCAACAACGTCCGGATGGCCCGCGACCAATCCAGGATCGCCCGCGAGATGCTCGGCGGCAACGGCATCACCCTGGAGTACTCGCCGATGCGCCACATGGCCAACATGGAAACGGTGTATACCTACGAGGGTACCCACGACATCCACTCGCTGATCCTCGGTGAGGATCTGACCGGGATCTCGGCGTTCGAATGATTATCGTTGAATGACTGGGGATACCTGTAGAACGATGCCCATATTGCGACTAACCGCACTTAACGAAATGACCACACGGTATCGATCCTTCTTTCGCCCAGTCAAATTTATACTCGATCAAATACAATAGTTCCACTATCGAAGACAATGACTCTCTCAGATGACGATGACAAGAAGTGGACCTATCACAAACACACTAGAGCAAAACATGATGTTCTGAAATATTACTCAGATGTCTGGACCCGTATCGTTAGCGATGACAACCGAAACTTGAGACTATTTGATTGCTTTGCTGGTAGGGGGGATTACGTCCGATCAGACGGTGTCGAGCCAATCGATCTGGATGAAATTGAATCGGCGGCTGAATATCCTGGCTCGCCACAAATACTACTAGATCAAGCAACAAAGCACTCTCACCTTTTCAATCAGCTGAATTGCTATTTCTTTGAGCCAAAGCAAGTCAATAGAGAGCAGCTCCGTGACAACATTGATGACCTTACTGGAGTTGCAAATAACGTTTCGTCACATATTGTGGGTGATGAGTTTGCTGAGGGTATCTCGGATGTTCTTAGAAGATCGGGTGGCCCAAATGGATTTGCGTTTTTCTTTCTCGATCCGTTTGGACTAAAACAGATCCCTTTTAACAAGGTTTCTGAAATAACGAGCATCTCTCAGTTTGACTGTCTTATAAACCTGATGACAAACGAATTAGTTCGGTGGCAAGACAGCGATAAGCACAACGACACTATTGAATCTCTCTATGGCACCTCTGTGTGGAGAAGAGAGCTTCAGTCACTCACTCCAAAAGATCTCTCAACAGCTGAGGCCGAATATTACTGTAACCGGTTGGAAAATCACAACACGGATTATACACTTGCATATATGACCACTGAGGGCGACAACTCTCGATTAAAATACCATCTTGTTTTCACTACAAACAGCGACAAAGGGCTCACGGCAATGAGAGATTCTATGATGCGCTGTGGGACTAATTATACATTAGCTTACGCTCCTGAAGATCCTGATTTCACCCCTCAAGAGCAGGCCACGTTGGTTGGAGGTAATATGCTTACAGAGGAAGATCGAGTGAAATCGTATTTACTCACTAGGTTTGCAGGACAAGAGATCTCATTTGATGAGTTGGTAACTCAGTGTTACATCGATCGTCGATACGAAGATTCACTCAGACAACACTATAGACAATATCTGAAGGAAATGGACAACGGCAGCGTGGTCAACATTCCGAATCGAGAGGCCGAAAACGATCCCCTACCTGAAGATTATCTTATCCAATTTCCTAATGTCGAAGAAGAGGAGTCAGCTAATTCGGCTTAACATCACATCCGGCTGTCTGAACTCTCGGTTGTGGATTGGTGGGCGTATTCCTTTTAGCGAATTCTTCAGGAGATTGACGGCCTCTCCATTTTTTAAGCCATTGTGTATCTTTCTGTGATGCATAGTTTATTAGTTCCTTATCGGGCCAAAGATGAACCGGCAAATCAAGCTCTTCCCCAATTTCTTGCACCCAACGGAATTGAGTTGTCGCATAGTTCACCCAATAGTCTCGATCACGAAGATCATCGAGTTCTCGCGCGAGATCCGTTTGTCCAGCTTCTCTTGCTGCTTCGATGGTCATCTCGAAGTTCGCACCGCGTGGGTTGATTGGCTCGTGGAAAACCACGGCTGGGTCACACTCCGCGACGCGCTGGAGTTGCTCACGAAGATCCTCTTTATCCTGTGTCGGATAGGTTGGACTCATACTTACGAACGTTTGAACCCCAAGATCATTGAATTCCTTGAGCCCGCGAAGACGATGCTCGGGAGCGGGTGCATTCGGCTCGATCGCTCGTACTTCCTCGGTGTGCATACATGGGATAGAGGAGCCAATCGTTACGTATTCACCTGCGTCTTGGAATACGTCGGAATCCTGCAATGCGAGAATGGGGTTACGAGTTAGCACCCGAGCATATTGTTCGTGGTCAGCGAGTGCTTTGACGACGTTACGAGTTATCTCCCCTGCACGACCATCCATGTAGGGATCAGTCGAAAAGGAAATGCCGACAATACCGCATCCCTTTTCGGTTCGTTTCCATGTTCGCTTTCGCTCAAGATGGTCGTTGAGGCGTTCGCCTAATCCATCTCGGTACAGTACGTAGTTACCCCACTCCCGCTGGGAATCTTTGACATCAGCCTCTTCCTTGAGCATTTCCGGACGGGTACGTATGTTCGGTGTCGAAGGGACATAGCAGAATTTGCACCCGTGTCTGCATCCAGTGGCGACATTGACCACATAATCACATAGGTATTTGCTATTCAGCCCAGACTCACTTAGAACCGCTTTAGTGGGGTCTTTCCCTGTTCGAACACGATCTTTGTCGTTCTCCCTGCTATCATTATTTTCAACGTGCTGTTTCCGCTCAGTCTCTTCATCAGAACGCTTCTGCTCGATATCTCTTGGGTGAGTTTTGCTCATTGTTTGACCTTCCTTTCTATGTTCATATACACAAAGAGTTATACATTAGGGGGGTATTTCCGGTTTCCAGAAGAGAAGGCTATACCTGATCTCCACGTCACTACTTTGCGTATTCGCGTTTATCATACTTGCAACGAGAGTGAAAATATCCTGCGCTACTTATGTAGCTGTGGGCGGAAATATCCGTGATGATCACCGATGCTCGGGTGCTTCAGGACGAATTTCTCCCACCGGAAGTTGAGCATCGTGACCAAGAGATCAACGAACTCTCAAGGGCTTTGCAACCGATTGAGTACGGCGAATCCGCTGAAACTGCATTCCTGTTTGGTCCCTCTGGAGTCGGTAAATCCTGTATAGCGCGTTTTACCCTCAGCAAACTGCGAGAAGAGGTCTCCACTGTCCGCTACGAGTACATCAACTGTTGGCAAAATCATAGCTCCTTTAGCGTATTGAGAGAACTTCTCCGGGGACTTGGTGACTCCATTGAGATCCACCGACAATCAACACCAAAGGATCTACTGCTTGAAAGATTACGAGAGTATGAGGGCGAGCATTACCTCGTAATCCTCGATGAGGTTGATCAACTCGAGAACATGAGCATATTGTATGAGTTATATACTAGCCAGAATATCTCCATGATACTCATCGCAAATAGAGAAGAGGATTTATTCATTCAATTGGATGAGCGGCTTCAGAGTCGGCTGCACAGTAGCCGCCGTATTATGTTCAAACGATACCATCTCCCTGAACTAACCTCAATCCTGTCTGACCGGGTTCGTTGGGGACTTGAAGAAGGAGTCATCAAACAAGATCAATTGGAATTAATCGCTGATGCGGCCGCTGGCGATGCTCGAAAGGCAATCGGAATTCTGCGAAGTTCCGCTTGGATGGCACAAGAAAGTGGATCTGGGACGATCTCTACTGAAATCATCCGCGATTCGATTCCGGACACTGAAGTAGAGCTTCGGCAAAAAAATCGGGATAGGCTCACTTCGGATCAGCAAACGCTACTATCCATTATTGAAGAAGAGGGTGGTGTTTCCCCTGGAACATTGTACGATTTGTACTGTGAGAGAGTTGACGAGCCAAAATCAGACCGAATGGTTCGAAATTATCTATCGAAAATGAGACACTACAACCTAGTGGAAGCAAAAGGAGAGAAACGATCACGAGTCTACTATCCCTCCTAACTTTCTGAATAGTCGAGGTCAGAGCCGGTCGGCGAACGATTCGCCCATCGCCACGAGTTCGTTTTGCTCCTCCTCCGAAAACTCGTGGGCCTCGGGTTTGGCGACGCCGATAGCGCCCTTGATGTCCCCGTCCGAATCGATCACCGGTGCGACGAGCGAGCCCTCCATTCCGGTGTCGCGTGCGCTCGGCTCGGCCACCCCGGAGTCGTCGGTCTGGAGGTTCGAGAGTTGGATCGGTTCGCGGCGCTCGGCCGCCGCTCCCGCCATCCCCTTGCCGAACGGTATCGTCTGGATTGGGTCGAGCACGGAGTCGGGCATCCCCTCGCTGGCGACGAGGTGGAGGCGGTCGCCGTCGGCGCGGTGGAGGGTGCCCGCGACGCAGTCGAACGCCTCGATGGCCTCGCGGAGGACTCGGTCGGGGTCGTCCGTTTCGGTCATCGTTTCTCGCGGCCCGCCGGCGGACTCGCGCTCACCACCTTCCCGAGGAGGTCGCGGTTGTCGGCCCCGAGGCGGTAGGCCCGCTCCCGGACGCGCTCGTAGTCGGCGAACCCGTCGAGGAAGTGGACGAGGTCGCCGGGGACCCGGCCCGTGCGCGCGAGCACCTCCTCGGTCGCCTTCCCACAGGAGTATACCTGGCCGTCGGCGAGCAGGTGGACGCACTCCTCCCAGTTCTCGGGCAGTCGGTCGCGCTCGTCGGGCGAGAGGTCCGAGAAGCCCACGGGGTCGAAGTCGCCGTTGCGGACGGCCCAGTCGGCACACCACGTACAGAACCCGCAGTCGTCGTCGTAGACGAGTCGGGGTCGTTCGGTCGCCATACCGCTCCTACGCGGGCCGGCGAAAAAATCGCTCCGGTCGGCGTTCAGTGGTCGCCGATCGTCTCCCAGAAGTCGACCCGGTCCTCGGTCTCGAAGAAGCCCGACAGCACCCGTTTCTCTTCGTCACCGCCGGGGGGCGACCCGGCGTAGACCCCGACCGCGTCGGCGTCGGGATAGCCCACCACGTCCGGCTCCTCCATCGTCGACATCGCGAGATAGCGGAGGACGTCGTTGGCGTCGTTAACGACCCGATGCGCGCCCCTCTCGCCGGTCGGGAGCGCGACGTAGGTCCCAGGGGTGAGTTCCCGTTCCTCGTCCGGCAGTCGAAGGCTGCCGGTCCCGTCGAGAACGTAGAGCGCCTCCTCGTTTCTCGTGTGGTAGTGGTACGGCCACGCGCGCTCGCCCGCCGGGAGTTCGTAGAGGCTACAGCCGAGCCCCTCGCCGCCGGCGGCTCGACCGAGCTGTTTCCGGCGAAAGCCGGTGTCCGTGGGGCCGATGTCGGTCCACTCGACGTCGTTCTCGTTCGCGAACATCGGGCGTATCGACGGGTTCCGAACGGAAATAGCCGTAGCCCGGTGCTCGGGCGACGGCGCGCGTCGGGTTCGGTTCCGTCGTCGACGGCTGGCGTCGGCGCTTCGAACCCGCTGGCGTAGAGGTGGGCCGTCACGAGCGCGCGTAGAAGCCAACGGGCGCGGCGACTACGACTCCGAGGACGGGTATCGCACTCAGACCGCCCGCCACGAGCCGGTTCGGGGGCGACTCGACGGGGTCAGCGACGTCGACGACGTCACCGTCGCCAACACGGTCCGCGACATCGAGGCGTGGATCGGTGGAGAATTAGGACCGGTCGATGTCGAGTTCGTCCTGGAGCCCGGCGAGGGCGTCGTCGTCGGCGAGTTCACGGAGGCGTTCGCGGAGATGCGTTCGGCAGAGACCGACCTTCAGGCCATCCTTTTCGACGGCGACCGCGGCGTCTGCGTCGCAGTAGTGACACTGCATCATCCGGGGTTGGGGTCGACGGGCATTGAACCCTGCGGCGTCATGTCGGCGATCCGGTGTGAGGGGCCGTCGACCCGCTCTCACCGCCGACCACCCTCGGGCACGGCCGACGAGAGGTTCGCCGAGTTACAGCCGCTCGTAGAACGTCTCGAACTCCGCACCGTCGAGCCCTGCCCGACCGAGCACGGCATCGTGGGCGTCGCTCCCGCCGGTCGGGAGGAGGTCGTTGCGTTCGAGCGCGTGCTCGACGGGTGCGGTGTCGACCGTTCGGCCGTAGTCGTAGTAGCGCTCGACGGCCGAGACGTGGGGCGAGGCGGTGAGCGCGAGCGCGGCCTCGGGGTCGCCGTAGCGGAGCGGGTGGGCCAGCGAGACCACGCCACAGGCCTCGGCCAGGAGCGACGCGCCGCGTTCGAAGGTGGGGAGGTTGCGGGCGACGAAACACGGACAGTCCGTCCCGATGACCTCCTCGAACGCGCCCTCGTAGTCGTAGGTCGCGCCGGAGTCGGCGATCGCCCGCGCGATGTGTGGCCGGCCGATACCCTCGGCGGGTTCGATGTCGAGGTCGTAGTCGAAGCGGTCCTCGACGCAGTCGATGATGTCCCGCCCACGCTCGATCCGGTCGGTCTGGAGGCGGTCGAGCTCCGCTCGGAGGTCGTCGGTCGGCCGGACGCCGTAGCCCAGGAGGTCGACCTGTCCCGCGTCGCTCTCGACCCGGAGTTCGATCCCGTGGATCATCTCGACCCCGTCGAGTTCGTCGGTCGGGGTGTCGAGCTCCCGGTTGAGGCGCTCGTGGTCGGTGATCGCGACGGTCCCGACGTTGGCCCTGTGGGCGGCTTCGGGGACCTCGCGCAGCTGCATCGTCCCGTCCGAGTTGGTGGTGTGGACGTGGAGGTCGGCGGCGGGCATGTCCTCTCGGACACCGGCCTCGGATAAGTTCGTTCTGGACGGCCGGGGAACGACACCCCCGCTACCCAAGTCCTAGATGGTCCTTCATAGTCCCTCGAGAGATTATAGAAAACGTTTATGATAGTCTCGGCGCTGGTCTCGGGTATGCGATTCATGAACGGCGCGGACGAGCGGCTCGGCGCACACAGCTACCCAACGACCACGGCCGACCTCATCGAGACCCACGGCGACCTCGAGATCGCCTTCCCGAACGGCACCGAGACGCTCGGCGACGTCTTCGGCAGGGTCGACGAGTCGACGTTCGAGACCGCCGAAGAAGCTCGGCTGATGCTCTACAGCGCGCTCGGCGACGCCGCGATCGGCCGGAAGTTCTACTCCGACCGCGACCCCACCCGGCTCGACGAGGACGGCCCCGAACCGGTCTCGCTGTAGTCCGGTCACCGCTTTTCATCCCACCCATCGAGGTCGGCGGCGTCGACACGCATCCGGTGGCGGCGCGGCTCGAAACCCACCTTCTCGTAGAACGCGAGCGCACGTTCGTTGTCGACGTCCACGTCGAGGACGAGCTCCGTACAGTCCTCCCCGCGCGCTCGCCTTCGGGCCCGTTCCAGCAAGTCGTGTGCGAGCCCGGTCCCACGAGAGGGTTCGCGGACGTAGAGTTCGTTCACCAGCAGTCTGTCGGGCCACTCGAAGACCGACGGTGGCTCGCCGAGGTTGGTGGCGATGAACCCGATCAGACCGTCGTCAGCCTCGGCGAACCCGTCGTCCGCGCCCGGCGTTTCGGTGTCGACGGCGACCGCGATCCGATACTCGCTGGTTTCGAGTTTGTCGAGCACCCACGGAACCAGTTCGTCAACGAGGTCCACGTCGTCGGCGAGCACGTGGCTCTCGACGACGGTTTCGAGTTCGCGGTTGTACGGTATCCACAGCTCCTCGGCGTAGCGGCGGACGGCGGCTTCCTCGGTGGGGAGTCGCTGAATCTCCATTTCGATAGTTCCTGTGCGCCGGCCGACTTTCCGGTGTCGCTTCCCTCAGTCGTCGAGGCCGGTCCCCGAGAGGTCGAACGGGACCGTTCCCGTCGTGTAGCCCGCGGTCGAGCCGTCGGGCCGGACCCGGAACACGACGGCCGGACGGTGGCCGACGGCGGGGCGTTCGGCCGCGAGCGCGGCCCACTCGTCGTCGTGAAACGACGAGCAGTCCACGAACAGCACGGCGTCGGGGTGGGCGGCGAGCTGGCCGTCGGTCTTCGAGCCCGCGGTTCCCCTGACGGCGGCCGCCGGGGTGCCCGCCGCGCGGTCGGTGGGGCGGCTCGGCCGGGTGACCTCGACGAAGGTCGACGCGCCGTCGGCGGGGTCGACCCGGAAGTCGAGCGCGTGGCCCGAATCCATCTCGACCTCGGGGACGATCGGCTGGCCGGCGTCGGTGAGGAGCTTCGCGGCGTTGAACTCGCCCATCGTCGCGCTCATCCGCGTGAGGTCGACCTGTCGGCTCGTGCCGAGCTTCGCCGCCATCGTGTAGCGGTAGTCGTCGAAGACGCCCGTCGAGAGAAACCGTTCGTAGAAATCGAGCGCGTCCTCGGTCGTGGCGTCCGGGAAGCCGGCGGCGTGGTCGGCGAAGAACGCCCGCGAACTCGTCCGGCCGTCCTTCGAGAACAGCACGGGCAGGAAGAACCACGCGACGTGGTCGTAGGCCGTGAGCCAGGGGTCCTGGACTTGGAGTTCAGCGAGGAGTTCGCGCTGGGCCCACCGGGCGACCCGGTAGGGCACCTCGTCGAAGGTGTACTTCTCGGTGCGCCAGAGGGCTTCGGGGGTCTGGGTATTGCCGAGCCAGAAGGCGTCATCGCCCCAGGCGAACAGCGCACGGTCGCCGTTGTCCATCTCGAAGCGGCAGGCGTCGTATCCGGGCGGGGGTTGATACCAGGGCCCGTCGAGACGCGCGCCGAGCGCCTCGTCGAGGGATGCGTGGAGGTCGCGGCGAACCCGGGAGCGATCCCAGGTCTCGTGCGACCAGCGAAAACGGAGGGGTCCGGCCACGCTCCCCCTCGGCACCCCGCCGGCTTATCGGTGTCGATACGCCGGTTCGACGGTGGCTGCGGTGTAATTTCCCCGGAAATCCGGACCACCGATACTTTCTTATCAACCAGCGCCCAATCGTGATCCTGTATACCATGTCAATGGGAGCCTATGACGCGGCCGAACACGAACGCCGCGAACAGAAAACCAGTACGGTCGACACCAGTCCGGACGACGACCGGCGGAGCAGCTACGAGGGCACCGTCGAGTACGACACCGGTGACGCGGACGCCGACGACCTCCTCGCGCAGTTCCGCAAGCTCAGGTCGTCGTAACTGGCTCGGTTCCTTCGCGCTTGGTGTAGAGCAACACCAGCGACAGCCCCGTCACCACCATGACCGCCGTGACGTGGGCGATCAACACCGCGAGCAACACGGGATAGTCGAGGACGAACGGGACCAGGAGGAGCTGTATCAGCCCGAAGGCGACGGTCTCCACGTCGGCCCAGAAGAACGCCCGCGTGGTCTCGGGGTCGAAGCGGTAGCGATACGACCGCCAGAGCGCGGTGACGGTCGCCCACCACCCGGTGCCGATCCGATAGCAGACGTCCCAGAGCACCATCAGGAGGAAGTAGACGACGAGCACCGGTGGGTCGGGGCCGATGAGGCGGTCGAGCAGCGGCGGTTCGCCGGTCGCGGCGTTCGGGACGAAGAGGTAGACCAACATCGCACAGAACGCGAGCACCGCGAGCACGACGTCCATGTTCGAGCCGAACACGAGCCGTCGATAGGAATCGGGGAGCTCGACCGACCGGAGGTGGCGCGACACTCGCACCATCTCGATGCTGCCGATCCCCGCGACGAACACCGCGGCGCTCCCCACCAGCGCGACGCTCCAGAGGTCGTAGAACCACGCCAGCACCACCACGCCGACCTCGAAGACGCCGAGCTGGATCGCGAGCGCGAGCGTGGTCGAGACCTCGATCCCCGGCAGCGCCCCCACGATGCTCTCGTAGGTCCACGTCTCGCCGAAGTCGGGCGATTCCTCCCCGCGATCGACCCCGCTCGCGCCGTCGGCCGCGTTCATGGCGCGTCCACGTGCCACCGGGGCATAAGTCCGCGCTCGTCGGCACCCGGGAGGGAGAAGGGCTTTCCGCCGGCTTCCCCGAGAGAGGGTATGGCTTCCGACCCGTGTGCGGGCTGTGGTCGCCCGGTCAAGGTCGCGGGCGGCATCGCCAACCTCTGGACCTTCGGCGGCGACGCGGCCGGCGGCCTCGCGCTCGAACTCGCCGACGGCTCCGACCACCTCCTCTGTTACGACTGCATCGACCGGTTGCCCGACGACCCGCGGGCGGCGGACGTCGCGGCGCTCGACGAGGCCGCCGCCGAACGCGAGTAGCGCAGGACTTACTTGCCGGGCGGCGGTCTTGCAGTCGTGAACCCAGCGCGGATCGAGAACGAGTTTCCCGCCCCCGAGTATCGCGGTGCCCAGCGCGACGCGCTCGGCCGCATCCGGGAGGCGTTCGCGGCGGGCAACCGGGTGGTGCTCGTCCGCGCTCCGACCGGATCCGGGAAGTCGCTCCTCGCGCGCGCCATCGCTGGCTGTGCGCGCCGGCCCGACGAGGCCGACCCCGCCGACGCGACCGACGCCTACTACACCACCCCGCAGGTCTCCCAGCTCGACGACGTCGCCGCCGACCCCCTCCTCTCGGACCTCCAAGTCATCCGCGGCAAACGCAACTACTCGTGTCTCCTTCCCGGCGAGACGAGTACCCCAGTCGACCGCGCGCCGTGTGCGCGCCAGACGGGCTTCGACTGCTCGATCCGCCACCGCTGTCCGTACTTCTCCGACCGGACGATCGCCTCGAACCGGTCGATCGCCGCGATGACGCTGGCCTACTTCATGCAGACCGCTGGCTCGGACGCGTTCGGCCAGCGCGACGTCGTGGTCGTGGACGAGGCCCACGGCCTCGCCGAGTGGGCCGAGATGTACGCCACGATCGACCTCCGACCGCGGACGGTGCCGGTCTGGGACGAGTTGGAGATCCCCGCGCTCGACGGGGTCGAGGCGGCCGCGCGCTTCGCCGACCACGTCACCACGGTCTGCAGCCGTCGGAAGGACACCCTCGTGGGGGCCGACGAGCTCTCGATCGCCGAAGTCACCGAGCGCGACCGGCTTCAAGAGCTGATCTCGAACCTCAACTGGTTCGTCTCGGACTATCGGGACCCGACCAGCGCGAGCACGTGGGTCGTCGACGGCGGCGACGGCGAGCCGGTGACGATCAAACCCCTCAACCCCGAGCGCTACCTCCGGCACACGGTCTGGGACCGGGGGAACCGCTTCGCGCTGCTCTCGGCCACCATCCTCGACAAGGAGGGGTTCTGTCGCGGCGTCGGGCTCGACCCAGACGAGACGGCGCTGGTCGACGTCTCGCACACCTTCCCGGTCGAGAACCGCCCCCTGTTCGACACCACCCAGGGTAAGATGACCTACGACCATCGCGACGAGACCCTCCCGAAGATCGCTCGGCTCGTCGTCCGGCTCATGGCTCACCATCCGGACGAAAAGGGGATCGTCCACGCCCACTCCTACGCGATCGCGGAGGGGCTGGAAGCCACACTCCGCGAGTTCGGGGTCGATGGTCGGGTCCGGAGCCACGGCCGCGAGGACCGCGACGCCCAGTTGAACGCCTGGCTCGCGAGCGACGATCCCGAACTCCTCATCTCGGTGAAGATGGAGGAGGCGCTCGACCTGGAGGGCGACCTCGCGCGGTGGCAGGTGCTCTGCAAGGCTCCCTACCCCAACACCCGCGACTCGCGGGTCGCACGCCGACTGGAGGACGGCCAGTGGGGCTGGTACTACCGCACGGCGCTCAAGACCGTGATCCAGGCCTGCGGTCGGGTCGTGCGCGCCCCGAACGATTACGGGGCGACCTATCTCGCGGATTCGAGCCTGCTCGACCTCTTCGAGCGCTCGCGGTCGGCGATGCCCGACTGGTTCGCGGCCCAAGTCGACCGGATGACGACCCCGGAGCTTCCGGCGTTCGACCCGGCGGCGGCCGGCGGCGACGGCGACTCCGGGGGCCGTCGGGACCGACGACGAACGTCGAGGAACGACCCCGAGAACCACCCGCTCGCGGACGTCTGGGGTTCGGACTGAGCCCGATCGGTGGCGAACGCTTCTCACCGGGTCAGTACGGGATGAACGAGAAGCCGCCGGGCACGAGGAACCCGAGCACGAGGAACAGCGCCCCGGCGATCGCCGCACACGCCAGCGCGTAGGGGACTTGGGTTTTGACGTGGACCATGTGGTCGGCACCGCTCGTCGAGGAGGAGAGCACTGTCGTATCGGAGATCGGTGAACAGTGGTCACCGAAGATCCCGCCCGAGAGCACCGCCCCGAGCACGAGCGGGAGGTTCGCGCCGGTCGTGAACGCCACCGGGATCGCGATCGGGAACATGATCCCGTAGGTCGCCCACGAACTCCCATCGGAAAAGGAGATGAAGCCCGTCGCGACGAAGACGAGCACCGGGATCAGGCCGACCGGAACCCCCCGAAACCAGTCGGTGACGAAGCTCGACACGCCGAGGGTCGAGACGGTGTTCTGGATCGTGATCGCGAGCGTGAGGATCGCGGCCGCGAGGAAGATCCCCTTGAAGCCGTTGAGCATCGCGTCGGTCGCGTCGGCGTTCGAGGGGATGTCGCCGCGGACCCGAAAGAGCACGAACCCCACGACCAACCCCGCGAGCGCGGCGAGGCCGAGCCGGATCCCGCCGATGTCGAACGACCACGGCCCGCCGGCGGGGAGGACCAACTGATAGCCGAGCAGCGAGAGCGCGGTCGACATCTGGGGCGAGTTCACGACCGGCGAGGCGCGCCAGAACATCGCCAGTAGTCCGACGGCGACGATGGTCACGACCGGGATCGCGAAGTTTCGCCAGTCGGGGGTCGCGCCGTCGTACATCTCGTAGTTCGCCATCTCGTCCGAGACCAGCGGGTCGTCGTCGGGGCCGACGACGCCCTCCCCGTTGCGAGCGCGCGTCTCCTCGCGGCCCATCCCGAGGACGTTCGGGACGACCTGCCAGGCGACGAGCGCGGCGATGGCTAGGGCCGTCCACGAGTAGAAGGCGAAGCCGAGGCTGTTGAAGTAGAGCGGCCAGACCGCCGACGTGGCGGCTTCGAGGCCGTCGCCGGTCTGGGTGACGTAGTTCGACATCCCCGAGGGGAGGACGTTCTGCTCGGCGGCGGCGGTGATCCCCGCGCCGATGAAGCCCACGAGCGCGACACCCCAGGTCGAGTAGAAGGCGAGGCGGGCCGCCGGGCTGCCCGCACTGTCGACGTAGTAGGCCAGTTTCGCCCGCGAGACGTCGTACTCGTCGGTCAGCGGGCGCATCATCGACCCCACCACCAAACAGTTGAAGTAGTCGTCGATGTGGATGATGACCCCTGCGAGGAACGAGGCCTTCTCCGCGTCGGCGGGCGAGTCGACCCGGCTGGCGAGCGCCTCCAGCACGCCGCGGATCGCGCCCGAGCGGATCATCAGCCCCATCAGCCCGCCGATGGCGAACAGCGCGAGCAGGACGTTCTTGACGTACCACGGGTCGGCAAACAGCGGCGACGTGGCGATCAGGTCGGGGATCGTCGTCAGTCCCAGCAGTCCGCCGAGCACGATCCCCGAGAGCCCGCCGGCCAGGCCGTCGGGGATCCCGACCGCCGCGGGCCGGAAGACGCCGTAGACGACGGCCCCGCCGGCGATCCCGACGAACAGTCCGATCAGCGCGTCGCGGGTGTACCACGCGAGCGCGATGGCGAGCAGCGCGGGCAGCAGCGACCAGGGACCGGCGGCGATGGTTTCGAGCGGCACACCCTCACGACCCGGGGCGGGGATAAAAAACTGTAGCGGCGTTCCGCGTCTTCGGGTGGCGGTTCAGAGGACGGCCCCGGCGGCGTAGGCGACCGAGGAACCGACCATCAGCACGACGAGGGTCAACGCGATCCACTGTTGTCGATCCATTGGAGGGGGGTTACGGGCCGGGGGATTAGTCGGTTTCGGCGGTCGCGGGGAGGACGTGGAGCCCCGCGCGGCTCTTCAGCACTCGGACGGTGTCGGCCGTGGGGTCGAGGTAGTCGGGTCGCGGGACCGTCTCCGCGGCGTAGGTCTCGGGGTCGAGCACCTGGACCGCGTTGTCGTCTTCTACTGTGACGAGCGTGGTCTCGGCCGCGTCCATTGCCCGCCCCAACCGGCGCGCGTCGGGCGCGATACCGTCCTCGAAGTCGGCCTCGTAGTGTTCGCCGGTCGTGACTCGCGTCCCCTTGAGGTTGCCGTGGGCGCTCTCGACTAACACCGGTCCGTCGTCGTCGACGTCGATGACGTCGCCCGGCGTGAACTCCGGCAGACGGACGGCGTAGGTGACCCGGTACACCTCGTCGCCGTCCTCGTCCTCGGTGACGAGGGTCGCGGATTCGTCGACGGTCCCCCCGAACCGTCGGACGACCCGGTCGGCGACCGCGCGACCGATCTGGGTGGTCGAGACCCGCGCGTCGAGCCCGTCGCCCGTCTCCTTGATCTCGGTGACGAACGCGTTGCGGTCGCCGGCGGCCTCGCGTTCGCCGACGTACTCGTTGATGATCTCCCGCGCACCGGTGAGCTCGGCGTCGGTCGGAGTGCGCCCCGCCCCTCGAACTTGCACTGTACTGGCGTAGTAATCGCCCGCGATCCGGCCGCAGCGGGTGCAAGTCCCCCGTGAGATCAGGACTGGGACCGTGACCTCGCGCTCGACCGGCTGGTCGCGGACGACCGCCGAGAGGGTGCAGTGCATCCGGACCGTGTTCTGGTCGACCTGTTCGGGGACGACCCCCCACGAGAACTCCTCGGCGTCGATGTGGACTTCGAGGGCCTCGGTGACCTCGTCGACGGCGACGTCGGTGTAGTCGCGTGCGCCGACGTCGATCCAGCGCTTGCCGCGTTTGACCGCACCGCAGGTCGCACACACCGCGACCTCGATCCGGTCGGGCGCGTCGACCAGCGAGAACTCGTCGAAATAACAATCGAGGCAGAGGGGTGTGCGCCCGTTGGCCTCCCCCGGCGACTCGACGGGGTCGCCACAGCGGGGGCAGAAGACACGTGATTCGCTCATGGCTTCCCTGGGAGGCGGCGGCGGTTAAGCCGTCTGACTCGCCGCACGAGCGGCGGTCGGCGGGCTTGTCGTTCTTTTGGTTCCGGAGGAGGAGACGCCGGAGCGATGGAGATTTACGATTTGAGCCCCAATGATTCGGCATATGAAATGGAAGGCGGACCGGGGTCTCCAAGCCCGGATGGGGCTGACGATGATCCTGTTGATCGCGCTGTACGTCGTCTTCATCGGTGTTCTCGCCTACATGGGCGTTGGCACGTTCATGCTGATCCTCATCATGGCGGTGTTCATGGGTGGCCAGGTGTTCTTCAGCGACAAACTCGCGCTCCGGAGCATGGGAGCCCACGAGGTCAGCGAGGAGGAGTACCCCCAGCTCCACGCTACGGTGGGCCGGCTCGCCCAGCAGGCCGACCTCCCGAAACCCACCATCGCGGTCGCGAACTCGCGAGTCCCGAACGCGTTCGCCACAGGTAGGTCGCCGTCGAGCGCGACGGTGTGTGCGACGACTGGGATCATGAACACCCTGGACCAGGAGGAGATGGAGGGTGTATTGGCCCACGAGCTCGCCCACGTCAAGAACCGCGACGTGATGGTGATGACCATCGCGACGTTCCTCTCGACGCTCGCGTTCATGATCGTCCGCTGGGGCTTCCTGTTCGGCGGGGGCGGCAACCGCGACCAGGGCGGCGCGCCGATCATCGTCGCGGTGCTGGTCTCGCTCGTGGTCGGCGTGGTGTCGTTCCTCCTCATCCGCGTGCTCTCGCGCTACCGCGAGTACGCCGCCGACAGGGGTGGTGCGATGATCACCGGGCGGCCGTCGGCGCTGGCCTCGGCGCTGATGAAGATCGACAACGGGATGGCCCGCGTACCGGACGACGACCTCCGGACGCAGGCCGACATGAACGCGTTCTTCATCATCCCGATCAAGAGCGGCGCGATCGGCAAGCTGCTCTCGACGCACCCCTCGACCGAGAACCGGATCGAGCGCCTCCGCGAGATGGAGAAGGAACTCGAAACCGCCTGAACTCCCGCTTCGACCCGAAACACCCGCTGGGAGGCCATCACCGATTCCGCTTTTCGACGGTCCTGACAGCCAGAACAGCTATTCTCGCGCCCGACCTCTGGGCGCTCGCGATGGACCACGACATCGACTACCGGCCCGCGTACGCGCTGTTGACGATAGACCTCGCGAGCGGCGAGTCCGTTCGTACCGAAGCGGGCTCGATGGTGAGCGCCACCGACGGGCTCGACATCGAGACGGCCGCGAGCGGTGGCGTCCTGAGTTCGCTGAAACGCAACGTCCTCGGTGGCGAGAGCTTCTTCCAGAACACGTTCACCGCCAGGGAGGCCGGCGCGGTGACCCTTGCGCCGGCACTGCCCGGCGACATCGTCGCCCACGACCTCGACGACGAAGCGCTGTTCGTCCAGTCGGGGTCGTACCTCGCCGCGGGGCCGGGGATCGAGGTCGACACGAAGTTCGGCGGCGGCCGGAGCTTCTTCGGTGGCGAGGGGCTCTTCCTGCTCGAACTCTCGGGCACCGGCGAGTGCTTCCTGTCGAGCTACGGCGCGATCCACCCGGTCGACCTCGACGCGGGCGAGACCCACACCGTCGACACCGGACACATCGTGGCGTTCGAGGGCTCGACGAGCTACGACGTCAAGCGCGTGGGTGGGTTGCGCTCGACGCTCTTCTCGGGCGAGGGACTGGTCTGTGAGTTCGAGGGGCCCGGCACCGTGTGGCTCCAGACCCGGAGCACCGACGCGCTGCTCTCGTGGCTCATCCCGAAACTCCCGCAATCGGATTCGAGTTGAGCCGGGACCGAGTGACGAGCAGGACTTTGATCTTCTACTGACTCGATTGGACTGAGGGACTGTTCTCTCGTTCGTGTCCTCGTTGTTCTTGGCCGCCACGCTGTACGGCACTGATCCTGATCCAACTGAGAGGCCACATCTCATCTCGGTGTTTTCGGCCGCCACGCTGTTTCGCACTGATCCCGACCCAACCGAGCGGTCATTCCTCATTTATTCCCTCGTTGTGCGTTTTCCGCACTGTTCCCGGTCCAACTGAGAGACCGCACCGCACAGCACCGCGCCCCGCTACCGCCCCGCGACCGCCACGAGCCTCCCCAGCCGATTCCTTCGCTCGCCTGCGGCTCGCTCACTCATCCCTCGCACGGCGTCCACGGTCGCGGGTTCGCCTCCGCTCACCCACGATCGCGAGCGCGCGCCACGGTGGATGGTTCGGCTCGCGAGACGGCACTCACGATGTGGGTCGCACCGTATCGCTTCGGGTTTTTATTCCCGGCGCGACAAACCGGGCTATGGGACTGCTCGACGGACTTCGGTCGGCGCTCGGGATGAGTGCGGAGACGAGCGCGACGCGCGACGCCGACCCCGACGACCTCTTCGGGATGAGCACGGCCTACCTCACGATGGAGGCCGACCTCGGCTTCGACCCCGCGAACGCAGCGGCACTCTGCTTTTCGGGGGTCGACTCCACCGACTTCGCCGACGCGGTCGACGAGGTCAAGGCGATCTTGGATGCGGGTGAAGTCGAGACCGGCACGAAGGCCCGCTTCGTCGACGACTCGCACGGCTACCAGTGGGTCGTGCTCTCCGACTCGGATTTCGAGGACCTCGTGACGAGCGTCCACTTCGCTGCCGACACCCTGATCGAGCGCGGTTACGGCTCGCGCCTCCTCGCGGCGCTGTTCGGCTTCGAGAAGGACGGACCCGTCTACTGGGTCTACTCCTTCCGCCGCGGGGCCTACTACCCGTTCGCGCCCCGAGCGGGCAACGAGCGCGACTCGACGGTCGAGTTCAAACTCGAATCCGTGCTCGACGGCGAACTCACGGTCGAACCGGAGAAGGAGTACTGGTACCCGCTCTGGCCCGACTCCGGCACTCACCCCTGGGAGTAACCACCCGACGGGCGCGCCTTCCCCCGGGCTGTTTTCACTTTCACTGGCCTGTTAACGAGGCTTTATGACCCAAGCCGCCCAACCCGAGTGTATGGCAGCAACAGCGGATCTCGAGAGCCTCCCCGGTGTGGGTCCCGCGACCGCCGACAAACTCGTCGAGTCGGGGTTCGACTCCTATCAGGGTATCGCGGTCGCGAGCCCCGGTGAGCTCTCGAACACCGCCGACATCGGCGAGAGCACGGCGGCGGACATCATCAACGCCGCCCGCGACGCCGCCGACATCGGCGGCTTCGAGACCGGCGCGAACGTCCTCGAACGCCGCGAACAGATCGGCAAGCTCTCCTGGCAGATCGACGAGGTCGACGAACTCCTCGGCGGCGGTGTCGAGACCCAGTCGATCACCGAGGTCTACGGCGAGTTCGGCGCGGGGAAGTCCCAGGTCACCCACCAGCTCGCGGTCAACGTCCAGCTCCCAAGCGAGTACGGTGGCCTCGAAGGCAGCGCGATCTTCATCGATTCCGAGGACACCTTCCGTCCCGAGCGGATCGCCCAGATGGTTCGTGGGCTCCCCGAGGAGGCCATCGCCGGCGCGATGGAAGCCCGCGAGATCGAAGGTGGGCCCGGTAGTGAGGAAGCGATGGAGCAGCTCATCGACTCGATCCTCGACAACATCCACGTCGCGAAGGCGTTCAACTCGAACCACCAGATCCTGCTGGCCCAGAAGGCCCAGGAGATCGCGAGCGAGCACGAGGACACCGACTGGCCCGTCCGCCTCGTCTGCATCGACTCGCTGACCGCACACTTCCGCGCCGAGTACGTCGGTCGTGGCGAGCTCGCCCAGCGCCAGCAGAAGCTCAACAAACACCTCCACGACATCGACAAGGTTGGCAACCTCTACAACGCCGCGACGGTGGTGACGAACCAGGTCTCCTCGAACCCCGACTCCTACTTCGGCGACCCGACCCAGCCCATCGGCGGGAACATCCTCGGTCACAAGTCCACCTTCCGGATGTACCTCCGGAAATCGAAGGGCACCAAGCGGATCGTCCGCCTCGTCGACGCCCCGAACCTCGCCGACGGCGAGGCCGTGATGCGCGTCGAGGAGGAGGGCCTGAAGCCCGAATAGACACCACCTTTTGCTGCGGTCGCTCGCGTTGCTCGCTCCCTGGCAAAATGTGGATCAAAAGCCGGCGTCACCCCCTCCGGGGGTTCCTTGGCCCGCTCGCTCACTAACGTTCGCTCACGGTACAACCACTTCCCACTCCGCACAGCACCGCCTCCGCACCACCGAAGCCCTCCGCGCGCTCGCTCCGCTCACGGTGTTCGCTTCGCTCACACCAAGCGCTCCGCCCTTCATCCACCAGGAGAGCACAACTCTCCTGAGCCTCGGCTCGCTTAACGCTCGCCGAGACGCCAGGAACCGCAGCCGCACCGCCACCGCACCACCGCCGCCCGGCGGCCGCACCGCGCCGCCCGTACCGCGACCGCCGCGCGGCGGACCACGCGGCTTTTTGCGGGGCGGCCGTAACTCGCGACGATGAAGGTCGGGATCGTCGCCCGGCGGGGAAACGACCGGGCGGCCGCACTCGCCGACGACGCCCGCGACCGACTCCACGAGTCGGGCATCGAGGTGCTGGTCGACGAGGCCACCGCCGACGCGCTCGGGGTCGCGGGCCACGCCGTCACCGCGATGGACGACGCGGACCTCGTGGTCTCGATCGGCGGCGACGGCACCTTCCTCTTCGCCGCCCGCGGCGCGGGCACCACCCCCGTGATGGGCGTCAACCTCGGTGAAGTCGGCTTCCTCAACGTCACCGCACCCGAGAACGCGCTCGCCGAGATCGACCGCGCGGTCGAGCAGGTCCGCACGGCGGGCGACCCGGACGTCCGGGCGGTCCCACGGCTCCGGGCCGCAGGTGAGAACGTCTCGCTCCCGCCCGCGCTCAACGAGATCGTCGTGGCCACCGGACGCGGCCCGGGCCGCGGCGGCGAGTTCGCGGTCGACGTCGACGGCGACCCCTTCTTCGAGAGCCACGCCGACGGCGTGCTGGTCGCCACTCCCGCCGGGAGCACCGCCTACAGCCTGAGCGAGGGCGGGCCGCTCGTCCATCCGGACGTCCCCGGGCTGGTCGTCACCGACATGTGCGCCACCGACCCACGGCCGCCGGCGGTGGTCGACGCCGGCAGCGAGGTCACCGTTCGTGTCACCGACGCGCCCGACGCCGTCGTGGTCGGCGACGGCCGCACACGAAAACCGGTCGAGCCGCCCGCCGAGCTCACCATCCAGGTGGCCGACGAACCGATGCGGATCGCCGGCCCGCCCCTGGACTTCTTCGGCGCGCTCGACAAGCTCGACTGAGACGGCGGAAACGCTGGCGGCTTCCACAACACGTAACCCGCGCCGAACCGTTGTCTTAAAGGATGAGCCAGCAGCTGCCGGACGTACAGGCAACACAACCCGACGTCAGCGTGGGCCTCAACCACGTCGGCGTCACTGGCGTCGAGAAGCTCGTCAAACTCGGCCGAAAGGACGACCGTCCGATCGTCCTGATGGCGGAGTTCGAAGTGTTCGTCGACCTCCCGTCGTGGCGCAAGGGCGCGGACATGAGCCGCAACATGGAGGTCATCGACGAGACCCTCGAAGCCGCCGTCGCCGAACCCGCCTACCGCGTCGAGGACGTCTGCGGCGACGCCGCCGAACGCCTCCTCGAAAAGCACGAGTACACCTCCGAGGCCACCGTGAAGATGGAGGCCGAGTACGTCACCCGCGAGCGAACGCCCGCGAGCGACAAACGGACTCAGTCCACCGCGACCATCATCGCCAGCGCGTGCGCCACCGAGGAGGGCACCACCGAGGAGATCGGGGCCCGCGTCACGGGGATGACGGTCTGTCCGTGTTCACAGGGGATGTCGAACGCCCGCGCCCGCGAGACCCTCTCCGACCTGGGCGTCGACGACGAAACCGTCGCGGAGTTCATCGACCGCGTTCCACAGGCGGGCCACTCCCAACGTGGCCACGCCACCCTCAGGATCGAATGCGACGGCGCACCCGAAGTCGACCTCCACGACGTCATCGAGGTCGCGCGCGACTCGATGAGCGCCCACATCTACAACCTCGCCAAACGGCCCGACGAGGACCACATGACCGAGACCTCCCACGCCAACGCGAAGTTCGTCGAGGACTGCGTGCGCGACCTCGCCGACGGCGTCGTCAGCGAGTTCCCCGACCTCGCCGACGACGCGGTGGTGACGATGAAACAGTCGAACGACGAGTCGATCCACCAGCACAACGCTCACGCCGAGCGCGTCGCCGAGGTCGGACAACTCCGAACGGAACTGAACGACTGAGTTTTTGGTGCAGATTTTTGCGAGCGAGGGAGCGCCGCGACCGAGCGCTAGAAAAAAGAGCGGCACCCCTCGAACCCGTGGGACCGCGAGCGCGGCGAAGGTCGCGACCGCGACCGCCGCGACGAGCAGGTCGAGGGTGGTCGCACGGAGCACGTCACCGATGGCCCGCCGGATACCATCCGTGTTTCCCTCGTTATTCGAGGTCGAGCGGTTCGGCCCGCTCCCATCGGGGTTCGAACTCCGCCATGACCTGAGTCGCGAACTCCGCGTCAGCGAGGTCGATCATCGCGAACACCTTCGTGCGGTCGAGCGGGTGGCCGACCTCGATGCAGGTCTCGGCCCCGTCGACCACGGTGAAGGTGTGCTCGACGGCGTCGCTGGTCCGGGTCCTGAACCGCTCGCTCGGCGAGAGCACGTGGGCGTAGCGCTCGCCGACGGTCTCGGGCAGCGCGTCGACGAGTTCGGGTCGCATCAGGAGCGAGACCTCGACCCCGCGGTTGAGGGCGGCGTCGAGCGCCTCGGCGACCCTGTCCCCCACCGTGTCGACGTCGAACTGGGCCGAGAGCATCGAGGCCACCATCACCACGCTCTCGTCGGCCGACGCGATCCGCTCGACCAGAAGGTCGACGGTGTCCTCGGGACCCACGGCCGCGGTCCAGAACCGCTCGTCCGTTGACTCGGTCGCGTCGAGGGTCTGGCTGAGTTCGTCGACCACCGCCTCGTACTGGTCGGCCTTGGCTTCGAGCTCCTGGTGGCGGTCGTCGAGCAGCCGGTCGAGTGCGGTCTCGGGTTCGACCGCGACGTACTTCTTGGGTCGGCTCGCGTTCTGCGAGCGCGCGAGCCGGTGGGTCTCGATGTTCGCCAGCACGTCGTAGATCCGTCCCATCGGTACCTCGCTCTCGCGCGAGAGCTCCTTCGCGGTCGTGGGGCCGGTGTCGAGCAGCGTCCGATAGACCCGCGCCTCGTACTCCGAGAGCCCGAGATCCCTGAGGCTCGCCATTGATGCGGTCTTCCGTTCCACGGACAAAAACCCATCGTCAGTTTATCCCCTCGACCCCGACCGCGGCGCGGCCGAGGCCGACGCATGAACAAAGGTTTTGCGTCCGGGGTGAGTACCCGAGGTATGCTGCTCCGGATACTCGGCTTACTTCTCCTGATCCCGCTGTTCGATATCGTGGTGCTCGTCGCGGTGGCGACGCTGACGCCGCTCGGCTGGGTCGGTACCGTGGCGCTCGTGGTGCTCACCGCGCTCGTGGGCGGGCTGTTGGTCCGGGCCGAGGGCCGCCACACCATCCGGAAGATCCAACGCGACGTCGCGCGCGGCGGTCTGCCGGCCGACGAACTCCTCGACGGCGGGCTTCTGATCGCCGCCGGCGTCTCGTTGCTCACCCCGGGGCTCGTGACCGACCTGCTGGGGGTCCTGTTGGTGGTCCCGGTGACGCGGTGGCCGGTCCGGGGGGCGCTCAAACGCTGGCTCATCGTACCGTACCTCGACCGGAAGACGGGCGGGATCGCGAGCGGCGTGGTCTACGGCGGCGGCTTCCCCGGCGGGACCGAGACCGGCGATACCTACGACGTGGAACCCGAGGAGTACGATATCAACGAGGGCTCCAGCTGACGGGGCCCGCCACCGAAAAGAAACGCTTACAAACGGCAGGCAGCAATCGTCGTTCCCGGGCCAATAGCTCAGTTAGGTTGAGCGCTCGGCTGATAACCGGGAGGTCCGCGGTTCAAATCCGCGTTGGCCCACTCGTTCTCAACACGGATAGTGGCCGCTGGAGCATTCCCGCAGCTACCGTGCTTCTCGTGGGCTCTCGCTGGCCGTTACGAGGACGGAGTCGTATTCCGGTTTCTTGATACCTTGCTGGTGCCTGCTCAACACCGTTCCCTCCGGCCGACCACCGATCGGTCGCAATGGCACGAGACTTCACCGACGACGACCGCGGAAGCGGTGTGTTCGACCACGCTGGCAACCGGGTCGGGACCGTCAACGACGTTCGGGACGGGAACGCACGCGTCGACACGAGCGACAGCGACTCCGGCGTTCTCGACAGCATCAAGGACGCGCTCGGGTGGAACGATAACGACGACACCCACGAGCTTCGCGGCGACGACGTGGACTCCTACGACGACGACGGTATCCACCTCCGTCGCCTCTAACGGCGCTCCCCAACCCACATCGATTTTTCGGCGGGTAGCCACCCACGACCACTCACGCGTACGTCTCGCGTCGTTTGCTGTGTATACCTCCCACGGGGTTTTCCCCAGTGTTCGGAGAATGGATGTCTAGAACCGGCGAGCCGTCGATCGCCCTCGCTCAGTCGTGACAGTCCTTACAGAGGTCGTCCTCGACCGTCAGCGACGACTTCCCACACAGCTTGCAGTATTCGACGACGCCTCGTGACGAACCGCCGCTTACTTTCGACATGGTCGTTCCATCGCGTCCTCACCATGAACCAACTCTGCGGGCAGTATCAAGCTGGTTATAACGGGGTCGTAAAACCTCGTTGCGGTTCGCACGCTGGTCGGGCTCTCACGGAGAGGGGAAGTGAGGTCGGCAACGGATTCGGACTGGATCAGTGGCAGCTCACTTCCCGCGATGACGTTCATGGTCGTACATAATAAAAACCCCGAAGGGCCGCGGCCGGTTCGGTTCCCGACGAGGCGGTCGCCACGCGGAAATCGCCTCGCGAAAGGGGGTTTCACCGTCTGTTGTCGGTGTCGTGCGTCCGCCCCTTGTACGTCCGGCCTGTCGCCGTCCTGTAGCTTGCTGTTGCGTGGCCAACACAGTTGCCCCTCCGGGGATTCGACCGAACGATGGCACGAGACTTCACCGACGACGACCGCGGAAGCGGTGTGTTCGACCACGAAGGGACCGAGCTCGGGAGCGTGACCGACGTTCGGGACGGGCGAGCTCACGTCAAAACCGACGAGACGGCGTCGGAGTCGGGGGTCCTCGACGAGATCAAGTCCGCACTGGGATGGGACGACGGCGACGACACCCACGAACTCCGTGACGACGACGTCGAGACGATCAACGACACCGAAGTCCGTCTGAAACGGATGTAGGCCACGGCGGCTCCGCTCGACCCGCTGTTCTCCGAAAATTCAACCGACGGTCGAACGGATCGCCGTCGGCTCCGTGTTTCGAGTCCGAAGGAAGACAGCAGGGGGGTTTCGTTACAGGTGATGCCACGCAACGGGTCTCCCCCTCGCTGTCTCGGAGCGCCCCGCGCTCCAGTATATACTTTGCGCCTCGTGAGCATAAGCTTTGTGCGGGGTCATCGCACGGTTTCGTGGCCCTCGGTCCGTCGAGGGGCCGAATTCCTGTCGCCCGACGACCACCGTTCGGCCAAACTCGTGACCGGTGGATCGCGCGCGACGCCCGAACGACGTGGGACGAACCGAACGATTGAGGGCCGTTCGGCCCCGTATCCGAACCATGAACGCCGCTCGACGACCACGGGCTCGGGTGACCCCGTCGTGACCATCGACGAACGGGTGCTGTTCGGCATCGTCCTCGCCGCCGGCGTCGTGCTCCCGGGTGCCGCGGACTACGCCCTCTCGATGGCGGGCTACGACACCGTGGGGATGGTGGTCTGGATCGTCGGCTACTTCGGGATGGTACTCGCGGTGTGGTATCGGTGGATCCGACCGCTGGATTTCACCGGACCGGTCGAGGAGTGACCCGTCGCGCGGGTCGTAAGTTTGAAGCCGACCAGTCACGATCGATTGACGAGGATGTTCACGCCACCGCTCCAGGCGCTCGATAACTTCCTGCTCCAGTACAACCTCGGGCAGGTCCTGGTCTTCGTCTTCGCCATCGCGTTCCTCGTCGGCCTCACCCAGCGTTCGGGCAAACTGCTCGCGATCCAGACCGTGACCTTCGGCCTCCTGTTCGCGCTGGTGCCGAGCATCGACGGCCCGGGCTACTTCCTCTACATCGGGCTCGGGCTGCTCGTGGTCGCCCCGGTCATGTTCGCGCTCGCGAAGCGATAGCGCCCTCCGGACTTCCGGCCGACCTACTCGCCGTCGAGGACCCGTTCGAGCGCCGCCTCGACGTTGTCCAATACTTCCTCAGGAGAGGCAGATGCGTCGACCCGGACGAACCGTTCGGGTTCGTAGTCGATGAGCTGTTCGTAGTTCGCGTGGACCGCGGCGAGGTAGCCCGCCTGCTCGAACTTGTTGGTCGCGCCGCTCCGGGCCGCCCCGGTCTCGGGGTCGACGTCGAGGTAGATCGTCAGGTCCGGCGGGCGAGTCCAGGGCTGGTGGACCCCTCGGACGTACTCCATCGGCCGCTTGACGACCCCGTCGAGCGCCGCGCCCTGGTAGGCGTAGCGCGAGTCCGAGTAGCGGTCCGAGACCACGAGCTCGCCGGCATCGAGCGCGGGCCGTACGGTTCGAGAGAGGTGGGCGGCGTGGTCGGCGGTGTAGAGGAACAGTTCGGCGAGCGGGTCGGCGTCGTCGTCGGCGAGCGAGCGCGCCACGGCGTCCCCGTACCACGAGTCGGCGGTCGGCTCGCGGGTGAACACCGCGTCGGGGTAGCGCTCGTGGAGCGCCTCCCAGACCGTGGTCTTGCCGCTGCCGTCGATGCCTTCGAGCGTGACCAGCATACACCGACTCTCTCCACGGGCGTCTTCAATCATCGGAACTCGCCACGGTTTCCCGCGTCCTCCCCTCGACGACGACCTCCTGGAGGACGAACCCGACCACGACCCCGCCGACGACGAGTCCGGCGGTCAGCGGGCGCTCGACACCGAGCCCGACCGCCATCGAGCCGAGAAAGCAGAGCGCGACCGCCGGGAGGGCGAGCCCGCCGGGGGCCTCGAACGTCGGTGTCACGTCGGGGCGGTACCGTCGGAGCCCGACGAGCGCGACCACGTTGACGACGTAGGGCACGACCGTGCCGACCAGGGCCGCGAGCACGATCTGACCGTAGAAGCCACGGACGAACACGAGCCCGAGCGCCGCCGCCGCGACGACCGCCACGCCGACCACGGGCGTCCCCGTCCGGTCGTCGACCCGAGCGAAGACGGCTGGAAGCAACCCGCGCCGCCCCATCGCGAGCAGCACCCGCGCGGTCCCCGTGATACCGACGAGCATCGTGGTGAAGACCGCGACGAGCGCTGCGAGCGGTACGAGGTACTCCCCGACGACACCGAGCCCCACCGCGTCCGCGAGCACGCTCAGCGGCGCGAAGAACACGGGCGCGTTCGGGGTGATCGCGGTCGTGGGGACCACCGCGACGAAGACGACCATCACGGCCGTGTAGAGCAACGTGACGACGACCAACGAACCGAGGATCGCGCGCGGGAGCGTCCACGCGGGTCGTTTCACCTCCTCGGCGCTCGCGGGGATCACCGTCCACGCGCCGTAGGCCGACAGCGCCACCCCCATCGAACCGAGGAAGCCGAGCGCGTCGCCGGTCAGGAAGGGGGTGAACCCACCGCCGCCGCCCGCGAACACGGTTCCGAGCCCGGCCCCGACCACCAGCACCAACATCGCGAGGATGAACGCCGTCAGCACCAGCGTCGTTCGTTTCGTGAGGTCGATCCCGAGCGCGGTGACGACGAAACTCGCCACCACCGCGACTGCCGCGAGCGCGACGGGGTGGCTCGCGACCCCGCCGAGCCCCGGGACCTGCCCGAGATAGGTCGCGACGAACCAGGCCGAGACCGAGATACCGAACACCCAGCCGATCGCATAGCAGATCCCTTCGAGGAACGCGAAGAAGCGCCTGACGACCGGCCGCCTGCCGACCGTCTCGGCGGGGAACACCGCGGGGCCGCCCTGTTCGGGGAACGCCGTCGAGAGCTCGGTGTAACACAGCGCGACCGCGAGCATCCCGACCCCGGCGAGGAGCCACGCGAGCATCGCCGCCGGGCCGGTCCGGCCCGCGGTCACCGCGGGGTAGTAGAACACCGCGGGTCCGATCATCCCACCGACGCTCATCACCAGCAGGTCGCGGAGCCCGACCGTCCGCGCGAACCCGTTACCCGCCCCGTCGTCCGCTCGTCCTCCCATCGTCCGATCGCGTGTGACGACGACCTATCAGTGTGACGAATTCAAGATGCGTAACGAAAACGTGATGATGGACGAACGGGGAAACGAGCGGTCGTCGAGCGATATCGGGCAGCGATCGGGCCGTCCGACCACGCTCGACGGTAGGTTTAGGGGCGGTCCCCGAGTAGTCGGCCCATGGACGTACTCGTGACCGGCGGCGGCGGTTTCATCGGTCGATATCTCTGCGACGAGCTGGTCGAACGCGGCCACGAGGTGACGGCGCTCTCGCGCGACCCCGACCCGTCGATCTTCGACGCGGACGTCGACACCGCGGTCGGCGACGTGACGGCCTACGACTCGATCGAGGGGGCGTTCGAGGGTCGTGACGTGGTCGTGAACCTCGTCGCGCTCTCGCCGCTGTTCCAGCCGCCGGGGGACAAGAGCCACGAGGGGGTCCACCTCCGGGGAACCGAGAACGCGGTCCGGGCGGCCGAGGCCCACGACGTCCCCCGCTTCGTCCAGCAGAGCGCGCTGGGTGCCGACCCGAACGGGGCGACGGCCTACATCCGGGCGAAGGGACGTGCGGAGGACGTCGTCCGCGAGTCGGCCCTCGACTGGACGATATTCCGCCCGTCGGTGGTGTTCGGCGACGGCGGCGAGTTCGTCTCCTTCACGAAGAAGGTCACACCGCCCTACCTCGCGCCGCTGCCCCGCGGCGGACGCACCCGCTTCCAGCCCATCTGGGTCGGCGACCTCGTGCCGATGCTCGCCGACGCCGTCGACGACGATTCCCACGTCGGCGAGACCTACGACATCGGCGGGCCCGCCGCGCTGACGCTGGCCGACGTCGCCAAACTCGCCTACCGCGCCGAGGGCAAGCCCATCTCGGTCGTCCCCGTGCCGATGGGGCTCACGAAGGTCGGCATGGCCGCTATCGGGCCCGTCCCGTTCGTCCCGTTCGGCCCCGACCAGGCCCGGTCGCTGGAGATGGACAACGTCGTCACCCACAACGACATCGACGCGTTCGGCCGCAGCGAGTCGGACCTCACCACGCTCGCGTCGTACCTCGGCGTCCGGTGACGACCGGCTATGACCGGGCTTCCTCCCAGGCGTCAGCTCTCCGTCTGACGCACGTCAGACGGCGTTTTCGGGCCCGAGAGGCCGTCTGGCGCAAGAGTTATTGTTTCGACCGGGGTTAATTGAGTATCGAGCGGTGGGAACGCAACCGGCCGTTGTGGTGGTCGTTCCGGCGTTGCCGTCGCCACCACCATCCCATGACCCGACCGACACGCGCGCTGCTTCTCGTGGCTGCCCTCGTCGCGGTCGCCGCGCTCGCCACGCCGGGAGCGGCGGTCTCTGCAAGCGCGACCCAGTCCCCGAACGCGACCCAGGTCGGCGAGAACGTCACGGCGTCCTACGTCCTCACGGACCTCTACACCGACGCGCCGACCGAGTGGCGGCTCAACGCCACCACGGGGCTCGACAACGCGACCTGGACCGTCACGGCCGCCGGGCTCGACCACCGCGTGCTCGCCACCCGACAGGGCCGCGGCCCGTCGATCACCGTTCCCGTTCGCGCCGCCCGGAACGTGAGCGAGGTCACCGTCTCGGTCACGGGCACCGCCCCGTCGGTCGCGAACTTCACCTACCCCGCACGCGAGCGCTATCGGCTGGTTTCGTTCGCTCGCGAGGGCGGGAACTCGTCGGGGACGATCGACGACTGGCGCGCGGCCCACTACACCCGGTCGAGCCAGTCGGCGCGGACGACGCTCAACGCCAGCCGGGCCGCCATCCGCGACAACGGCAGCGACGCCGAGCTCGAAGAGCAGTTCGGCTTCGCGGTGACCGCCTACCGCGCCGGCGAGTTCGACCTCGCGACGTCGATCGCGGCCGACGCCCGCCAGGACGCCGGTCGGGAGAACTACCCCATCGGCATGATCTCGGGGCTGTTCCTCGGGGGCATCGTGGTGGTGCTCGGCGGAGCCGGCGTGCGGACCTATCGCAAGCGCTCGGAGGCGGACTCGTGGCGCGACCGCTGAGGATTTGAGGGCCGGTGTGTTTCGGGCGGTATGCGCGTCGTGGTACCGTTCGCCGCCGACCAGCCGAAGACCCGACTCGGGGACGTCCTCACCCTCGACGAGCGCCGCGACTTCGCCCGCGCGATGCTCCACGACGTCCTCGACGCGCTCCGGGCGACGGGTCACGACCCCACCGTTCTCGCCACCGCGCCGCTCGACGTCGACGTGCCGACCACCGTCGACGACCGTCCGCTGAGCACGGCGGTGGATGCGGTTCTCGACGACGGCCCCGCGGCGGTGGTGATGGCCGACCTTCCGCTCGCGACGCCCGCCGCGCTCTCGACCCTGTTCGACGCCTCGGGCGACGTCGTGCTCGCCCCGGGCCGGGGCGGCGGGACCAACGCGCTCGTCGCCCGCCACCCCGCGTTCCGGACCGACTTCCACGGGACGTCGTATCTCGACCACCGACGTGCGGCCCAGCGGGTCGGCGCGCACGTCGAGACCGTTGACTCGTTCCGGCTCGCGACCGACATCGACGAACCCGCGGACCTCGCCGAGGTGTTGATCCACGCGACCGGGGCGGCGCGCGACTGGCTCGTCGACGCCGACGTCGACCTCGCGACGAACGAGACCGGCCGCGTCACGGTTCGCCGCGACTGAATCCGGTGAGATTTGGGACAACCGTTTTTCCGTTCGACGGCCAACCCGTGAGTGCGCGAACGCCATGGTTCGCGCCGACGACGCCCACCTGACGTCGCACCCGGTGTCGCCGCCCTCCACTCGACACCGGGGTCGCGCCGAAGGCAGCGCTTTTGCTCGTTCGGCCGGAAGCCGACTCCATGTCCGGGACCCTCGCCAGCGAGTTCGGGTTCTCGGCGCACGAGCGCGACCGGCTTCTGACGACTGGTCCCGCCGACGTCGACCCCGCACCGGCGCTCACCTTCGCGCGCAACGTCTTCGTCCCGCTCACCACCGCGTGTCGCTACACCTGCACCTACTGCACCTACTTCGACCCTCCTGGGGAAGCCACCCTCATGTCCCGTGAGGCGGTCCGCGACGTGCTCGAAACGGGTGTGGACGCGGGCTGTACCGAGGCGCTGTTCACCTTCGGCGACACCCCCGACGACCGCTACACTGAGATCCACGACCAGCTCGACGACTGGGGCCACGACTCGATCCACGACTACCTCCACGAGCTGTGCGAGCTCGCGCTCGACGTGGGGATCCTCCCGCACAGCAACCCCGGCGACCTCACCCGCGAGCAGATGCAAGCGCTCGCCCCGGTCAACGCCTCGATGGGCGTAATGTTAGAGACCACCGCCGACGTCGACGCCCACGCCGGTCCCCGACGAAAGACGCCCGAACAGCGGTTGAACACCATCCGAGCGGCGGGCGATGTCGGCATCCCGTTCACGACGGGCATCCTCGCGGGGATCGGCGAGGACTGGTCGGACCGCGCCGACTCGCTGCTCGCGATCCGCGGGCTCCACGAGGAGTACGGTCACATCCAGGAGGTCATCGTCCAGCCGGTGGCCGAGAACGAGCGCTGGCGCGGGCCGACGCCCGACGTCGAGGACCTCCGGCGCGCGGTGGCGATGGCGCGTGCCGCGCTTCCCGCGGAGATCTCGGTCCAGGTCCCGCCGAACCTCGCGCCCGTTCGAGAGGTGCTCGACTGCGGCGTCGACGACCTCGGTGGGGTCTCCCCGGTCACCGCCGACCACATCAACCCCGACTACGCCTGGCCCGCGCTCCGCGAACTGGAGGACATCGCCGAGTTCGGCGGCGTGCCCCTCGGGGAGCGCCTGCCGACCCACGCGCGCTACGTCGAGGACGGCTGGCTCTCGCCGGCCGTCCAGCGCGCGATCGAGGCCGACGACGCCGCTGGCGAACGCTACCGCGCAGTACTCGACGGCTGAGGCGCGGCGGTACGTACTCGTCGGCGATCCCCGACCTTCAGAAGAACAGTCGTCGGCGTCGTCCAGCGAGCGGTCCAGCGTCGCGATTTCGAAGAGCCTCAGTCGTCGGCGGTCGCGGGCGTCGTTCCCGCATCGAACAGCGGCGTGCCGTCGCTCTGCGGCCCGAGTCGCGGGCCGAACGTCTTCTCACTCGGGTCGATATCGCGGATCTGTCGGTAGTCCGTCGAGCGCTCGGCGGGCGTCCGGCCGATGGCGGAGATCATCTCGACGTACTCGGCGAAGCTCCGGTACTCGCCGAACTCGCCGCCCGCGCGTTTGGTGATCTCTTCGGAGAGAATGGTCCCCATGAAGTCGTTGGCTCCACACGAAAGCATCTTCAACCCCTGTTGGTCGCCGTACTTCACCCAGCTCGACTGGATGTTCTCGATGTTGTCGAGGAACAGCCGGGAGACGGCGATCAGGAGTTCGTCCTCGTCGTCCGTGGCTCCCGACTCGACGATGCCGCGGTCGTGGAGCGGCGTGTTCGGGTGGACGAACGACAGCGGCACGAACTCCGTGATGGCTCCCGTTCTGTCCTGGAGGTCGCGGACCTTTTCGAGGTGAAGGATCCGGTGGGCTTCGTTCTCGACGTGGCCGTACATGATGGTCGCGGTCATGTCGAGGCCGACGGTGGCGGCCGCCTCCATCGCGTCGAGCCAGCCCTGGGTGTCGATCTTCCCGGGGCAGATCACGTCGCGGACCTCGTCGACGAGGATCTCGGCGGCGGTACCGGGGGCCGAGGAGAGCCCTGCGTTCTTCAGCCGGCGGTAGACCTCTTCGTAGCTCCAGTCGGTGCCGCGCTTGGCGTGATAGGCCTCCTCGGGGGTCATCGAGTGGAGGTGGATCCCGTCCGTGCTCATCGCGCGCATCTGTTCGAGGTAGGTCCCCGGATCCGTGTCGTACTCGGCGGGCGGGCGGTAGTTCACCGTTCGCGCGGCGTTCGCGTGCCCGGCGAGGATCTCGTGGTGTTCGTCGTCGAGCGCGAAGGCGGGGTGGAGCCCCGAGACGGAGGTGACCTCGTAGATCCCGCGTTTCGCGGCGGCGCGAACGACCTCGCGCGACTCGGCAGGCGTCTTCGTGAAGCCCGCGTGCTCAACGGTCGAGTCGGTGCGGAACGCGTGGGAGCTGTCCTTGAAGTTGCAGAACAGACAGCCCGTGTTGCAGGCGGTGGTGACGTTGTTGTTGAGGTTGGCGACGAACGTCACCCGGTCGCCGACCACTTCCTCGCGGCGGCGGTCGGCGGCTTCGAGCACCGCCTCCTTTCGCTCTTGGTCGATCCCGTCGCGCTCGGTGCCGGTGGTGATGAGTTCGATACCGTCGGCCACCGTGAGCCGGTCGCCGTCGCGGGCGTTTCGGAGGGCGTTCTCGAAGGACTGGTCGGTCTCGGGGACGTGTTCGAAGTCGAACTCCCCGTGTGATACGTCGGCCATGTCTAAGCCGCGTCGGCGACGCGTTAAAACCCAGCGGTGGGGTGGCGTGCGTCGGTCGTGCGGTGGTCAGGCCGACTGTCCCGAACTCGAGTCCGCGTGTCTCGTGAGCTCCTCGTCGAGCTCGCGGAAACAGGAATCACAGACCATTCGCACCGACTCCTTCTCGCCGCCCGTCGGGGTCTCGTCGACCAGCACCGTCCGGCAGTGAGGGTACTCGCTCGGCGAGAGGTCGCGCCCGCAGAGCGCGCAGTCGGTGCCGACGGTCTGTCCGCCGTCGGTCTCGGCCGGGACGTCCGGGTTCTGGGTCATGACTCCGCCTCCCCGTGTCGGGTGCGGAGCTCGTCCCAGCAGCCGCGGCACAGCCGGTAGCCGGTCGCTTCGGTCGTGGCTTGTGAGTCGCGTTCGAGCCGGATCCGCCAGTGGGACTCGCCGCGCTCCCCACACTTCGCACAGGTGGTCTCGGGCATAGTAGTGGAGTGTGAACAGCTACCATCTTCGTGAGCCAGCGGTGATATATGTTTGCTCGGATGGCAACCGATTAGTTCGCCCCCGGCGACCCCCGACCATGACCAGCGTCAAGGAGTTCCGGGTGGCCGAGCCGGCCACCGACGCGGCCCTCGGCCGTGGACGGTTCGTCTTCACCGACGCCTACTCGGTGTTCGACTGGGGGCAGATGCCAGATGCGATCCCCGAGAAGGGCGCGAGCCTCTGTACGATGGGCGCGCACAACTTCGCGCGCCTCGAAGCCGAGGGGATCCCCACCCACTACCGGGGCGTCGTCGAGGACGACGAAGTCCGTGCGCTCGACGACTGTCACGACGCACCGCACGAGATGGCGATCGACCTCGCGACGGTGCCCGACCTTCCGGTCGAAAACGGGACCTACGACTACGACGCCTTCCACGCCGCGGCGGGCGAGAACTACCTGATCCCCTTGGAGATCGTCTTTCGGAACGCCGTCCCGGTCGGGTCGAGCCTCCGTAGCCGACGCGACCCCGAGGACGTGGGCCTCGACACTCACGAGTGGCCCGACGAACCCGTCTCGCTTCCCGAACCCGTCGTCGAATTCTCGACGAAGTTCGAGGAGAAAGACCGGTATCTCACGCGTGAGGAGGCCCAGCGGGTCGCGGGCCGGGCGGCGCTCGACGATTGCGCGGCGACCGCGCGCGAGGTCAACCGGGTCGTCACCGAGCGGGCGGAGTCGGTGGGACTGACCCACGAGGACGGCAAGATCGAGTGTCTCTACGCCGACGGCGAGGTCCGGGTCGCCGACGTGGCCGGGACCTTCGACGAGAACCGATTCTCGTACGACGGCCAGCAGGTCTCGAAGGAGGTCGTCCGGCAGTACCACAAACACACCCAGCCCGAGTGGGTCGCGGCGGTCGAGGCCGCCAAACGCGAGGCGGACGAAACTGGGAAAACCGACTGGCGCGCGCTCTGTGAACGCGACCCCGAACCACTGGACGAGGCCGTCATCGCGACCGCGAGTGACCTCTACACCGCCGGCGCGAACGCCTACGTCGGGCGTGACTTCTTCGACGCACCCGATCTCGACGACGCGGTCGCGGCGGCGCGCGAGTTGAACTCCTCGAACGCGTAGTCCGTCAGCCCCACGCCCCGACCTCGATGCTGAAGCCACCGGGTGCCTCGACGTAGAAATCGTAGACGCCGTGGCGAACCTCGGTGTTCGTCACGGTGAAGCCGTCCTCGGCCAAGCGGTCGTGGAACCCGTCGATGGCATCGCGGTCTTCGAGGAAGAACCCGATGTGGCTCGGGTGGGTGACCACCTCCTCGGTGCCGGTGTCCATCAGCGTGAAGACGAACCCGTCGTCGTCGGTGAGCGCGACGATCGCTGCGTCCGGGTCCGTCTCCCCGACCGGTTCCATCTCGAAGTACTCCGCCATGAACTCCTGCGCACTCTGGACGTCGTCGACCTGGAGATTGACGTGATTCAGTTCCATAGTAGTCCGTGACCCGTCCGCGTCGTTGGTGTATCAACTACTGCTTCTCGCCGCCCGTTGCCGGTAGATCGATACCGATTCTCGGACACGAAGGGGACGGTCGGTAGCTGGGTCGCCCGGGTCGACGACCCGCCGCTTTCGACGAGCTCAGTCACGCGGTCGTGACTCGGCTCACTCTTCCTCGACGACCTCAGCCACGGGACGGTCGACCGGCTCGTCGGGGTTCAGCTCGGCGATCTCTTCGGGGAGACCGAGCTCTGCATCGCTGTCCTCGCGGAGGTGGGTTCGACCGCGGCCGACCACCAGGTCCCCCGCGAGGTGGAGCCTGACCGCCTCGACGAGTGCCTCGGCTTCGAGCGGCTGGCCCCGTTCTTCCAGCTCCTCGGGCGTCGCGTCGTCGGGCACGTCGAAGACGCGCTGGGCGATGATCGGCCCCTGGTCGAGGTCGGTGGTGACGTAGTGGGCGGTGACGCCCGCGATCCGGACGCCCTTCTCGATCGCCTGTCGGTAGGCTTCGGCCCCGGCGAACGACGGCAGGAGCGAGGGATGGACGTTGATGATCCGACTCTCGTACCGGAAGACGACGTTCGGGCTCAGGATCCGCATGTAGCGGGCGAGCGCCACGAGGTCGACCTCGTACTCGGCGAGGATGTCCAGCAACCACTCCTCGTCGGGCACCCCGCCGGCGTCGCCGATGTCGTAGAACGGGACGTCGTGGGCCGCCGCGAGCGGCGCGAGGTCGTCGTGGTTCGCCACCACGACCGCGACCTCCGCCTCGGGGTCGTCGTCGACGAACGCCTCCAGCATGGCCGCGAGGCAGTGTGACTCCTTGGTGGCGAGCACCGCGATCCGTTTGGCCTCGCGGTCGGCGGGGAACCTGACCTGGACGTCCATCCCGAGGTCGTCACAGAGGGCGTCGAGGGCGTCCCGCAGCTCGGCTTCGGTGCAGCTCATCCCGGTCGTGTCGACCCGCATCGTCATCCGGAAGAGACCCTGTCGAACCGCTTGGTCCAGGTCCTCGATGTTGACGTCGCGTTCGAACAGCATCGACGTCACCCGCGCGATCAGGCCGGTGTCGTCGTCGCCGATCACCGTTATCTCGGTGAGTTCCTGATTCATGGTCGGCTCCCGTGGTGCATGCGCCCGCTCGACGACCCGACGCAAAAACCCGTTCGGCTTTCGTCGGATCCAGAACGGTTTTCGCTCGCCCCATCCTTCGGCCGCCAATGACCGCCTACACCGCCGTCGTCACGGTGCGGCTGAAACGGGGCGTGCTCGACCCCGAGGCCGAGACCACCGCGCGGGCGCTCGAACGCCTCGGGTTCGAACTCGAGGACCTCCGGGCCGCCGACCGCTTCGAGGTCGACCTCGCGGCCCCCGACGAGGCCGCGGCCGCCGAACGCGCCGACGCGATGGCCGAACGCCTGCTCGCCAACCCCACCATCCACGACTACACCGTGGAGGTCGAGGCCCGGTGAGCCCGTTCGCCGGTCCTCGGGGGTGGCGGGTGTGACGGTCGCCGTGCTCCGGTTCGGCGGCTCGAACTGCGACCGCGACGCCGTCCGCGCGCTCCGCGACGTGGGTGTCGACGCCGACCTCGTCTGGCACGAGGACGGCCTCCCCGAGGACCCCTCGGGGGTTGTCCTCCCCGGCGGTTTCTCGTACGGCGACTACCTCCGGGCCGGGGCGATGGCGAGTCGCGACCCGGTCATGGCGGACGTCAGGGCGGCCGCCGAACGCGGGATCCCGGTGCTCGGGGTCTGCAACGGGGCGCAAGTGGGCTGTGAGGCGGGGCTCACGCCCGGCGCGTTCACCACCAACGCGAGCGCGCGCTTCCAGTGCGAGCACGTCCACCTCCGTGTCGAGAACGCCGACACGCCGTGGACGCGCGGGTTCGAGGAGGGTGAGGTGATCTCGCTCCCGATCGCCCACGGCGAGGGGCGCTTCGAGATCGCCGACGACCGCCTCGACCGGCTCGACGACGAGGACCGTGTCCTCTTCCGGTACTGCGACGCCGACGGCGAGACCAGTTCGGGATCGAACCCCAACGGGTCGAAGGGCGCGGTGGCGGGCGTGTTGGGTGGTTCCCCGACGGTCGCGGTGTTGATGCC
>NZ_QZWE01000010.1:0-108129 GCF_003602035.1 Halococcus sp. IIIV-5B | reverse complement strand
TGAATCGGGTGAATAATCCGAATCCTTAGAAATTAGTATCGTAATAAATTTGTTGGTATGAGCAATTTTTGCTTACTCTTCTACTAGTGATAGCTAGAAGTCGAAGTCAGTGAAAACGGGGGGAGGGGGTATGGTATCCGCTGTAGGTAACCCCCTCTCTAATGCAATATCAACTGGATATTCTGGATAGTCAGTGAAAATTGGGTCGGTAGAACTAAGATACCACTCCACAACACACATCAGTATGCCTAATGATCCGATTCCTACTCCGGATCCAGCTGACTTAGAAGGAGATCCCCTTAACGACCAGAACACTTCTATCTTTGAACGTCGGGAACTCCTTCGGATAGGCCACGTTCCGGCCAGTGATCGAATTGTGGGTAGGAGTGAGGAAATTAACGCAGTAGAGTCTCTGCTTCGCCCCGGTGTTCACGGGACACCTCCTGGAAATGGGATTATCTATGGGAAAACAGGGTCTGGAAAGTCTTTGGTGGCACGTCACGTTACTGGGCGTGCTCAAGCTATAGCAAAATCGAATGATGTAGAATTCCGTTCAGCATATGTCGATTGTGAACAGTCGGATACAATTACTAGAGCGGCACGTTCCCTGGCTCAACAGGTAGAACGCCAATCTCCTGACAACACACATATTCCCGATACCGGGATTGGATCTTCCGAGTATATGAACTATCTGTATGAACTGATCGACAGTGCAGATGTATTCGTTGTGATTATAGATGAGATCGACAAACTAGATGGTGACGATATTCTATTCAAACTGAGTCGTGCTGAGGAATCGGGGAAAACTGATTGCTATATCGGAGTAGTTGCGATCAGCAATAAGATCGAATATTACGACCGTCTCGGTGAGAGAGTTAAATCCAGCTTTCAGGACGAAGAACTAGTTTTTCACCCTTACGATGCGGACCAACTACGAGACATTTTAGACAAGCGACGGGACGCCTTTGCTCCCGGAATATTAGAAGACGCCGTAATCCCAAAAGTAGCCGCTGTAGCTGCGCAAGAACATGGTGATGCTAGAAAGGCAATTGATATTCTATCATCTGCCGGTGAAGTAGCAAGCCGAAATGGAGATGAGTCCGTCACAGAGGCTCACGTGGATGTAGCCCAAGAATATGCAGCAGTTTCCCGTGTTCAGGAAATAATTAGCGGCTCAACACCTCAATCACGCTATGCACTCTTTGCATTGGCATATCTCCATACTACAAAGACTGCGGGAGGATTCTCGACCGGAGAGATTTATCGAGTATATGAAAGTGTATGTAGAAGTGAGGGTATGAATGTCTTAAGCCGCCAGCGAGTCCTCGAATTACTGAAAGAGTGGGCGTTCAATGATATAACTGAAAACAAATATACTGGAGGTGGAATGAGCGAAGGCAGCTATCGAGAGCATACTCTTCTTCACGACCCTGAAATCGTTCTTGACAACGTATTCGATTCTAATAAGAAAAAACAGGACGTCTACAGTAGCCTCCAAAATTAGAAACAACTAGTATCTAGCTATCAAGTTCATTGTGCTATCCAATGTATCTCTCTGGTTCCCCAAGTATGGATACTATCTACTTCAGTGAAAACGAGGGGTGTGAGATGCGGATATTCGCCATGAACAATATAGCAGCCGATTCAGTGAAAATGAGGGGTGCAAGGAGCAGCTACCCACTACGACCAGCCGAACAGCGGTTTCAGTGAAAACGAGGGGTGAGGGAAGCAATAATCGTGATCGGGTACATCGAATAGCTTCTTCAGTGAAAACGAGGGGTGGAAGAGAGCCACCTTAGCTCATGGTGAGCACCGCCTGGTCGGCCTCTCGATGAGTTGGATCGACTCCTAAACTAACAATCTTCTCGGCGACAATGTCACCGCTTGCAATCGCTGTATCACTTCCAAAGTCTACCAACCCGTAGTGAGTCATGAACCAGTGTCGCCAGCGTTCGAGTCGCGGCAGCGCATCGATCACGGCGTCGACGTCGACGGGGTTCGCGAAGAGTTCATAGTCAGGCTCAAACCCGAGATCGAGCGCTAGCTGGTAGAGTACGTCATCGACGCGAGAAGGCGGCGAGACGCCGCTCTCATCGTCGTCGACCCTCCGGGGAGTGTCAGTGCCCACGAGCGGCGACCACCACGGCATGACCCACGCTCGCCATTTCTTGTGCCCCCCATTCCCGACACTCTCCACGAGCCCGACCGCCGCGAGCTCCTTGAGGTTCCGATCGTAGGACCGACCAGAGATACCGGCCCGTTCGACGATTTCTGACCGCCCGAGCGGTTCGTCAGCGACGAGCAGCTCCTTCAGCGCCTTCTGCATCGTGAATTTCAGCGTCGGCATCAGGCGGTGAGCCGGGAGTTGTCTGATACCATAGGCGACGTCGGCGGTCGTGAGCGAGTCCGTCGACGAGCGCGCTTTCGCCATCGCGAGCAGCGCCTCAGCGAGCACGTACGGCGAGCACCGGCCCGGTTCATTCCCGAGCGTAGCGGTGGCGAGACGGATGATTTCACGGCACTGCTCTCGATCGACGTCGAACCCTTTGCGGTCGGCGTGGCGCTCGACGACGTTCCGCAGCGCCGCGTAGCTGTTCCCGTCGACGACCGGGATTTGGAGATGAACGCCGCGCTCGACACCCTCCCTGATCGTCTCGCGAATATCGTCCGCTTTCGTGGCGATCGCGCTCCGAATATCGTCCGTCATCGTCGAGGCGGTCGGCCCGGTGACGACCCAGGAGGCGGTCAGATCAGCGGTCGGGTTTGGGCCGAACTCGACGCTCATCCGGTGTTTCAGCTTATCCACCCGGTCTTCACAGAGGAGTCGATAGACCGAGTGGACGCCGTAGGCGGCGCTTTTGGGGACCGTGTGCCGCATGAAATCCAAGAATTGCTGGTAACGGCTTTCCCCTGCTCGCAGCTTCCGAGTATCGGGGATGCGGAGGTTGATCGTGACGTCGATCCCGAGGGCGTGGTACAGTTGGGTGACCGATGCGAGGAGGCCGTGGGCGTCCTTTGCGAGCTCGTTCCATTCGGTCGAGCCGCCGTCAGTCGCTCCGGGGAGCTTCGAGAGTATGAGGTCGCGAACCTGTCGATAGCGGTCAGAGAAGCCTTCGTAGGTGGCTTCGTCCTCGCCGAGCCACCCCATCTGAGAGCCGAGTCGGAGGACGTCTTTGATCGTATCGTGGAGTTCACCACCGTACAGTTCTTCGAGATCGCCGCCGAGCGCCGAGGGAGCCAGAACCTTCGACCACATCTTATTCGTCAGTAAGGCGCTTGTAACGCGAACCAGCGTGGGGAGGGGCCCGCCCCACTGACCGACGACGAGTACCTCATCCTCGAAACACGAGACGTAGGCAACTCGGCCATCGTCGAACGAGTCTATATCATCGTCGACGACCGTGACGCCCTCCGTTCGCTTCCCGGCCAGCAGGCGCTCGTGCATCTCCCAGCGATCGAGACGACCGTCAGGACCCGTGAGCCACGGCGTATAACCGTCCTCGTGCGCTTCGCCAGTATCGGCGAGCCATTCCTCGGCTGTCGGGGCGGTATCAGCGAGCGACGACGCACCAAGAGCGAAGCGGTCGGGGGTGGCGTTCACAGCGCCACGGTCGGCCGTAGCATCGCCGGGGGAAGGAGTGGGGCCATCCCCCGGTTCGGGACAACACACTATACCTGTTGTTGACTGTCGGGTGCCAGGATTGTCGGCCTGAAACTGGGTCTGCTGAGGGTGGACAGCCCGGTAATCGGGGCTGATGAGGCCCTGAGCAGCCTTTCCGCGCGACGTGAGAGACACACGGTTGTATTTCGGGCGGTCGTCGATCGCGAGCAGACCGTGTTTATCGGCGAGCTCGCGCGTGTATCGGTCGACCGCACCGGGAGAGAGGCCTATCTCGGTGTCGGCCTTGAGGTCCCGGACCTCTCGCTCATCGTCGGCGTCGAGGTTGTAGAGGAGGCGGAGCCGCCCACCACGGGGGTCGAACCCGCCCACGATCCCCCACGCAATCGAGAGGGCATCCGCACTCGGTGTATGGTCTACCTCTATAGAGGTCCCACCACGGGGTTCGGTAAGGTGATCGTCGTACCAGCCGGGATGCGCTCGCCGGAGATGATCGTCGAGTCGTGGCGAGAGAACGAGGCCGATGTTCAGGACCTCGGAGAGCATCGCAAGCGCGTCGAGCGCGTTGGTAGCGATCCGGCTGTCGACATCCGTCCAGGCGGCTTCGTCGAGCGAGAGCACGACCGAGGGAGTGTGATCGCCGGCGTCGAGCAGCGGGACGATCGTCTCGTCGAGGAGGCCAACGCCATTCGGCGCACCAGGATACTCTCGAGTCCCGACGCCGGTGACGACCTGCCGAGCCCAATTATAGATTTGATGCTTCGGCTCGCTGAGGTCGTCGACGACCACGCGACCGTAGGAGATCGCGAGCTTGGAGACGGCGCCGTTGAAGGGGTGGATCGGCACGCCGTCCTCGCCGGGGACCCCGACACCGTGTTTCCGCTGTAAACACTCGGTAGGGAACAGACGCGGCCGCTCGTCGCGAAGTATCCGAGGATCATAGTTGAGCGCGAGCTCGCGAACAGTACGCTCGACAGTCGGCACGAGCTCGTTGAGCAGGTCGGGCAGCCACTCGGAGTATTGCGGGCCGACATCATGCAAGACGATCGGATCACCGACGAGGCCACTGCTACCGGGCAAGAGGCGGGAGATACCCGCTTCGGCGGACCCGGTTTGGATGGAGGCTTCGCTATGGGAGTGGGATGTGCGCTGGCTCATGTATGAGCCCCGATAATCGCGCGCTGACGGTCGGGAAAACCGTCGTACCGACGACCCGTTTGCCCACCCAATTGCCGATAGCCTTGGCTGCTGAGGGGGCAAACTATATGGGCATCGGCCGTGTCAGAACGAGCAACGGTCGCAGTGTGAACGCGCCCAATTCCACGGAGGATACGGGCGCAGTGACCGCGCTCTGAAACGGGACAGTGGGAGTGGTGGTCCCCATCCCGTTTTCCTTCGGCGCTATGATTTCCTAGCTTATGCCAAATCCCGACACGGAGGCAGGGTATAAACTTAATCGACACACCCCCCTCTGTACCGGGGGCTCGCGCTCGATACCGCACCCAATCGCGGTGGCTCATGTTGAGCCGTCTACCATATCGATGAGACGAACCGGAACAGCGAGCGGATTTCCAGCCAATGTATGGATCGGGGTAGCGATCCAGTTGTCGAGGTTGTGGAGCCCATCACAGTCGACTACTGCATGGTAGGGTGCCGGCAGGAGGACGTCGTGCGCCTCGCAATAACATCCGAGCGTATGGACGGTTTCGCGCTCTGGCCGGGGCTCCTCCACTACCTCAGTAGGGAGATCGTGCTCACCAGCTGTTGGTCGGAGGTCAGCAGCGTCATCGTAGCCGTCGAGAGCCACGCAGTGCGGACAGCAGATCGCACCGTCCGATTCGCGCTCAACGGCAACCCGGACTTCAGTCATCGTTCGCTCCAAAGGTGGAATAGATGGACGGCACCGTTCCGGTCGGTGTTGATGAGCTCGATCGCGCCTCCGATGCACGAAGGGGACGATGAACGTCGGAAGCGTGCTGGTTCCGGCTTCGCACGACGGTTTTGACGTCCTCGGGGATCACTTCATCCGGGAAACAGTTGTCACAGGGGTCGAAAAACGCCAGTAGGCCCGCGGAAACAGTGCAGGTTTTCCAAGTAGTACTTCCTCGACTGGCATGGCAGTCGGGCTGTGGATCCCCTTTCGTGCTTGGGTCCTGTTGGTCGGAGCCTTTACAGTTGTCAGCGGCGTTATGTCGAGTGCTTCTCTGATCCATAGTTGGAATACCAGGGAAGCACGGAGGCATGGGCATCCGCCCGGTATCCATGTCGAGACGCCCGGCTGAACCGTTTCTGACGGAAATGCTTAAGCCGGGATGTGTGTGATTCGGACATGGCGTTCGGTGCGGAGGATGACCCGGCCAGGTATCCTGGTAAGACTCGCCGGCCGGTTCGCCCGCCTTTTCGGCGAACGAATCCGCGCTAGCAACAGCAATCGGTCGAAGTGCAATAAATCTATCCGTCCAATCGGTAGTCTATAGACTCTCAATTGTACCAAAGTATAAGCAAGGTCGGTGAGGCTAAGAGTGTATGAACGCACTACCTCGTGAATGGCTCCGCTTCCGCTTGACTGGATGATGCACGCGGATATTTACATCCTCAATCATATCGCGGAGCACGACGAGATCGAGCAGGGCGACATTATTCTCTCGCCACAGACAATCGGTGCTGCAACAGGCTATCGTCGTAGCTACGTCGCTGAGCGCGCTCGCGAATTGAAAAAGCATGGTCTACTCAGGGAACCGGACGACGATGAACTCCCTACTGACGTTTCTCCGCGAGGGCTGATGGCGATCACCAACCTCGGCCATCGGTATCTAAGCGGCGACCTCACCGACGAGGAGGTTGAACGCCTGTCTTCAATCGGCCAGCCACCTAACGGTGAAGAGTAACCATCATTGGAGACGATGTCGCCCTCGACGGGTGAACTTCGGTCTATAGACCGAGGTCTTCGGGGTCTGCACTTTCGAGCTCCCATGCTCGCGGCGGACGTTCGCCGGCAGGTGGCTCAGTAGGTGATTCATAGAGCCCGAACCTACGGAGGTACTTTCGAGCCGTGGTCGGTGAGCAACTAAAGATCCGGGCTGTGCCTTCAACCGTTCCGGCGCAGTTGTAGGCTGCTTCGAGCCGATCGGGATCGGTGTATGAGCCTTCGGCGTCCTTAGTAACGCTCATTTTAGTCTCTCCTCCGGTGGTCGACACTCGGGGTGTAATCACGATCATTCCAACGAGCTGATGAGAACTCGGAATGAACATCAGCCGTAGCTTTACGGTGTCGTCGGGTGTATTCGGTCGTGCGCTGTCTCATATTCCTGTGGGGCAGTGCGCCCACAAGCAACGGCGGGCTCTTTCCCGCCGCCTTCCTTCCAACCTACCATCACTTCGTAGACACCAGTCTCGGGAGACTCGTGGACGCTCACTTCCGAGGTTGCACTCAGAGAGCATAAATCATCGGATCTATCCAACCAATCGCATGTCCATATCCTACCAATCGTGCGTCTAAGGTTATTCAAACCTACACGATAATGACTAAAGCAAACCCACTAAAGCGCGCAAAATCGGTTTCTGGGCGCTCTATATGGTCCCCTGACAACTCCTATACGGCAGAACAGTCAATGTATTGGGGTGTGTGGATTACGGTTAAGGGTTCTCAGCAGAGGGTTATCCTGTATGCGCTCTCAGCTCTCCGATTCGGGCGGCGTCGACAACTCATCATATATTCGGCGGTTAGATTCACTCGCGAACGAAGACCCCGATACGCCTGGGCTCGCTGAGGCTATGACCACGGTTTGCGGCCTTCAACCGGGGGCGCTACGGACCTATATCGTGGTTCTCGACAACCCGCAGTCGACAGTAAGTGACCTTTCAGACCGCCTCGACAGCAGCTACACTAATGTCCACCGCCAGCTACGCGCTCTCCAAGAGTTGGAGTTAGTAAACCGCGAGCGGGCGATCCTTCCCTCGGGAGGTCACGAATACAGTTGGACCGCCCAACCGCTTGAGGAGACGAGACTGTGGCTACAGGATCAGTTCAGCGAATGGCGTGAGGCGGTTCTCGATCAGGCCCAAGAACTCGAACGGGCTGAATAGCGATGGCGTTTGTAAACCACCTGCGTTCGTTCGTAGATCGAGTCTGGGGTGTGGTCGGGTCTTCGTCTCCCCCACCGGCTGGGAGCGAGCTCGAACGCGGAACGATCGCGGTCGATCGCGATGGGGAGGGCAAAGAAATCTTCATCATGGGCCTTCGCGACGAGCGCGCCGATGAGTTCGTGATCCCCGGCACGGAGGAAACAGTCGCGAACTACAATCAAGAGTATCCGCCGACCGACCGCGTGATCGAAGTTCGATTCGCGGAGTCACTCGACGCCTACCTTAGCGAGTGGACCGTTGCCGAGGTTCTAGAGGCCGACGCCGACGAAACCCTCGACGCTGGCGATCCTTACTACTACCCTGAGAGCCGGCTCGAACCGATGGATACGAGCGATTCGTAAACTCAGTAGCCGGTTGTTGGGAGACGTCGCTCGCCGCGCAGCGCCGCGAGGTCGCACTATCTTACCAAACATTTAACGAGGTGTGGGTTCTTGTGTTAGGTAAGACCGGGCGACGACGCCGGTCCCGGAGAAACCTATGGCACACTCAGAGCGAACCCACGAATCCAACCGAATCGCAGACGGCGGCGAGCCCCAAGCGCCAGCGAGCGTGCCGAAATACGTTCGTGAGGGCGTCGAGGCACAGGACTCACCGACGCTTCGAGAAATCGCTGCGTGGTGTGAGGAGTTAGCTGACTATCGCGAGCAGCGCCCGATCGAGGTCGAGGACGAGGAGGAGCTTGTCGACGTTGAGAACGACGGCGGCGACGAATCGGCGGGTACAACGGTGATCAAGAAGGTTCCGTGTGGGAAAGAGAACTGTAGTACCTGTCCTCACGGGCCCTACGAATATCGAGTCCAGCGGGAGGGGAAGGATCTGAAATGGGAGTACATCGGTCCTATAGAGGGTGAATCCTAATCAAAGGGATCGTAGAGCGGAGACGTCAACGAACCGCCCCGAAGTAACCCGTTTCGAGGCGTTTATCCAACGGCCAGCGAGAGCGAGTGCAATGGCCGGTGAACGCGCCCGAGGACTCGTTGAGCTCACACGTGCGGGGAATTCTATCGCCGCCGGGTTTCTGACGTTCATCGGCGCGTTCGTCGCGACCGGATTCGACCATCCATTGATGATCGTCGCCGCAGTCGTCGCGACGATTCTGGCGACAGGGGCCGGGAACGCCATCAACGACTATTTCGACCGCGAGATCGACCGGATCAACCAGCCCGACCGGGCGATCCCGCGCGGCGCTGTCTCACCGCGAGAGGCCCTGTGGTTCAGCATTGTCCTATTCGCGCTCGCGGTAGTGCTCGTGCTCACGCTGCCGGTAGCAGCCATTGTGATCGCGGTCGTGAATCTGTTTGCGCTCGTCGCCTACACCAAGCTGTTCAAAGGGCTCCCTGGTGTCGGAAACGTGGTCGTGGGGTATCTCACTGGTAGTACGTTCCTGTTCGGCGCAGCGGCAGTCGGAGAGCTCGGTGGCGCGGTGCTCGTGCTGTTCGCGTTCGCGGGCCTCGCTACGGTCGCTCGCGAGATCGTCAAGGACGTCGAGGATGTTGGTGGCGACCGCGAGGAGGGGCTGAATACGCTCCCGATCGCCATTGGCGAGCGTCGGGCGCTGCTGGTCGCCCTGATCGTGCTCGCGCTTGCAGTAATCGCGAGCCCGCTTCCCTACCTTCGAGGGACATTCGGACTCGCCTACCTGGTCCTCGTGATTCCCTGTGATGCGTTGATGCTCTACAGCGCCCAGCGAGGCTTCAGCGACCCGACCGCCAGCCAGTCGTATCTGAAATATTCGATGTACCTGACGGCTGTGGTGTTTGTCGTCGGTCGTACTTCCGTTTTACTCGGCTAATTGGCTTCCTAATTCTCACTATTCGAAACTTAAGCAGTTAGGGTAGAACTGTCTTCTACCTATCACTTATATCTACAAAATCATTTATACAATAGTGGTGTAGCCATTGGTTATGAGCGAAGCGGATGTCCACTTCGAACTCTACCGTCATCTTCAGAATGCCATTGAAGCCAACCCCGACCGAGATGGTGTGACCTTTGGAACGGCTCGCCCAGAATACGGGGAAAACATGGAGGGATTTGCTGACATTGTGATTTTCGACGAAAATGGTGATTCTGTATTTGTCGTGGAAGCAAAGAAGCCCGGTGAACCAGGGAATCGTAGTATTGACCCATACTCACCAGATGTTATCCAGCAAGCTTTCGGATATGCAGGTCAGCTAGGAGCAGGATATTTCTGCACATTCAACGGTCAGAGACTGGTGATGTTTAATGCGTTTGAACGTGGACAAACTTTGCTCGAACGTTCAACAAAATCCTACGAAGGAATTACCGACTTAGCTGAATTTGCGGATTTCTTGTTGGACCAGGTTGCTGAAATGGAACGTGGTGAGGGTGAGTGGGATGCACTAGACGCAGCATTCATTGAGCGCGTTCGTAGTTTGCATGAATTTGTAGCACCTGCGATGAGCAGAAATCTCCGGGAGAGACTTAACGAGGACGAACATCTCCGATCCCGATTCAGTGAGTGGACCGATGATCAGGGCTTAGAATACACTGCTGAAGATACAGATGATGCAGAGAGGCGACACATTGAGCGAGAATTTGCTGCACAAGCCGCCTATTTGCTCATCAACAAAATCATCTTCTATCGTATTTTGGAAAGCTCCTCTGCATACGGTGACGAAGTAGAACCACTCGCGATCTCCATTCGTCGAGTGAAGGACGATTTGGAAGACTACTTCGACTTGATCGTTGAGGAAATCGATTTTGAGGCGGTCTTTACCCATGATGAAATCTTTGACGAGATCCCACTGAACGGGGCAGATTCCCGCATTCGAAACTTTGTGATTGAACTCGAAGATCAGGATCTCAGCCACGAAACAGATATTGCAGGTACACTCTACCAAGAGGTGATTCCTGAGAGTCGTCGACACTCGATGGGTGAGTATTACACTCCACCGGAAGTCACAGATCTAATAACACGTCTCACGATCGATGAACCGACGGACTACGTATTTGACCCAGCCTGTGGTAGTGGTGGCTTCCTGATTTCAGCTTATCACCGGCTAGATGAGATGGATGGCTTCGATCACGCGGATATTCTCTCCCAAATTGGGGGAGTGGATATTAACCGATTTCCAGCGCACCTTTCAGCTATCAACCTCACTGTTCAGGACTTAGAATCCTACACGAACGAAGTGAATATCGAAGTTTCTGATTTCTTCGATACTCGTCCAAACGACACTCGTCTCGGTCGACAGGCAGCATCTACCGAAGGGAGTAGCCAAGAATTCGCTGACGAGGGGTCAGAAGGTGGACTACAGGTCATCGACGAATTAGGTGGTGTAGATGCTCTTATTGGAAATCCACCATACATTAGGTCATCCAATATAGCTAATACAGACTCCATTCGAGAGCACCTCACCAATGTAGGAGTTGAAGCGGACTATCTGCCTGAAAATTCAGATATTTACGCATACTTCCTAACTCATGGAACCGAATTTCTCGCAGATGATGGCCGTCTAGGATTTATTACTAGTGATAGTTGGCTTCAAGTTCGATTTGGCGAGTCAGTACAGCAATTCTTGCTAGACAACTACGAAATTGAGGCAGTGGTTAAATTTGATCGTCAAGTGTTCGATGATGCTCTAGTCGGTTCTTGTGTTACAATCCTCCAGAAGCAGGAAGATGCGGAATCACGGGACTCAAACGTGGTAAAGTTCCTCCGCATAAAAGAGGAGATGGATATTCCAGATATAGTAGATCTGATTGAGGCAGATGAGGAGCCGGACCAAATGATTCGAACTGACATGTATCGTCTTGTGACACGGGAGCAGGCGGTTCTCTATGACGAACCAAAGTGGAGTATCTTTTTCCTTGCCCCACCTACCTACTTCGAGATCGTCGATACTGACGTGTCGACCCCGTTCGAGAACCTAGCTGATCAACATCGTGCGAATACAAGCGGGAAAAACACCTTCTTCCATGTCAGAGAGGATGTGGAAGAACTGGGGATTGGAGAGTACTTATCGCCACTAGCAAAAGCAAGTGGCCAGATCGATCGAATTCCTTTCACAGAATCAGATGCTGAGGAGTGGGGAATTCTGGACGTTCACGATTTAGTTGTAGAAGCGCTTAACGACACTTCTGTAGAGTTCGGGGAAGGAAATGAAGAACGAGTGAAAAAGTGGCTCAGAGAAAATGGACACACGGATTTGCTAGAATATATTGAATGGGGGGAAGACCGAAAGATGCACACCGGCGATACGTGCCAGAGTCGGGATGTATGGTTTGATCTGCAAGACTTAGACCGGACCAAAATTTTGATTCCCCGATTCACATGGCGCGTATTTCGTGTAATTTGGAATGAAGCAATGAGTTGCGCAAATGACCAGTTTTACAATGTGCATCCCAAGGAAGGTATTGATGAGAAAGCTCTGTGTGGTGTGTTGAATTCCCGGCTTATATGGATGTTCTATGAATTGCAAGGACGGACAGTTGGTGGCGAAGGAATGAATCGCACAGAAATCAAAGGATACGAGATTGATGATTTACCTATCCCGGATATTCGGAGTATGAGCGAAGAAGAGGTTCAGGAAATAGCCGATGCTTTTGATGCACTCATCAATCGAGAGAAGGAGATCGGTACTGAGGTTGAACCAGAAGACTGTGAAAGTGAGCGCAATCGACTGGATCGCGCTGTGCTCAACGCATGTGGGCTTGGTGATAGAGTAGACGAAATCCGTCACGCCGTAGAAGGGCTCGTTGCCATCCGAGAGAGCGGGGGTGGCGTGAACACGGAAGTACTCGTAGAACGAACAACCGGCAGTGATGAGGAGCCAGAAGTTATAGATCTTCCAGGTGTCTCCGAGGTTCGAGAAAGCACGACATTAGGTGACTTTTAGATCTTATATTTCTGATCACAGCAGAAGTCGGCTATCTAGTTTTCTCATGCATAGTTTCCATCGAATTTTCCTCGTGGGGATGAATTTCGAGTTGGATGAAATCCCCATCGACCTAGTTTCTATACCATTTATTCCCCGAGAGCGACGACCAGACGAATATGCCGGATCAACTGGACGACGGTGTGCGTGTGTGGCTGGTCGAACGGACATACTCCGACGACGAGCAGAACCTCATCATCCTCACCTACGCGACTCCCGACGGCGGCCAGTACTACCGGAAGGAGCGGGCACTGACTTCCTTCACCGACGTTCGGGACACCACGGCGGCCGTCAATGCTGACTCGGAGAATCTCGGCTCAGTTGATGATACCGATCTCCAAGAACAGTATGCCGCCGAAGCACAACGGATGCAAGAGACTCACGACCCCGACGACGTGATCTGACCCTACTAGTCGAATCCGGCGAGGACGAGCCATGTGTTATGTCTCCGGGTGGCTAGAGCAACCTATGCGCGAACTCGTCTTCGCTCTCGAATACGAGCCCGGGTGCAACAGGGTAGCAGACACCCTTGTTGACCATCCAGATGCTTCGATTCGTTCGCTCTCGCTGCACGCTACTGAGGAACGTCTCTGGCGTGTCGATCACGCCACGGGGTCACCCGACGCTCTCGCTGGCATCGAAAATGCCTTTCTCAACAGCGACTACTACGCCGACTGTCTCGCCACCGAGGACTGCGACGCTACTCAGAGTACACAGGTTCTCGACCATACCGACGACACACTCGTTCTCTACTCGTACTGGGAGCGCACTCCCCTCTGTTCGTCCATCCCCCACATCGCCCGCGATCATCTCGGTGACGGCTTGCTGTTCGATACGCACCACGAGAGTCGCCACTATACCTGGCGCATCATCCACTCCGGCGAGGGCGATGTGAGTGGGTTCTTCAACGAGCTTGAAACTGCCGTCGGCGACTGCGCGCGGATGGAGATGCTCCGAACGGCGGCCACCTCGACGGCGAGTAAGGGAGACGGCAGTCCAACTGAGTTGCCGCCAGAGCAGCAAGCAGCTCTCCAAGCCGCCGTCGAACACGGCTACTACGAATCACCGCGGGAGGTTGATGTAGCCGGACTGGCTGAGCATCTTGACGCGCCACGGTCGACGCTTACCTACCGACTCCGGCGGGCGGAGGAACACTTGGCGAAGCAGCACGTCGCTCGCACGCAGCTACCAGACGAGCTGTCGACGCCGCTCTGACCCTCCGGATTGGAATGTTCCAACTAACGCTTATCGAGTTGACTGCCCTATCTCACAGCGATGACCGAAACCGCAGACGCAGCGGGGCGGGAAAACAACGGTGAGCAGACACAAGAGTCGTCCGTCCGGCTCACCGTTCCAGAGATGGACTGCCCCTCCTGTGCGCAGAAAGTAGACAAGAGTCTCCAGCGCGTTGATGGGGTCACTGACACCACCCTGCAACCCACGACGGGCACGGCCACGGTGGACTATGATCCTAACCGTGCCGCCGAGGCCGACGTGGTTGCGGCCATCGAGGGCGCGGGCTATGAAGTGATTGGCGGCGAAGACGGTTCTGACGAAGAATCCGCCGATGGCATGGAAATTGCACCTCCGTCGGAGATCTGGACGAGTTCGCGCGCGATTAAGACGTGGATCGGAGCGGGGTTCGTCGTGTTCGGTCTCCTCTTTGAGTTCGTCCTCGCCGGACAGAATCCTGAGGTTGCGACCCTTCTCAACTATTCGCTCTCGCTCGCGGATGGGCTGTTTCTCGTCGCAATCATCGTCAGTGGGTATCCTGTCGTTCGTGGCGGGTACTACTCCGCGCGGAACCTGAGTCTCGACATCGACCTCCTGATGGGGACGGCGATCATCGCTGCCACCGGCATCGGCTACTTCGTTGAAGCCGCGACGCTTGCGGTCCTGTTCAGTGTCGCGGAACTCCTCGAAGACTACGCGATGGACAGGGCACGGAACTCGTTGCGTGAACTGATGGAACTCTCGCCCGACGAGGCCGCGGTCCGCCGCGACGGTGAAGAGGTGACCGTATCCGTCGAGGAAGTCGAGATCGGCGAAACCGTCGTCGTCCGTCCCGGCGAGAAGATTCCACTGGATGGCACGGTCATCGAGGGTGGGAGCGCGGTCGACCAGTCACCGATCACCGGCGAGAGCGTCCCCGTCGACAAGGCCGAAGGTGACGACGTGTACGCCGGCTCGATCAACGAGGAGGGCTATCTCGAAGTGGAGGTTACGTCAACGGCCGGGAACTCGACGCTCTCGAAGATCATCGGAATGGTACAGGGGGCCCAGGAAAAGAAAACGGAGAAAGAGCAGTTCGTCGACCGGTTTTCGGGCTACTACACGCCCGCGGTGGTCGTCTTGGCAATTCTCACTGCTGCTGTCCCGCCGCTCATGCTCGGGTGGCCGTGGCAGACATGGTTCATTCGCGGACTCACGCTGTTGGTGATCGCCTGTCCCTGCGCGTTCGTCATCTCGACGCCCGTTTCCGTGGTGTCGGGCATCACGAGCGCCGCGAAAAACGGCGTTCTCATCAAGGGCGGCAACCACCTCGAAGCGATGGGCGAGGTCGACGCCATCGCGCTGGACAAGACCGGGACGCTCACGAAAGGCGAGCTCGCCGTCACTGACGTCATTCCGTTCGGAAACCATAGCGAGTCAGATGTCCTCCGATACGGCGCGGGAGTGGAACAGCGAAGCGAACATCCGATTGCCGAGGCGGTCCTCACCCGTGCCGACGAGGGCGACGTGACTGACCTCCCAGCACCCTCTGACTTCGAGAGTCTGACTGGAAAGGGTATTCGAGCCACAATCGCCGGCGAGACGTACTTTGTGGGGAAGCCTGCACTGTTCGAGGAACTCGGCTTCGACCTTCCACAAGCTCGCCGCGCGACCGACGGTGGGGCCGTGTCAGAAGGGGTCACTGCGGACTCCGGTCTGGAGGAACAAGAGAAGGAGTACGCGGACCATGTACTCGCTGGGCTTGAGGAGGAGGGGCGAACGGTCGTCCTGGTGGGGACAGAAACGGACGTAGTGGGTGCCATCGCAATTGCGGATGAAGTACGTTCAACCTCGCAGCGTGCCGTTGAGCGCCTGCATGAGTTGGGCGTCGACCGCATCGTGATGCTCACGGGAGATAATGAGGGAACGGCCCGAGCCATTGCCGAGCAGGTCGGTGTCGACGAGTACCGCGCGGAACTTCTCCCTGATCAGAAGGTCGAGGCAATCGACGAACTGCGTGATGAGTACGGAGACGTTGCAATGGTTGGTGACGGAGTAAATGATGCACCGGCGCTTGCGACCGCGACTGTCGGCGTAGCGATGGGAGCTGCCGGAACGGATACGGCACTTGAGACGGCCGACATCGCGCTGATGGGTGACGATCTCTCGAAGCTCCCGTACCTGTACGAACTGTCACACAAGGCGGGGAGCGTGATTCAACAGAACATCTGGGCGAGTCTCGGTGTGAAGGCGCTACTTGCAATCGGTGTCCCGCTCGGTTACGTCAGCGTTGCAGTGGCCGTGGTCGTCGGCGATATGGGTATGAGTCTTGGGGTGACTGGAAACGCGATGCGACTCTCGCGGATTGTCCCCGACAGTCTATACAGTGGTGCTGATCGAGAGACAGAAGCATGAATGAATGGATCGCCATCGGCACGCTGGCGGTCGTACGCGCCCCTTGTAGGGAGCAAACCAGTTTCTGACCGTTGCCAAGCAGTTCTACGGTCTCGACCCTCCTGATTGAGGCCGATACTCTTCCGTGTTCTCCCGACTCGTGAGCGGCGGCACTGTTTAGCGACGCTTTATTTCGTCTCGTACTCGTCCGATTTCGAGATGCTAGCCCGAGACTGATCGGTGTTCGTTCACTACAGGCGGAATAGAGTCCAAACGAACGCTTGATTCGTGCATTGAGCAGCTACCTAGCCGACCTCAGTACCACCTGTAACAGCAGTTTTCGTGAGTTCTTGGGTGGGTTGGGTCATACCGTCTCACACGTCAATAGGACATATCTTAACCTGAACTCGGCTAGGACGATTCCTCATGCAGGAGCATATATGAAATTTAGCTGTTTGTGATTCTCATAATTATTCCCAATAGGTAAAATCCCTCTCTTAGACTTCAGTTAAGAGAGTGTGATTTTGTGAGATAGGCAAGAATTCTAAGAGCGACCGCGGAAGCTGCTCGTTACATAAGCAGTGGAACGAGCTTATTCCAACTGTAGGGAACAAACCCGGTCCCTGACACGAACCACCCAACGATGGATGCAATTGCATGGCGGAAGGCAGCAGGCTCCAACCTGCAGTTTTGAAAGTCCTGCTACGGGAAATCGTCGGCTATCTCATTTCGCGGTGGTGCTCAGTTGTGAGTCGTCGCTGAGCTCATCGAACAGATCCACCACACGCTGGTTAATGTCGTCTCGAATCGAGCGTACCGTATCGATGTCCTCGCCATGAGGATCGAGAAGGTTCCAGTCACGGATGTCAACCGTTGAATCATCCTCATCAACATCGAGCGTCGAACAACCCATCGTCGCCACGTACTCACAGGAACGAAGTTCCTTGCTCGTGATTTTGCGTGGCGTCTGCTCTGAGAGGTCGAATCCTTCCTCGCGCATGACTTCGATGACCTCCTCGTGAACGTGGTCCGCTGGACGGGTACCTCCAGTGAGAATTTCGACGGCGTCATCGAGGCCTCGGCGCTCGCGTTCGCGTTCGGCGAATGCGGTCGCCATCTGCGAGCGGCCAGCATTCTGGACACACATGAACGCGAGCCGAATCGTGTTTGTTGTGTCAGTAGTGGTGGACATTGGTTTTGGTTCGTGTGGTGGTTAGTCGTCAGTGGTCGCCTCGGATGGTGATGTGTCAAGGCTACCAGTTTCGGTCCCACTCCAGTCGAGCTTGCGCTGGAAATAGAGTGCAACGTGGACCAGTGCGAGCAAGACAGGCACCTCGATGAGCGGGCCAACGACGGTCGTGAAGGCGACGCCAGAGCCGACGCCGAACACCGCGACCGCGACCGCGATGGCGAGCTCGAAGTTGTTTGAAGCCGCTGTGAATCCGATTGCGGTCGTCGTCGAGTAGTCCGCACCGATTCCCTTCCCCATGCCGAAGCTCACGAAGAACATCACCACGAAGTAGATCGTCAGCGGCACGGCAATCAGGAGTACGTCGGCGGGTGCCGAGACGATGTTTTCGCCCTGCGTGGCGAACATCACGATGACGGTGAACAACAATGCGACCAGCGTCAGTGGGTCGATCTTCGGCACGAACTCCTCCTCGTACCATTCCTCACTCTTGACGTGCGTGCCAATATATCGGGTTAGAAAGCCGCCGACGAAGGGAATCCCGAGGAAGACCACGATGGCTTGGACTACCTGCATCGGCGTGATGTCGAAGGTGGTAATACCCGCAACGAGCGAGTCCATTCCCAGCAGCGGGGGCAAGAACAACCCGAAGAACCAGACGTAGACACCGTAGGTGACGATCTGGAAGAGACTATTGAACGCGACCAACCCAGTGACGTATTCGGGCGAGCCTTCGGCGAGTTCGTTCCAAACGAGAACCATCGCGATACACCGGGCCATGCCGATGAAGACGAGTCCGAGGAAGAACTCGGGGCGGGCTGGCAGACCGGGGACGAGTCCGCTGAAGAATATCACCGCAAGCCCGAACATAAGCGTCGGGCCGATGAGCCAGTTCTGGATGAGGCTCAGCCCGAGGACGCGCCAGTTGCTGAACACCGTCCGGAGCTGCGAGTAGTCCGCTTTCGCCAGCGGCGGGTACATCATCACTATGAGACCGATCTCCACGAGGTGGAGGTTCTGAATCGGTTGGGTCACCGATGGGGCGATGTAGCCCAATCCCACGCCAACGGCCATCGCGCCGAAGATCCAGACGGTGAGATACTTATCGAGGAAGTCCATCGAGCGCGGGTCTCCACACTGCGGACATGAGCAGTTCGGGCCGTGGTCGTGCTCGACGCTACTCACCGTTCACGCTCCCGTCAAGAACAGTCACAAGAGTGATAGCACGGTTAGTGGCTCGGTACTTCTTCCAGCGTCCGTCCTTGCGCCCGGTCACGAGCCCTGCATCGACAAGTGCCGAGAGCGCGTGACTGAGGCCGCTTTCACTCACGTCGACGACGGCCTGAAGCTCACAAACACAGAGTTCCTCACCAGCAGCCACAAGCACGCGAGCGAGCGTATAGCGCGTCTCATTAGCGAGTGCGGCAAGAACATCGAGTTCAGCGTTGACCTGTGACGATCCGAGTGCTCTTTCGAGCGTCCCGAGTTCATCGAGTCGTCGCTCAACGTCTTCAGTCCGACATTCCCCGAGTTCATCTTCGAGATATCGCTGAAGTCGCTCAGTCGCTTGTGCCATGAAAGTCAATTCAGTCCTAGCTCAATTAACTGTTCCGGTAGTAGCTACCAGTATCGTCATATCGCCACGATTCAATGTGTAGATCGGTTGTATAGGAAAAAGCGGAAGAGATTTACTTGACCAGAATCTAAACCAAATATGGAATCAAAGCAAGCCAATAGATCGGTGCCCAACCGGGCAAGCGATACCAGCCGAAAACAGCGTGATGGAGTGAATTTCACGGGTGCATTCGGAAGGAAGACCGGCGACTCGGACCTCCGTTTCATTGAGGGGCAACTTCCCGAACACGAAGGCCAGGTTGAAAGCGACGAATCGCCGGCCCAGCAGCTTGAACTCGCCTTACAGAACCTCGAAGCCAAGCTGCATCAGCGCGGGCAGGGGATGGACGACGTACTTCAGCTCACGCTGTATCTTACCGACATGGACGACTACGAATCGGTCAATGAGACCTACGAGCGATATTTCGAGGACACGTATCCAGCGCGCACGACCGTTGGAGCCTGCGAACTACTTGGTGGTGCCGCAGTCACCGTGGACGCAGTCGCCGCCCTTGAATAACACCGAACGAACTGCTACAGATACGAAGACGATTCCGGGAGCTCATAATCGAAATCATCAGGGCGGCGAAATCTGTGTTGCCACGGTGTATGAGAAGTGAAGATGGATGGTTGGCCAGTAGGGTGGCTTAGAGAATGAAGACATTGAACACGACACCAACGATATTACCCATTTCGAATATCCAATCCGTGCCAGAGGTCGGCTAGGCCGATTTGCTATGTTTATATATCTGTGTAATTTAGGCCACTAGCATAAATTTCGAACCGGGACGCGTATAACTAATCTTCCTCTCGGCTTTAGACATGAAACGAGGCACATCCCGTGTCGGTAGCGCCTACTAATTGGTCGGTTTATATCCTCTTATGGAAGCGGAGATGAGGTAATCGTCTAAGTCGCGGTCGTCACCCCACTCGCGGAAGAACTCTTGTGTTTCATCCACTGGTTCAATGTGAGGCTCTTGGAATCCCGACTCGGCAAGTAGATTCTCTAATTTATCGATTCGTGATGCGCCGCCGATACACTCTGCAATTGAGTCAAGATCTGCACGCAACTCGTCAGGAAGGTCAGCAGTCAAAACGACATCTGAAATAGCCAGTTTGCCACCGGGTTGAAGCACCCGATAGGCCTCTTCAAACACCTGTTGTTTGTCAGGTGACAGATTAATGACACAATTAGAGATAATGACGTCAATGGCTTCGTCACTCACGGGAAGATGTTCTATCTCGCCGAGTCGGAATTCAACGTTCTCAATGTCGTTTTCCTTACTGTTTTCGCGGGCTTTTTCGATCATCTCGGGAGTCATATCAATCCCAATAACGCTCCCGTCTGCACCGACCTCATCTGCGGCGAGGAAACAATCGAACCCTCCCCCAGAGCCGAGATCTAACACTTTCTTCCCCGGACTTAGGTTTGCGATGGCAGTTGGATTACCACATCCAAGCCCAAGGTTCGCATCGGATGGATCTGATTCAATCTCTTCGGAGCTATACCCGACCTGTTCTGCCCATGATGTTGAGGTTTCATCGTTTGTACAGCACCCAGTTAATGCCCCTGTGTCTGTATTGGAACTCGTTGGTGATCCCGTATCAGTACAGCAGTCAGTTGTTGCATCCGACTCACAACATTCTGTGTCATCAGATGCCACATCTGCGTATCGGTCGCGGACTGTTTCGTGCTGGTCATCATCGGTAAACGTCGAATCTTCCGGGGCTGTTGTATTTTCAGTCATTATTGGTTTTCTGCGTAGTATCGGCTTTTTCAGGGATTGTTTCTACGGGTACTCTACCGACCGTTGGTTCGATGGTCCGGGATCTGTTCTGGAATTCAGCGAGGTGGTCTCCTCTGCTATCAGGAGTTGAATGGTGGTATTAATGTCTCATATCTGATTGTTAGATGATGAAGAGGTTGAAAACTACACCAACGACGACACCGATTGCGACGACAGTGGTAGCGTAAACAACCAACAGCCGCCGCTTGAAGAGTTTGTTTAGCAGAATCAAATTCGGGATGCTGACACCAGCTCCGCCAACGACGAACGCGAGAACGGTCCCGATAGCGATCCCCTGTTCGCTGAGGGAGGCGGCGATAGGCAACATTCCGCTGAGGCTGACGTAGACCGGCGCACCGGCGAGTGCAGCCAGCGGCACGGCTAGGGGGTTCTCAGGCCCGAGGACGGTCTGAAGCACGTCAACTGGAACGACGCCATGAATCAGTGCCCCAATCACCATTCCGAGAATCAGATATGGAAGAGTATCGACGAAGAACGACCATGCATCACGTGCGGCACTCTCGACGTGCTGTCTGTGGGTTTGTTCGATCGGCGTCGTTCCTCCAGCACAGCAATCGACCGTCCCGCCGTCCGCTGCGACGGCTTGATTAGCATCGTCAGTGATACGGACCTCCTTGACGTGCTCGGTCAATCCCAGCCGTCCGATCACGAGTCCACCGACGACAGCCGCGACGAACGTCATGACGATGTACCAGACCGTCACCTCGATGCCGAACAGACCGACGAGCAACAACACGGCGATCTCGTTGACGAGTGGTGAGGCCAACAGAAACGAAAACGCGAGTCCGAGCGGCGCGCCTGCCTGAAGCAATCCGGCCAGCACGGGCACCGTTGAGCACGAACAGAACGGTGTTACCGCCCCCAGTCCGGCGGCAGCGACGTTCCCCGAACCCTCATCGTGACCGCGAAGCTTCCGTTCGACTTTCTCTGGTGGGAGATACTCCTGTGCGAGTCCTACGAGGAACGATGCTCCGATGAACAGTGGAACGAGGAGGACCACGAGATGAACGAAGTAGTTCCACGAGTCGATGAGGCCGCTTTCGAGTCCCGCCGGAAGCATCTCAGGCATCCCCCCGAATAGCGCGGGCGAGGTCGAGCAGTTCAAGGGCTGCCGTATCGGCGATGCGGTAGTAGCTCCACTTGCCTTTCTTGCGGGATTTGACCAACCCTGCCTTCTTCAACTTCCGGAGATGCGTGGCGACCGTTGACTGCGGTGCATCGAGTACGATCTGCAATTCACAGCCACAGCACTCGGACTCGCGGAGTGTTTCGAGAACACGGAGGCGGTCTTCGTTAGCGAGCGCTTTGAAGACGGCTTCTTGACCGGCAACATCTCGCTCGGGTGGGCGCGAGTCCCGGAGGGCGGCAATTCGTGTCTCCGGGTCGTCGTACAGTCGGTCAAGGGCGTTGTAGGCTTCGTCGAGTGGTGATTCTGTTTGAGACATATCGTACCTTTGCGTTTTGTATCTATTCGCAGCAGTTCTTCGATTCGGTTTCAGGTGGGTTCTGTGAGACTTCCTCAACAGTAGCTCCGCAACATTCGGATCCTGTGTCCTGTTCGTAGCGTGCTGTGAGGCGATCCCAGATGCGTCCGAGTGTGCTTTGTGACATCGCATCAAATTGTATTTCCGCAATTCATATGAAGGTTGTGGTGAGCGATATAGTTGTTGAACTTTGACAGACGACAATCTCGGTGGCTTCGTTAGGGATGTCACTACCATCGCGCAGTCACAGTGCGAGCACGCTACGGATTACGCCGATATTGAGGAGCTAGTCTGTGATCTGCCAACTGATCATCTCACGTTCGCCGCTCATGATTCGTTGGCGTCGTATTCAGGACCGTATCCGATGGCGCTACTGGTCCGAGCGTTCATCATTGAGGAGATTAACGGCTGGGACGAGACCGCTTTCCACAACCATCTGAGAGCGAACCCCTTGCTCTGCCGTAATCTCGGTTTCGAGAGTCTTCCCGCGCAATCGACGTTCTGGCGGGCATGGAACCACCGCTTCAACGAGGACCTCCGCAACGCCATTCGAGAGTGTGCTGAGGCGATTGTGAAGGCTGCACGTGCCTGCGACGTATCCCTCCCCGAACGAGTCACCATTGGCGAAGCGGGTGAACCACAGGCCGACGGTCGTCCACAACATCAACTCATCGCCGAGACGACTAATGAGGTGTGGCAGCAGGCCAAACCGTTCGTCTGCGATGCGTTCGGGCTTGACCGAGGATCGAACTGGCAGATCCACGAGAACGCTTTCTGGGAGCAACACGCCTACATGGGGATGCGCGAAGACATGTACGCGCGGAGTGGTCCGGCTTCATTCTCCCTCGATACTACGCGCGAGCGCATCCCGACGGGCTCGATCCACCGCTACCAGATTGGGAAGCTCTCCGTCTCGGAGATCCGCTCGATGCTCCGAAACACGACACGAATGTTGATCGCTCGCGCTCGGCAAAACGGCGAACTTGATGGGCAAGTCATGGCGGCCATCGACGTAACCAAGGGCTTTCCGTTCACCGGCGAGATCGAAGACCACGACGAGGATATCCTCGGATACAAAGACGGGAACGACTACTACCAGTGGGCCGTGCTCAAGGTCGTCGGGATGGACGTGCCACTCGTCCTCGATGCCATCCCACGCGTGCGCGGTCAGTCGAAAGACGAGATCGTTGGGAAGCTGCTGGAGCACACGACCGAGATAGTGAATCTCGACCTCGTGATGATGGACCGCGAGTTCGACAGTAAGCCCGTCAAAGAGACCTGCGAGGAGTACGGCGTCCACTACCTGAATCCTACCCGTATTTTCGAGCGCAGCGACGAGGCCGACACCATCGCGTGGATGTATCGGAACGGCAAGCGCTTCCACGTCACCGAAGAGGAGACACCCGAGGCCACGGCCACACGCAAGCAAATCTACCTCCCGCAACGGTCGAATTCGGATGACGATGACGACGGCCTCTCAGAAGTGTGGAAAGAGATGTGCGGCGAGTGGGAATTCGACGATGTAGGAGGTGAACCGAGCGAGCGGATGTCGTTCTCGCGGCTGCTCGCAGACATCCAGCGTGAAGAGGAAGTCGAAGAACGCAAGCAGAAGGCGCAGGATGGAGACGTGGATACCTCCGAAACCGTGGTGTTCGAGACGAACCATCCATACGTGACAGCGCGTGACGCTAGCGATCAGCAGATGGACGGGAGAGCGTTCATCCATATGATCGAGCGGCTGATCCGGTGGTATCGCCGTCGTTGGGGTATTGAGAACGGCTTCAAGAAGCAGAAGCACTTCATGGTGCGGACCACCTCGACCGAGCGTGACTATCGGTTCTTCAACTTCGTGTTCGCGTGTGTACTGTATAACGTTTGGCGGCTGGTCGACTTGCTGGTGAAGCTCACCATCGACGGGGAGAACACGTCATACGCGCCGCGCGTCGATGCGAACCAGTTTCTGACCGTTGCCAAGCAGTTCTACGGTCTCGATCCCCTGATTGATGTCCGATCACTTCCGTGGCTGTCGGTCCGTGAGCGGCGGCACTGTTCAGCGGGTGTTTATTTCATGCCTTGATTCCCCGATTACGGGATGGTGATCCGAGATTGGTCAGCGGTTGTTTATCACAGTGAGTGAATAGACGGAACGAACACTCAATCCGTGCATTGATCAGCTACCTAGCCGACATCAGGATCACAGGTAATGGACTCTTTCCTCCGATACCTTACGAGCGAATAGTCTCCTGAGAACAGTTCCAATTGAGACTAATGCAACATGGACTGCGCCAACAGGCCATTACCCCGGTAGAAGACTAAAGCTTTCTACCAGACTGGCGGGAAGTGGGGGTATCTATAAGTCAAACACCGGGGTGGCAGAAAGTACGCCAATGTCCTCGGAGAAACCATCCTCTGCTGCCCGATCAGTACTATCAACCGGACCCCCTGAACTGGAGGTGACTGACGCTTATGACGAACTTAGACGAGCTTAGAGAACAACAGCGCGAGAACGTTGCCGAGCGACGCAAATTCGTCAAGCAGTGGGCCGAGTACGTCAGAACTCACCCCGATCGGGAGTGGTCAGCCCAGCAAAACAAAATCGTCAACTCTCAGATCGAACGAGAGTAGTCCGATTCCGAAGCCATCGATTTCCTTCTCAAGACAAGAGCGCTCGCCCGCCCGAGAGCTTCGATTTTCCTTTGGTCGACACCGCCGTTTCCGCAGGTTCCGGAGCTTCTTACCAAACGCCACACCGGTGACCTCATCCTATTGTTAGGTAAGAATCGAACCGGTCAGTAGTCTATGAAAGCGCGGAAAGTCAGCGGTTGCGCGGTCAGGTTAGTTGTTGAAGACGGGTGCCATTTGGATCCCTTTCTGCCTGCGAAAGCCCGCACAGCGCCCTGTGGGCGCGAGCAGGACCGTGGAGGTGGGCGGGCGCTCCGTGGGTACGCGGTCGGGGTTTGGCCGGCCCGGAGGGCCGGGACTCTCTAGCGGTAATGATAACACTGCTATCAATATGAATAATGAGTAGAATTATATATGATAGAAATTTAGGATTATAAAATGGGCCTTGAGGGTTTCTCAATAGAGAACGAGGGTGGAGTTACAAATGCTAGCTGCGATGATGTTCCACAGCTCATGATTATTGCGGGTCCGAACGGCGTAGGGAAGTCAACGCTACTAGAAGCTCTGAACAATAGAATAAACCAAAATCGATCAGATGTAACTGTCAGTGGCGATGTAGAAACGGTATACTTCACACCACATCGAGCGCCAAATCCGAACGATCTTACCGCCAGTGCATTGTCCTCACTACCAAACAGAAGCTCAAGAGAGCTTCTAGGATCTTCGAATTATGATATAGGTTCGGACAACAGTGACCTTCCAAATGAGCTAACATACGGTCACTCACGAAGCAGGAACGAGGCCGATTATGCCCCTTACTTCGAGGTGAAAAAGCGGCTTGCGCAATTTGAGCATCAGAAGGGAAACATACTCTCTGAGATATATGATGAGCGAGGCGAAGTACCTCCGGGCTATATTCCGGATTTTAATGAACCTCTGAAGTCAAGTATAGAAGCCGTATTGCCAGGGGTTGCATATCAGGGGGTAGAGGTAGTTGATAACGAATATCAGATCGTTTTTGAAAACCGTGCTGGAACACAGGTCGGTTTTGATGAGCTATCTTCTGGAGAAAAAGACGCTATTGCGATGCTGTTCCTCTTGCTTGAAAAGCAGATTGAGAATCTGATAGCTCAAGTGAGAGGAGACGACCCTACACAAGAAGAGCTGGTTATTCTTATCGATAGCCCGGAATCCCATCTTCATCCAGCGATGCAGGACCGATTTTTCAATTATCTACAAGATGTCCTAGAGAGTGCGCAGGGTGATAACCTGAACTTGCAAGTCATTGCGTGCACGCACTCTCAAATGATATTAAATAACTCAGATATGGATAATCTCTATCTTCTCATGTATGCTGACCAACGGTCAGGCAACCAGTTGGTACATGCTGATGGTATCGAGAAAGCCATACTGGACGAGTTCTTGGGTGATCTGGGAGTTTCAGCTCTGTCGGCAGGGAAACCTCTTCTACTTGTCGAGGGAAAAACTGACAAAAATGTACTCACTCGCTTAGATCCAGACCTAGATGTCGTCTTCGAAATAACTCCGATGGGTGGGAAAGAGAAGGTATTGAATGCAGACGATACATTTACTGAACTCTCTGCAGAACTATCTACTGTAGATATTGATGTTTTTGGTATTATTGATAAAGATCGAGAAGATATAAGCGAAAATAGCGGTCCGTTTTACACCCTTCCTAGGACTTGTATTGAAAACTTCCTCCTTGACCCAACGGTCCTGAGTGACACTTTGTCTACACTTGTCTCATATGACATTTTGGAACGCCAAGAGGTTCAAACACCAGACGAAGTGGCTGATCTACTAGAAGAAATCATACACCGAGACGATTTCAAGTCCAAAGAAATAACGACAAGACTGAATGAAAATATGAGGTTTTACGTGGATCTTCGGAGCATTGAAGAGATGTCCATCGATGAAATCGAGTCTGAGATCGATTCTGTTGTAGATACGAAGAAAGATCGTCTGCAGGATCAGCTCGAGACCGTTGAAGAATCTGTGGACTCTGCGATAGAAGACTCTGATTTAGAAAACCTAAATGGCAAGTACATATATTCAGAGATATCCTCTGAATTCAATATTTCTGCAGAATCTCTCAAGAGAACCGCTGCGGATAAGATGAACAATGAGTATCGTATTCCGTCTGACCTAGCTCAAATTCTCTCGGGGTTATATGCTTCTGTAGATCAAGATGGAGTCCACAGCAGAGACAGCAGTTGATTCTATCTTCAAATGTATCGCTTGCTGAGTGTGGTGATTAGAACGCGATTCCACGGGGTTGTATGTCGAGAAAATCGATTCTCTCTCGTTGCACATCGGTCGCCTGTATCGATGTGCAAGGTTCGCGTCACGAACGCGTTGTGCCGCCGTGTTACTCTGGTCGACCTGCTGAGATCACCTTTCACTATAACCAATCCATCAGTGAGTCACCCGAACAGCACGTGCGATCAACTCCAATGTGCAAAATCCACCACGAGAACAGACGTGATTGACGGGGAGAGGATGGCGAGACCTGTAAAGAAACACCGGCTTCTGTACACTCTGTAGAGAATACCCGGTTGCTTATCTCAGCCAGTCCTGGAAAGAAAGCGACCATTCAACCCCGCTCTATCGGTGGCTGAGAGGATATCAAATCAAGCCGAGGAACGAATCTCGGGACTCGGTAAGCTCGGGTCACGGTAGGGATTGCGGCCGTAGACCGCATCGTGGAGGTCGCGCTCATCGAGTTGGTCGACGAGGGTTCGGCGGAGCCGATTAAGACTGGTGGTGTCGAGGTCGTGGTTCTCACAGAGCGTGGTGAACGATTCCTCGTCGGTAATGGAGTGGAACTGGTCGTAGAGGTCAGCGAGCTTCTCTGGGGACTGATCGGCGATCCACTCGTTGTCGTGGAGACCGAGATGATGCTCACGCTCGCGGTCGACGACATGGCGGATCACGACGAGCGCAACCTTGGGGATGGCCCGCTGACTGCCGAAGGCGGTGAGGTCGAGGTCAACCATCGTCCCGATAGCGCGGTCGCGCTGCCACGGGGTGAGATCGAGACTGCTACACAATGCATGGGTCAATCGAAGCTTTTCGAGCCGGTGAGCACGCCGGCTGTAGCCCTCCATCGCGGGATGGCGTTCGTCGTGGAGCCGCCGAACGTTCTCGCTGAGGTCGTGTTCGGGTGTGTCGGCGCGTCCGATACGCGTCGCACTCGGTGTCACGAGCCCCCATTGACGGACAGTTTCGTCGCGCTGGAGATCCGCTCGTGAGACAGTACTATCCCCCGGAAGCTGGCTGAGCGGCGAGATATCGTGGCCGCTGAGCAGTTCCGGGCGGCGGTCCTCGACCGTCGGGAGTAAATATCCACCAGCATCCTCGTCGGTCATTACGCAGCCAGTACTGGCTGCTCGTAGTTGAAAGGCATGGCTACGTGTAGTAATTTTCCACCGAGAAACCAGCGCGTCCCTCTCTCGTATCTATACCTTATCGCCAGAAGCACTTAAAGAACCAGTGACCACAACGTGCCCTTGACTTCTCTTATCCATCGTATCTTACCAAACACTTAGCGCGTCGTGAGAGCTAGCGTTTGGTAAGATAGGAGTTCCCTCTCGTGGGAGTGAGACGACCGATATCAGTGCTCTCGCTGCCTGAAGTAGGTATCCGAGTGGAGCTCGTGAGTGACTTCTCTCAGTGATGGCCCACCACAATCGTCGCACTCGGGTGGCTCATCTGGCGACGCATAAACTGTCTTGCATCGCTCACACACGAAGTACCGCAGGCTGAGCACACTCGATCTATGCGAGCAGGCCTCAAATCCATTCGGGGACTCATGGTGGGATATCTAATCCGGGACCGTCACCGCCAGCGTTGACTGCGATATCGCAGGCTATCTCAAGCGACTCAACGAGAGCCTCGACGTCCTCTTCGCTGGAGATTACGCTTCGGTTCCCGTGCATCACATTGTTTCTGTACTTCTCAACCGTGTTGAACGCCTGTTTACATTGGGTCTTCGAGGGGAAGTCCAGTTCATCCAGAAGATCTTCGTTATCTCGAACTACTTCTTTCAGGTCTGCGATGGACATGAACTCGACTGGGTGAAGATTCACGTTCTTGTCGACAGCGTCGTTCCATCTATCTATCGCTCTTCCTCTTGGACGGGCATCCTCGTAGACCTCCTGAAGCTCATCGATAGTGTAGTCCTCTTTAATCAGATCGGATACTGCCTTCGCCATCTCAGCATAATAGGTGAACAAGAACTCCTTTGCAGTCCTCGTATTCAAATCGGCAGGTGTCACAATCCGCCAAGAATCTCGATCAGGATGCGTAGCTAACGCAAAAGGATACTCGGTTAGGATATTAATGCAGTACAGCATTATCTTGTTGTATCTGACGTACTGATCCCCATCAGTAGGTTGGACTTCTCCGCTCTCCACATCATAGTACTCGCGTGAATTGTAAGGTCTGAGTGGTGCGTAATCATATCCCTTCTTCTCAAGATCTCTGATTAAATCTCTCATTAATTCATCTTGCTCAAGTTCATTTTGCCCAATAAAATAGATCGGAGAGCCAAGTTCCTCTGCACTTCCCTCACTCGGGTAACGAATATAATCCTCGACATCTTCCTCGCTCCAATACATATAGGAAAACGGCGAGACCAAGAGTCAAAATACTGCCTGTCCAGTGACTGTTCCATCTCTCGAGTCTTTAACGAATCGCCCCTCTACCCTATGTGCATCTGATCCTGTCTATTTCTATGTTGTTGCCAGTCAAGCAGATCTGCATCACAGGGGAAAACTAAACCACTCAATCAGACAATAACCCAACAAGGAATGAACGAGGACCTCACAGACGACATCGATTTGTCTAAAGATACACTTGTAGACGCAGTCCGACACGAGCTTGCTGAGCAAATCGATGAAGATCAGTTGGACAACCTCGGCGAAGAAGACATCCAGAACATAGTCCAAGAATCAATGGAGAGATCCATCGAGGAGCTAGCCCTTCACACCTATGAGCGAATCCTCTCCGATGACGAAGGGCTCGAACGCTATCATGAAACAATCGAAGGCTTCCAAGAGATACTGGAGGACCGATGGGGTGAACCCCTCGAATTACTTGAACGCCTCATCGTCTGGTCAATGGAATGCGGCAGAGCAATCAACCAAGACCACGGATTCCAAGCCCGGAGAAACGAGAACTACCGGTTTCAAGCACTCGTACACCTCCACTCCCGCTCAGTCCAAGTCGCTTTAGAAATCCACCACCTGCTCAAAGGAGGCTTCGCGGACGGAGCGTTCGCCCGCTGGCGATCACTCTACGAACTCTCCATCACCTCCTCATTCATCTCCAACCACGGCGATGAAACCGCTGAACGCTTCCTCAGTTATCATAATATCTGGGAATACTACTTCGCTGAGACCTACCGAGAGCACCAAGACAACCTCAATGTCGAACCACTCGAACCCGAAGTTCTCGAAGAACTCGAGGAAATGAAAGATGAACTCGTAAAGCAGTTCGGTAAATCCATCGACGACAACGGGTATGGTTCTGGCTGGGCAGCTGAAGCTCACACTGGCAATGGCGGCCCCTCGCTCCACAGTATGAAAGAAGAGGTCGACCTAGAGCACCTCACCCCGTACTACAAGCTGGCCTGTGAATCCGTCCATGCAGGGTCAAAAGGAACACTTGACCGGTTAGGAATCATCCGCCACGAAGATATCGAGCAACCCGATGTACTGCTTTCAGGTCCATCGAATGGCGGACTAAATCTTCCAGGCCAACTAACCGCGATCTCCCTCGCACAGGTTACAACCGCTCTGTTGATGATGCATCTAAATTCCCCGTCCTTAGCCGATATGCTGGGGATGCAGATGCTCGTCGACGATATAGAGCAAGGGTTTGCTGAAGCATCCGAAGCTCTTGAACAGGACGACCGCAAGGCCACTAAGGAATGGGCGAACCAGGACATCGTAGATATCTCATTGAACTGCATCGACCCGTCAGACCTGTTCTCCAAGCCATTCCTTAAGAAGCACACGGAGTTTGACTCTCTGCCGGAGTTCAGAGACGCACTCCCTGTCGACCTTGACGACGTGAAAAACGGTGACTCCGTTGACCCCGAAACTGATGAAGTCGTCCAAGCCGATTCGGAGTTTGACTCTTTCCAGGATTTGGTTGATACAGCACTGGAGTCCTGGGTACATCGAAATGTCGATCTCTCAGAGTTCGATATTGACGATAACTAGCGAGGCTTCATCCTCGCAATAAAGAGTGCGAATATTACTGGTATCTGGGAGCGTTTGCGGCTTCGGTCCTCACTGAGTGCATTTTGTAAACTCCGTCGTCGGGGATGGGCCCGGTTGCACTGCGTCGCTGGGCGACGTTCTCAGTGAGATGCCCTTCTCGAACAGCCCACCCACAGAACGCGGAACCGTACGCGTAGTAAGCACGGACCGTGCCTGTTGCCCAGCTCTGGCGAGTGAGATGTCGGGAATATTCGCGGAGATGACTTGACTCCAATTCCTCAAACGTCGTCACGGTATCCTTGTGCTGAGCCAGGAACTTGGTGAAGCGATCGAGCTCTCTGTTTGCGTTACTCCGATAATTCCCACTTTTCCCACTCTGTCCCTTTCCTTTGTCAGTCAGGAAGTCCTCAGTACTGCGTCGATACGAACCACACTACACACCCCGTCTTCACTGACTTCTGCATGCTCTTGGCCCGCGTAACCAGGGTTCTGGCTATCCTCATCTGGTATGCTGTGGCAGAGGGCGGGGTGGTGGGTAAGTTTACTGGTCCTTATTAGTCTAAGCACGAGTAACTACCGATGAAGCTAATTCGGCTGATCTCAGCCATTTCAAGTGCTCCAGGGCCCAATATTGCCACTGTTAAACTTCATGTTGCTATAATATTTTCGCGCCACCGCGTCACATATCTGTGTGTTCCAAACATATATTGCGAAACGGCGTGTATGGTCACTCATGACCGACTTCGATCCGGATCCAGCCGGTGAGAAAGTGAGTGAACTCCGCCAACGCTGGTCCGAGAACACGGACACCTTCGGGCGTGTCTACGATGTCCTCGTTGGAGTTACGGAACCAACGTCCTATCGCGAAATCGCCGAGATCGCGGACTGCTCGCCGAACGCAGCGAAAAAACATCTCGACCGCCTCGCGGAGATGGGTATCGCGCGAGCCAACCGCCAGAGCCGTCCGGCCCAGTACGAGCGCAACGACGGCTACTTCGAATGGCAGGATGCGAATCGACTCGCTGATGAGTTCACCATCGAGGAGCTCATCGATCGTGTCCGAGAACTCGAAGACCGTCGAGAACAATTTGAACAGCGCTTCGGGACGACCGACCCGACTGCAGTCTCGGTGTTCGAGCACGACGACCACGACACGGTCCACGAGCGAATGGACGCCATCAGCGAATGGCAATCCATTGAGCGCGACATTCGTCTCTACGAACTCGCTCGTCAGCTTTCGTCGAACGACGGGCATCTCCTGCCGGCATAGATGGGCCCGGACGACGAACTCACATCGACTGGGCCACCCGATAGGCAGACACTCCGACTCCTCGAAGGAATCCTCGCCGACGAACCACTCGTCGCTGAAACCGAGTTCAACCCCGATAGCCACGAACCTCGAATCCTCCGCATTCAGTGTGAGCAGCGTCGGTATCCCTCAATAGTAGAGAGCGCCCGGCTCGACATTCGGTGGTTCGCGAGCGGGGATTTCTCACTTCACTACGTCGAAACCACCGATGGCGACCGCTGGGAATGCCGATGGGACCGTCACCCGAATCCCCACAACGCACGCCTCCATTTCCATCATCCACCAGCAGATGAGGAAATCACGGACCTCACGTGGTCCTCTCTGCACCCGATCGATGTCATCTCGACAGTAGTCGGTGCGATCGAGCAACGAATCGAACGGCAGTGGTCGACTGACGGCTAACAGGGATTCTCAAGTTCGAGATCGTCAGTTCAGCTATACTCGGGTGCTGCTATTTCGTTGCCCGTAGCAGAAATTGACGACAGCCATGCTCTGTAGTAGATGAATAGTAGTCTTACTCACACCTCTGTTCATGCATAAGTCAGGCTGGTCACCGACAGTTTGTCAGCAACCACATGGTTACTGACAGGGGGTAGCTGAGAGATTTGCACCCTCAAAACAGCCCAGTGATGAATCCAAATCCGATGATGATCAGTACGACAGCCGAGAAGAGTGGTAAGTAGGGAGTGTACCGTTCGACTCGCTCTTCAGAATGCTGATAGCCCGCCACCAAGAGGAGAGTCAGACTCACGATCGCGACGATCACTGTCAGCGCGTATGCGGTCATGAGTTCGAGACAGTAGTTCGACCCGGCGCACAATCCGATGATCTCGAATTCCTCCTCGTGGGCGAATCCCAAGACGAACGCAAACCAGGCAATCCCCAATAGCCCTCGGTCTGCTGTTTCACTCGCGTCGCTTGCCTCGTGCGAATGTGAGTGACTCCCTACAAACGGGAGGTATCCCTTGATTCGGGAGAGAATCCCTTCCGACTCATGGGCGTGATGGGCATCGTGATCGTGCTCATGAGAATTGTGAGTGTGAGAGGTCTCATCGGAGCCGTGCGAGTGCCCACCGTAGTACTCCCGAAGACCGAGCCCAACGAGGAGAACACCAGCAACGAGACTGACCGGACCGCCGATTTGGATCCCTTCGGTAAGCTGTATCGGTTGGTTCGTTTGTGTGAGACTGAAATACGATTTCGCGTAGAAGAACACCCCCACCATCGCAATACTACTGATGAGATGTCCAACACCGAGGATCAAGCTCGCAGCGAATCCGTGAAACCATTTGTTCGTCTTGTCGAGCGCATATGTGGCAGCGACCGGCCAACCATGACCGGGCTCGATCCCGTGGATGGCCCCAAGTACTACGGCACCGACTAAGAGCCCGAGAGCGTCTTGATACAGCATTCGTCGAAGACTCAACGCTCGCTCGACGTGTAGGAGTTGTTATGTTCTAATCGCCAGTCCTGTAATAACGGAGGTTAACTGTGGTTCTCTCCATGAGAAAGATATGCGTACAAGCTTGAATATCCCTCAGGAGGTCCTTGATGCGTTTGATGAGGCGTGGCAAGCTGAAGGACTCGAATCCCGGTCGCGGGCTGCTCGTGAGGCGATTCAAGAGTACACAGAACGCCACACTCAGCTCGAAGAGATCCAGGGGGAAGCTATCGCGGCAGTCGCCTTCGATTACGAACACACGCTTGTCATCGGGAATCTCCATACACTACAGCACGAATTCGAGGACATAATCGGCTCCACCCACCACCAGCACCACGGAGACTGGTGCCTTGAGACGGTGTTCTGTCATGGACCTGCTCCTCGGATTCGAGAACTTGTGTACGAGCTCCGGGATTTTGATGCTGTTGGGCGTGTGAATGTGATGTTCTTGCAGCCTGTTGCTGAACAATGAACCCCTGCCAGTAGCCGAGTGGTTATTGAGAGGGACAGCAGAATTTCAAAATCTATAGAACCAGTGTTCGAAGAAATCTCAGGATCTGCTCTATGCATTGAGAGTGTCAGTCCCAATCTCCATTGAGCGCCCGACAGACTTAATTTGGATTACATATAATCTATAAACACTGGCTCATCCATGTCACAGACCGCTTCACGGCAGGAAGGTGAGATCGTTCGCGACTTTCTCTCGGTCGCTGACCTCCTCGAAGAGACCCAGCTTGCCCGCATCTACACGTACATCTACCGCGAGGGCAAGACAACCGTCGGCGAACTTATCGACACTCTCGATCTCTCACAGGGACCAGCCTACACATACGTGAAGCAACTCGCCGAAACTGGTGTGCTCACTCCCACCACCGACACCCAACCACAGCGGTACGCAGCGGTCGGAATCGAACTTACGCTGACCGTCGACGGTGATCGTGAGTACACTATCTCACCCGCTCTCGTCGCCGCAGTCGCACGCCGAGCCACCGACGAGACCATCGATTCGTATATCGACCGTCATGGGATTCACGGTCTCGCGACCGCACTCACCCACACTCTCGCTCGTGAAGGGGGCGAAACCACCCACCGCCTCGTGGCTGAGGACCTCGTTATGTCGCCACTCGAAGCCGAAGTGATCCTCCAGGCTCTCCGGCCGATCGTCTACGAACACTTCGCGCTCGAGGACTCTGGTGCGTCGCTCGCAGATGTGGTCGACGCCGAGAACCTCGACGAGTGAGCGTCCTCCACATTGCGGATACCGGGTTTCTCGTCGCGGCTGGAGCCACCCGATAACCAGTGGTACCAGCGAGTCTAGACGTTCGCTCAACGAAATGGAATCGTGTTCGCTATCCCGGAGCGTGTCTACGAGGAACTGACAACGACCGACACCAGCGAGAACGCTGAGATCGAAGCGATTCCGGCTGATGCTGCCATCGATGACGGATGGGTTCGCATCGCTGAGCCACTGGATTACACGAACCCAGTCGTTTCGAAGACGATGGACGGTATTCAACGCTACATCGCGAGTGCTGACGGTCGGCTAGCCGACGAGATCGAGCGTGCCGACCCAGCCCTCGGTGCGCTTGCGATACAGGCGCTCAGCTCAGGCAAGGTGAACCACACCTACATCTACACGACCGATATCGCCGCCGGTGAGGGAGCAGTGACTGTCCTCGCGAGTGAGGGCTACGGCGATGCAGTGACATTCGTTAACGGGTTCAGGTTCATCGACGACCTCCTTAATGAGAGCGGACAATGAGACATTGTAATGGGACATGGAAAAACGGCTTTCGCCGGAAAGAAGTAGAATAATAGAACACACTGATTTGGAGCAAGAGCACCCAGATGGGCTCATAGACACCGGATCGGTGATAGTCGACTCTATGTTCTGTCAGTCTTCGTTTTCCTTCCAACTGTTGAATCCGCCATCGAGAGCTTTCGCGTCGTAGCCCTGTTCAGAGAGCATCTCAGCCGTTTGCCCGGAGGTAACCCCAGCATCACAGAACGTCACCACTTCTTCATCATTTGGAAGCTCACTCAAGTACTCTTGAACGGTTTCAAGATCACCATTCATCAGAGCGTCACGAATCGGGAGGTTCTGGCTTCCCTCGATAGTTTCGGCCTCGTAGTCATCTTCGGACCGAATATCGACAAGGGTAAGATCATCTCCGACTTCGAGCCGTTGTTCCAATTCCTCAGCGGTGATTTTGCTCATTCGAGAAGCCGTACACTGCTCACTCTCAAAGGAGTTCTGAAAGTCTCACTTACCGCTCACAGATGAGCGCATAGTGATACGGAGGGAGTTCTACGATATTCGTGCGAGTGAATGGCACGGAAGAAATAGATCTCTCTGTCTCTGTAGGTGGTAATCGAAGCTCCTGTGGTGGACCCCGAGGTTGTCCCGCAATCGGGGTTTCCTCTTTCGGGCGGTCATGCCAGTTGAGGATGATGAGACGGCCGTCAGGTGTCAGTGATTGATATGCCTGTTCTGCAAAAACAGTTGGTTCCTCAACCCCATGAAATGTATTCGCGATGAGGATGGTATCAACTGGTTCGGCCAAGAGTGAGGAGAGTTCACGCGCATCGCCTTCGAAACATCTGATATTTGAGAGGCCTGTCTGCTCGGCTTTTCGACGAAGTTCATCGAGGAGGTCAGAGTCTATATCGATCGCATAAACTGGAGCGGGCTGAACGAGTTCAGCAAGAGGAAGGGTGAAATATCCGTTTCCAGAGCCAACGTCCGCAACTGACTGGTCCGTACTAATACCGAGCGTACTGAGAATTTGTTTCGGCTCCGACCAAAGTTCTCCCCACCAGTCCCAATTAGGCTGACGGGTATTCTGAAAGCGGTCCATACCAACAGAATATCTATCCGCTCACAAATATCCGGTTATCGAACGGCTTCTCACCTACTGCCTACGCATCAAACGAATCCCTATAGAGTAATGCAGGCGGGATCTAGAAAACAACCAAAGGGGTTTGAGTCATTCCCTCTCGTGTCGTAGTTCTATTACAACTACGACACGGAACCCGCTATATCGCTCCCATCACGCCGATCACCTCACCCAAACCTAACGATCCGAAGCTGAGATTTTGTGTCTAATGCATGGGCTTGGTCGCTTGTTACTAAAAAGTATCCTCTATTGAACATAACGTCATCTCCCTATCAGGAAAACGACATTCTAACAAACTAGGGACAACTTAGACAAAGGGAAGCAACGCACTAAGCGCCATTTCCGCTCAAAAGCTATCGCACCCACCTTCGCACTACAACGCTGGTATGCGTGACATGAGAGAAAACATGGTTTTCTACCACCCTCATATCAGCTAGGTAGCTGATCAATGCACGGCTTAGGCATTCTTTCCATTGGTCCGGAGCCGAGAGGCTCATGGATATAGGGAGGCAGAGTGGAACAAGATTAACCTCCAGTTTGAATTAGATCTCGTTACCATCTTGCGCTTCTACTCGGTGGACTGGCGGTTGTGTTTATTTCTGAGTTCGTCTAGGCCGATTCATAATACACGGTTCCATGTGAAATTTAATCCAGCAACTGATTCTAACGCTTACCATGCATGGGAAAACCACTGCTTGATTTCAGATATAGTGATTGAGAACAGCTGTTGAAGAGCCAGAATAGGCCGGCTCAAGATTATGACTGAAACTGCAGCATAAAATCTCTCCAGAGGGGAAATCGTCAATTCGATGTGAGTAAGTGATATGTTCAAGTTCGTCTCTGAGTATCCTTTATCAATGCCCGATGAAACTCGCCATGCTGAGCCGGGTGTAGATTCATCGGATGACCAGTCAGCGATCAGTGTACCCTTCCGTGAAGCAATCTGGATTTGGGTACAAGTTGCCGTCTACAGTTTTGGCGGAGCTGCTGGGCAGATCAGCGTGATGCACAAGTTGCTGGTCGAGAAGAAACGTTGGATCGACGAAGAACGGTTTCTCCACGCGATGAATTTCACGATGCTACTGCCAGGACCCGAAGCCCAGCAGCTTGCCACCTATATCGGCTGGCTGCTGCATAAAACAAAAGGCGGGATCGTAGCGGGGACACTCTTTGTACTCCCTGGTTTCGTATCGATTCTCCTCCTGAGTATTCTGTATGTCGAGTTCAGACAGTTCACCACCGTTGAGGCGCTCTTTTTCGGATTACAAGCTGCAGTGTTAGCTATCGTTGCTGAGGCAGTCTTGCGTATTGGAAAACGCGTTCTGAAAAACGCTTTCATGATTGGCATCGCCGCTGGAGCCTTTATCGGAATTTTCGCCTTCAATATACTCTTCCCGATCATCATTATCGGGGCAGCGTTAGTGGGCGTTCTCGGCTACCGACTATTTCCAGGAATCTTCTCCGAACTTACTGGCTCTCAGTCCGATGATAGCGAAACGGAGACGGTTATGTCGACCGATTTCGCACACCATACACAGCCATCTACTCGTCGTTCACTCAAGGTCGCTACACTTTGGCTCGGTCTTTGGCTTATTCCATTGGTTACCATGATTGCAGTGCTCGGCAGAGAGAGCATCTTCGTTCAACAGGGGACCTTCTTCAGTACAGTTGCAGTCATCGTATTCGGCGGTGCGTACGCTGTATTGGCGTATGTCGCTCAAGAGGCCGTTCTGACATACGGTTGGCTCGAACCCGGTGAAATGATCGATGGACTGGGGATGGCCGAAACTACCCCAGGACCAACGATTCAGGTCGTCCAGTTCGTTGGTTTCATGGGTGCCTACCGTAATCCTGGGACTTTTGACCCGCTTGTTGCGGGCGTTGTTGGGTCAATCATCGTCACGTGGGTAACGTTCATACCTTGTTTCTTGTTTATTTTCCTCGGTGCGCCCTACATTGAGTACTTGCGAGGACGAGAGTCGTTGAGCGCAGCTCTCTCGGCAGTCACTGCCGCTGTAGTCGGTGTCATTCTGAACCTCGCTATCTGGTTTGCAATTCACGTACTCTTTGCGAACCAAGTTCGATTTGAGGGGTTCGGGATGTCAGTCCTGATTCCGGTAGTCGAAACGCTTGACCCTGCAGCCCTAGCTATCGTGCTGGGTTCATTCGGCCTTATTTTCGGTTTCAACCAGGGAATGATGCGGACACTAACAGCTGCCATGGTTGCTGGGTTAGTGTACTACCTCGTTGTACTTTAGTGGAGGTACATTGCCAATCAGTAGCATCCGCTTGTTGTGCTTAGCAGGTCGTTCCTCTCTGAATTGGAACGGTCGTGCCGGTCAACTGGAATATTAAACTTCATCCCAGGTTGGAAATGATACACCTGACGTTATGCTTGTGAAACCATTCGCACTAATAACGGATCCTCACGAAAGCAACCTGCCAGCGAGTTCTCACCCGCTAGAGGCCATCTTTAGGTGGTCAAATGCTTGGCAGAGCATTGAAGATGTGGAATCGGTCCGAAGCCAAGAGGCTCATGATATAGGGCAATAGAGTAGGACAAGACTAAAATTCAGTTTGAACTAGATTTCACTTCCATCTCAAGCTTCCACTCGGCAAATCAGCGGTTGTGTTTATTTGTTCGTAGAACATCGGGATTCGTAAATCATGACTGGCCGAAAAAACGCGATGCTGACCACCGAAGATCGACGGTGGCTGACAGGCAAGAAAGAGTATGAAGGCGAACATGCTAAACAGCAGCGCTATCAGCGACGACGTGATATCCGTGAGCGGATTTATAACTCGATTCTGGACTTCACGATCCTGTTTCACCATCTTGAAGAAGAGGAACGTAAGAAATTGTTTGGAAATATCTCCGCTGATGGAACACAATGGGACCTTGATGATTCAGCGTTAGATGACGGCATCCGTGACGCACTCGCATTTTTGCTCTATTCAGTGGGCGCGACGAAGCTCATGACTACCAATGAAACTGATGACTCAAAGATAACAGTCGCTGAGAGATTGTTGACCGATGCACTCTATCAGATTGGACGACGCGAAGATATTCTTGTTGAAAATTTTGAATTGGAGATTGATGCTACTTCCCTACCGATTTCAGATCTCCTTGATGATCTCGAAGCAGGGAATTCCCTTTCCCCAGCGCGGTTGAGAGTCTTACTGGAAACGAATATGGTCAATACGAGGGAGATACAGGATCGCCTTCGTGAGATGGTGTTTGATGATGAGTAGACCTGAAAAGAGGTCACCCCAGAAAGTAAAGGAGCGCTCTGAAGAGGATCCTGCTCTTACAGTTATACCACTAACCGCCGAAACTGGAGAGCTCCTTCGGGATTTTTGGAGGAGAAACTAAGATGACTATCAAGACTAAACGCGATATGTTCGAGCGTGAGCTCCAGAAACTCTACCATGCGGAGTTAGAGATTCTTGACCTCCATGGTGACCTTGCCGCTGCTGCTGCAAGTGAGAATGTGAAGAATATTTTTGATGGTCACGAGAACGATACTGTAGCACAGATACATCGGATCGAAGCGATCTTCGACCATCTCGGCCAGGAACCATCTGAACGTGGAAGTGCACTTATGGAGGGACTACTTGCTGAAAAAGACGAATTCGTCGGCGAAGTCGCTACCGATGAACTCCGTGACCTGGACGTAATCAGTATTGGCATTATCAACGAACGAATTGAAATCACGCTCTTAGATCGGTTACTCATGCTTGCTGAAGATCTTAGTCTCCCTGATAGCGTTTCGACTAGCTTCGCGCAGAATCGGGATGAAGCAAAAGCCGCTCTCAAACGGATGCAGACGATTATTGACGAAAAGCGGAATCCGTAGACGGATTGGGGGATGAAAGGCGACGAAACCGATCAGGCTGTTCTGGCATAGGCTTCAAATTCCTTGCCGAAGACTGCGAAATAGCCGACGCCGATGAGACCCACTACTGTTGCAAGCGCAAACGCAACGTTTGGACTTTGACTATAGAGCCAGCCACCAATAGCTGCACTCGGTATGACGACCGTATTGCGTACGAGATAGTACGTACCAGTGACGCGGCCACTAGTGTCACGTTCTGCCGGACCAGCAATCAGTGCCTTGTGTGCTGGGAGACCAGCGAATCGGAGCCCAGAAAAGGCGAAAAGCGCCACAAGGAGCCACTGATTAGCCGGAACATTGATGAGCATAATTGGAAATACTGCATACACTACGAAACCGAGACTAACGACTGGTTTCAATCCGGTATACTCTGCTAGTTTCGAAACGGGTACTTTCGTCAGAATCGCGATGAGCATTTCGACTCCCAATAGCACGCCGAAAAATGCAGCCGGTTCTAGAGTCACGCCAAATGCTTGAAATCCCACATTGAGGAAGTCAGTGACAACGATTATCCAGAACACATAGACCATCCCATTTCCAAATCGAATGAACGTATCCGCAACGAGAAGTGGCCGAAGGGTTTCAGGCATCGTTCGAAGGTCATTGAGTATTTGCTGGATTCCCTCGAATGACTTCCCGATTGAATCTTCACTTGCGTCGTAGAGAATATGCTGAACGATGGTAGCAGCTACACCAAATCCAAGCGCAATTAGCAGTATTACTTGGAAACCGTCTACAAACATTACCGTGCTTGCGAGGACCGCTGCAGCGAGTAAAGGGCCGATAAGAAACCCAATACGTCGGAATACTTCGGTACTCGCAAACCCCATTGCAAGGTGCTCAGGTGCAACGCTTTGTTTGACAATGGCGAATGTCGCTCCTAATCCAAATGAATTCCAGGCCTGTGTGAGAAAGAGACCGATAAAGACCCATATCCAAACGGGAACTGTAACGGACAGTATCGAGATCGACGAAAGTTCTGGCACAAGCCACCAGACTCCAAACCCGACTGTACTGATCACAGCGAAGCCAGTGAGGGCGAATCGTGAGCCAATTCGGTCTGATAATGCTCCACCGGGATAGGGATATACTGCGCTAATGAGGTTGCTGACGCTCCCGTAAGCGCCTATCACACCTGCTCCAGCACCTAGCACACGCATATATTCTGGAATATACCGGCCCGTCATTTGGAAGGCGAGACTGAACGCAAGCATCGCCACTGAAAGCACGAGTACGTCGCGTCGAAGCGAGAAGAACTGGCGGAACGGGTCAAAGACGCTAAGCGATTCGTCCTCTGCACTCATTCTATTCCACCCCGACGTTTGAGGCTCTGGTACATAAATCACACACTACCGATAATCGATTTCAATTACCTATGACAACTTGATCACACCTCATCCGAAATTTGGGTATCACGCCATCATTGGATCAACAGTATTATGCTAAGCAGTACCCCTTCGTTCTATATACTCTTCCATGCGTTCGCCTACTCGCCAACAAATCGGCATCCTACTGATCTGCCTCAGTATTGTTGCCGTCATCGGTTCACTCGGTGTGAGTGCAGTAACAACACCCAACACAGGCATCAGTTCCACAAGTAGTGGGGATGATTACGGACAGACTTTGGTTGGGGTACAAGCTGGTGGTCGAGTTTCTCTATTCAATTCAAGCGGGGACAGGCTGTGGTCGACAGGTGGTGGCAATGTTGACTACTTCGACGTCACCAAGATGAAAAATGGCTCCGTCGTTGCGGGCTTTATAGCAGAGGGTCAGCAATCGTGTGGACCATACGAATCGCCATGTGCGCGTACTGGTTTCCGCGTTATTGATCCAACACCTGAACCACGTATTACTGGAGAATGGTCGTTCCCGGTTCGAACGAAGCTCAATAGTGAGGTTCACGATGTCAATCCCCTTCCGAATGGGGAGTTCCTGCTCACAGACATGGACCATGAGCGTATCATGACGGTCGCTGAAAACGGGTCCATAACATGGCAGTGGAATGCCAGTCAGTATTATGATGCGCCTCCAGATCCTACGAGACAGGATTGGCTCCACATCAATGATGTCGATAGGATCGGTCCTGATCGGTACATGGTCTCAGTCCGGGAAGCCAACCAATTGCTCATTATCGAACGAGGACAGGGAGTTGTAAACGTTATCAATAAGGACCAGCCAGGGAATAACGGTGGAGAATGCCAACGAGATGGCGATCTTGCAGATTACAATAATGACAGCAATGGATCTGTTCACTGCGGCGACCCTGATATACTAAAACAGCAACACAATCCACAGTATCTTGGACCGGATGCTGTGCTCGTCGCTGATAGTGAGAACAATCGTATTGTTGAACTCCACAATCAGAGCGGCAACTGGACGGTTGCGTGGAGTGTTGATTCTGCAAATGGTGTGCAGTTCAATTGGCCTCGGGACGCCGATCGTCTGCCGAACGGAAATACCCTCATTACAGACACTCGAAACAATCGAGTTGTGGAAGTTACACCAAGTGGGGAAGCTGTGTGGGGTGTAGATACCGCCGTATGGCCATATGAAGCAGATCGACTTCCGACCGGGTCACAACAGAATGCAGACCGATTGCTCCAGTACGGTGAATATCTCAACAATGACCAGCTACCACGAATGAACGCTACTGCTGAGTCTGGTGAGGGGGGTCGAGCGGCACTACCGCTCGTGGGTATGGCATACAATGGGCTTTCCTATGTGGTTGCCCTCCCGATTTGGTTTCAGCCATGGCATGTAGCGGTTGTTGCAGCAGCCATTCTCATGACACTTCTTGGAGGAGGTCTCGTTTGGAGTGGGCGGAGAAACTGAGCGCCAAACTAACATCCTGCTCGCTCGTTTTACGGAGTCATCCTCAAAGCACGCCTAAGATATGCAATTACGGCTGATTCTATGAGAGCCGTCTTCGCACGTTCAGAAGCTTTCGCCAGAGACGGCGGCGTTGGTACACTCCTTCACCGACTCCCCACCCGATCCCAATCACAAAACAAAAAACAAGGATTGAGAAGGCCCACGTTGGCATCCATATCGGCTTAAACCACGGTGAGACGTGGTTCCACCGCTGAGCGAGCTCGGTTAATTGGTCGGATAGTGCTGCTTCCGGAGTGGCACTCTCGACAACACTTGGTATTGTTGGGAGACCGCTTGCGGTCGTCTTACTCCCGCCATAGAGCTCTACGGACCCTGAGGCATTCTGCGCTTGAATGGTTGGTCCACCCGCTTCATCACTATATGCTACTCGCTCTGCATCATACGTAGCCCATGGGGCGTGCATCTCCCAAACAACCTCACCTGCTGGAGTGACCTCGATTACGCGGTGATTCATTGTATCAGTCACGAGAGTGTTGCCGTTCGGCAGGCGATCAGCATCACGAGGCCAATTCAAATTCCCCGTTAGTGTCCATGTTCGTTCCCAATCGCCTTCACCAGGTGGACCGCCGACTCGTGAATATTCTACGACACGGTCATTTTCAGAATCCGCGATGAGGATAGTTGGTGTGCTATTTTCACCTTCAAGGTACATTGGGTTGTGCTGTTCGTAGAGAGTCTGATACTCATCGTCTTCTCCGAGAATAACTGACATCCAGTTGACGTGTGTTGATTAAGCTTAAGCCGAATGTAAGAGGGCTATCTGTTAATGCGTAAGAGAGTTGCAGTGTGGGCCGTAGTGGCCGTACTCATCGTTTCGGCGGCTCTCATCGGGTTTAAGGTGAATCCCCAGGGAGACACAACTCAGAGTATCGGAACAGAATCGGATGGAGACGCCGGCCCCATGAGCGTGAGCAGCATCGACCTGATCAATCAGATCGAGGGCTTGCTCACGTACGAGATTTCGTACAACGGAGCCTATCAGAAGGCCGAATTAGAAAACGCGCTCGTGCGGACGGTCGACGCCAAACGGGTGCAGGCGAGTAGTATCCAAGTGACGAACGTCGAGCAGCAGGTCGCAACCGTTCAGGTCGCGACAGATGGGGGCGAGAACCCCACTACGCTCGGCAATCGGATGCTCCGCTCGCTCCAGTTGAACACCTCCGCGCAGACAGCTACCTCCGAGACTTCTACCGCAACTTCTACCGAATCGTCGAGCAAGAGCGAAACGGAAGCAGACGAAACCCACTATCAGATCGACTTCGTGCAGGGTGAGGCGATCGAGAATCTTCGCCATCCGCCGTCGAACTACTACACCCCGGATAAGCTGATCCGCTACGCCCACGGGTCGACCAAGAATACCCTCAAACGGTCTTCGGATGGTGAATTCACGACCAACGATACGCTCGCGAGCGCGGTCGAGAGCTCCGATATAGTCGTGATGAGCAATGGGACCGCGCGCGTGAGCTTCCGGATCGCTGAGGATGCAGACCCGGTGACACTGACGCTCGCGAGCTATGAGAAGCCCGGCCCGGTGTGGTCTCCGACGAGCGAGGCCAACCAGACGTTCATCGACGCCGCCACCCGGACCTTCGAGCCGGGCGGCGTCTACACGCTCCGCGTCGAGCTCCCGCCGACCGCGATCGAGGACGTGAGCGAGGGTAGTTTGACGTCCAGCGGAACGGAGGCAACGGCGACCGCGACGGCCACCGGCGGCCCCGGCACGGCGACACCAACGGCCACCCCGACCTTGACGAACACCGAGAGCGGGGCGGGTCAAGGAACGTCGGCAACAAGCGAGAGCACCACGGTCGCCACGACCACCAGCACGACCGATACCGCGACGTCGACCAGTACGACCCCGGCGACGGTGGAGGTCCGCCCCCAGCCAATGCCGACTATGACGCCGACGCCAACCCCCGAGACGACCGCGACGAGCACGCCACCGGCGTCGAGTACGGGCGAGACAGCGACGACCTCGGCAGAGACGTCGAGCGGCACGGCGTCGGGTCAGTCGGCAAGCAACACGAACGCCGAACGGATGGAGCGTCTACAGCAGTCGCTCGCACCGACGGACTCCAAGGAGAGCGGTACGGCATCCCCGAGCAGCACTCGTGCGGCGACCTCGACGAGCGACAAGAGCACGTCGACGACCACCGGGGCCAACGAGGGCGGCGAGGAGAGCACGACCACAACCCCGACGAGTACGAGCTCACCATCGACCAGCACTACCGCTGGCAGTATGCCGACGTCGACCTCGACGCCGATCCCGACCACGGGCGACACGGCCACGGAGACGGCCGAAGATACGTCGACGGCGACGGACACCGAAACAGCAGCGCCGACCGAGACGCCCACCAGCACCGAGACGGGGACCTCGACGAGTACGCCTACCGCGAGTCCGACGAGCACTGAAACGCCCACCACCGCGACAGCAACTCAGACCGAAACGAGCGCCCCGAGTACCGACACCACGACGTCGACGAGCACGAGCACGAGCACAGCGACGGAGACGGCCACAGCCACGCCGACCGCGACGAGTACCGAGACGCCGAGTGAAACCCCCGAGGAGCCAACTGAAACGCCTACCACCACGGAAACGGCGACGGCTACTCCTACACCAACAGAAACGGCGACGGAAACGCCGACGCCTACGCCAACAGTGACGGAGACGCTGACCGAGACGGCAACAGAAACGCCGACACCGACCCCGACAGAGACGCCAACAGCGACCGAGACGCCGACTGAAACGCCTACGAGCACCCCGACCACGACCGAGCCAGATGAGGGACAGAGCGCGTCGATCCTGTTCAACGATCAGTCGGTCGAGGACGCTCTACAGGTCGTCGGCGACGAGGCGAGCCTCACTAGCGAAAGCGGTGGATTCGTCGTGGTCTATCAGGCCGAGAGCTTCGGGGACATCTCCCGCCCGGACGACCGCGTAGGTATCTCCGGTCAGCTCCCGTCGGGAACAAGCAACAACGTCGAGATCGATCTGCAATTCGTCGAGGCGGTCGCGAACGACCGGCTCACCGCTGTTCTCGTGAACGACACCAACGGTAACGGGCGCTACGATCCGGGCGTCGACATGGGGGCTGTCGATTCGGAGGGTAACATTGTGAGCGATGCGGCGAATGTCGACTTTGCTGCCGGGCTGTTCCCCGGTGAGAGACCCGGTAACGGCCCGAACACGACCACACCTGAGGAGACGACGACCGCCCCAGGAACGACCACGACGGAGACACCCACCGAAACGACCGAGGACGGTGGAGGCGGCATTTTCAGTGCCGAATCGACCGAAGCCGACGAACCCGAGACGACCACGACCACTACCGCCGAAACGTCAAATGACGACTCAGGCAACGATGGCGATGATTCGAAGAGCGCGGATCTAGGCGCCGTCGATCAGGCCGCTCGGAGCGTGTACGTGCAGACGTCGCCGCAGTAGGCCATCACCATCTCACCTTCACCTTCCATGAAGCCCACAGTAGCCAGCGTGCTCGGAATCGCGTTCGTCGTCGCTCTCAGTGCCGGCGTTCTGAGCGCGGCGTTCGTCGCCCCAGGAGCAGCCAACACGACCAGCGCGACCGCGAGCACGAGCACGGTCGGAGAGGCGAACGTGACGATCGCCAACCAGACTACCAACGGGACCACGGTCATAGTTCGGTCGGCCACGCTCCCCGAGGGCGGATTCATCGCGATACACAACGACAGCTACCTTCCGCCGTCAAACGATTCGGTCGGGAGCACGATCGGCGTCTCGCGGTATCTCTCTGCGGGCTCTCATCAGCGAGTCGAGGTCGTGCTTGACGAGCCGATCGCCGAGAATCAGACGCTCGTCGCGACCGCCGCGCGCGACGGGAACAGCAACCAGTCGTTCGACTACCTGAGCTCACAGGGATTCATCGACACCGCCTACTCCCGAACAGCGGGCGGAGCCGTCGACGATCGGGCGTCGGTTCGAATCGTGAATGCGACGTCGCTCGCGAGAGAGGCGAAAATCGGTTTCCCGAACCAGTCGACCACTGGAGCAACCGTCACCGTGCAGTCGGTGACGCTGCCGGACGGCGGATTTGTGGGTATTCATGGAGAGAACTACCTCCCGCCGAACAACGAGACACAGGACAGTCTACGCGGCTTCTCCGGGTATCTCACGCCCGGCACTCATCGGAACGTTTCGATCGCGTTGAAGCAGAATGTGACTGAAAACACGATCCTGCTGGCTATTCCCTACCGGGATACGAACCGAAACCAGTCATTCGATTACCTCCGATCGAACGGTGAGAACGACACAGCGTACGCACCACGAGGAGCGACCGCGCTCGTCTCACGGGGGAGCGTGACGGTCGAGCAGACCCCGGAGACGAACGATTCGGGAGCAACCACCAGGAGCACCACAGAGAGCTCCGAGGAGAGTAGCAGCGCTGGTCTCACGTCGTTGTTCCAATCCCTCGAGATCGTGGTGATCATCGCGATGGTCCTCGTTACCTATCTCTATTTCCGTCTCACGTAGCGGAGAAAGGCGGCTTTCAACGCATCTCTGGGGTTCAGAAGGGGGGTGAGGGGATTAATAACAAGTAGGAGTACGTCGCTCATCGGAGTATGTCAGATTCGGCGGCGGCAGAGCGAGGAGAACAGTACGAGGAGCCAGATTGGTTGACGCTCACCGAAGACGAAGACCTGCTTTGGAAGGGACGACAGAGCCTTTGGACCTATGCATCGGGCTTTCTCACGAGTGTCATTGTAGTGGTCGCGGGGATCGCCCTCGCTATTCTCAATCCGTCACTCCCGTCGTTTCTCCCAGCAGGTGCGCTCATTATCGGGCTCGTCGTCGTTCTCATTGGTATCGCAATCGGGATTTTCATCTACCTACAGTATCGCTTCAATCTCTACGCGATTTCGAGCGAGCAGGTCTATTACCGTTCAGGGGTTCTCGCTCGGGACGTGACTCAGGTTCGGATGGAGCAGATCCAGAACACGGCCTGTAATCAGGGCATTCTTGAGCGAATCCTATCGTTCGGCGATGTCCGACTTGATACCGCCGGCAGTGCGCAGGTCGAGCTCCATCTGTGGGGAGTCAAGAGCCCTCAGACGGTCAATCAGATCGTCACTACCCGCCTCAACGAGATTAGTTCTCGCGGCGACATCTCTACAGTCTAATCTCGATGTATCGTCCCGGCCATACCGGCGTTTGGTTGTTGCTCTACGCTCCGATAGGGTTCTATTTGTTATCGACCGGCAACCCGCTATTCGCGCTTCTCGGGGCTGGAATCGTGTTCATCGTTGAGCCGATCCCCGACCGCGACCAGCGAATTCCATTCTTGAAGCACCGAGGGTTCAGTCACACGTTCGGGTTCGCACTACTCGTTGGGCTCATCATCGGGGCTTTCGGTTGGTTTCTCGGCGACAGAGCATTCGTTCTGGCCGGTCAGTGGCTCGCTTCTAGTGGATTCACGGGCCTGGGTCAGCAAGTGGTCGCAGCGCGAACGGCCATCAACGCAGCCCAATTGGGAACCTTCGGGTTCGCAATGGGTGTCTTCGCTATTCTCACCCATCTCATCGGCGATGTTCTCACACCAATGGGGATTCGCCCGTTCTGGCCCCTCTCAAACAGCTCATACAGTCTTTCAATTACTACCGCGAAAAACCCGGTCGCGAATAGCGCGCTCTTGATTCTCGGCGTGCTCGCGAGCGGTGGTGCATTCTGGCTGTGGACAACGGGGGGGGGGTGAGGCGGTTAACTTTAACTACCGATTCTCGGAACCATCTATTAACTCACTACGAAGCTATGAGACAGGAATGCACACAGGAAAGAACCTCTGTTGAGGCCGCTGACGTCGCAGGATGGGCGTCTATCCTGGGTCGCACTCTATTGGTTGCGGTTGCTGTTCTCCTTATCAGTTCGACCGCTATTGGAGGGATCGCTCCATCTCCCGTATCGAACGCTCCGAGCTCGGCGGAAGTTGGAGGCGGAGTGGTCAGTGCTCAGGACTCGTCGACGACCGAGAACAACAGCACAGGCAATGCCGAAATTCTCTTTCCAAATCAGACCACCAACGGAACGACCGTCATCGTACGGTCGGTGACGCTCCCGGAAGGTGGGTTCGTCGGCATTCATAGTGACGGCTACACCGCTGGGATCACCGACACGTCGCTCATGACCAGTTCGCAGTATCTCTCGGCGGGAACCCACCAGAACGTCTCAATCCCGATCGACGCGGGCGTGCCGGGTGGATACGCGAACGAATCCCAATTGAACGGTACGGAAACTCTCACTGCACGAGCATACACCGACTCTAACAGCAACCAGCGATTCGACTACCTGCTCTCTGAGAACGATACTGGATACGAGAACGAGAGCGGGGAAGTCACGGACACCTCGCAGGTTATCGTCCCAGGAACGCGGGGAAGTCCGGGATGGACGGTCCCCACTGCGTCGGTCGACTTTCGCGACCAGACTACAGGTGGGAAGTCGGTCACCATTCGCCGTGCGAGCCTTCCGAATGGCGGCTTTCTCGTGGTTCACGATTCGACCTATCTCGCCCCAGAAAACGATTCGTTCGGCAGCATCATCGGCGTTTCAGACTATATCCCCGCGAATCGGAACGCCTCACAGGTTGAGGTCGAGCTCTACAACGTGCCGGGGCGCTCGATGAATCAGAGTCGGCTTCGAACTAACACGACACTCGTCGCCGAGGCGAGTCTCGATACCAACGACAACCGAGAGTACGATTTCTACTCGTCGAACGGAACCAACGACACGGCCTACACGAAGGGGTCGGAGATAGTTACACAGCCTGCTAGTATCACGCTGAACCTCAATGAAAGCGCCTCACAGTCCCCCCCGACCACAGTCGCAACCGGACAGCCAGTAAATATCGGTCCGAATCCGAACACGGGAATTCTTGGACGCATCTCGGGACTGTTTGAAGGGCCACTGTTTACGGTATTCATCGGTGCCGCGTTCGTTCTCTTTGTAGTCGCATTTGTGCTTCAGGTGAGGAACTGACAATGGAGAGTCAGCATCGGGAAGGATCCGACTGGCTCCCCACGCCGCGCCCGAAGACGGCGCTCTCGCGACGAAGGTTCCTCAGAACAACCGTAGCGACCGCCGGCGCAGCAACGGCGCTCACCACCGCTGGCGGAAGCGGGATTGCGTCGGCAGCGGGAAGCGCCGGAGTCACAGGACCCGCCGAAGCGTGCAGCGTCAGCGAGAGCGGCGTTCCGCTGGCCGTCCAGCAGCTACAATCAGACGATCCGAATGCAGTCTATAACGGCGGGATGGTGTCGCCGGGGAATTTTGATACGCCCGGCCATCCACCCCGGTCGGCGTATCGGTCGCTGGCCGAAACCGAGCGCCGCTTTCGCGACGGCGTACAGCAACAGCAGGCCGTCCCGTCCATGTCGGATTTCGACCGGGTAGTTCACGCCGTCGACGACCTCGGAGCCGACCCGAGCGGGAGCCAGTCGGCTATCTCAGCAATCGAAAGCGGTGTCGAGGATGGAACCCTGATTGTGCTCCCGAAAGGCGCGACGTTCCTTCTCGACGGGAAACTCAGTATCAGCGGCAACAACGTGGGAATGGTCGGCGAGGGGATCGAGAACGCCGGCGGCCCACCGGGGGATGACGGCCCTCGATTCGTGAGCGCCCCGGATACGCAGGCGCGAGTCATCTGCTCGGCCGAGCAGGGATTCTATGGGTATTTCTTGATGGACCAGAGTGCGAGCCGCTCAGGGATTTCGATGCTTGCCGAGTCGGATAACGGCTTTTGCTACGTTCGTGACGTCCGCGTGATCGGCGCTCAGGACGATACAACCGCAACCGGGCAGGGCAACCACGAAAGCGACAATCACCCGGTGTGCGCTCCGATCGCCCACGGATCGAACTCCGCCGTTCGCGTTCAGCGGATGGTGATGGTTGGAACGGGCTATCCTGGCGACAAGAACAGCGGTGGTGTTCCTGGATTTTGGGTGGGGAAGGAAACCAGTGGCCTCGTCGAGCTCGTCCAATGCGTAGCCAACGGTGGGTCCGACAACGGAATCTACGGGAGTCGAACGAAGGGTGACCTCCACGTGATCGACGGGTCGTATATCAACAACACTGTCTCTCAGATACGGTTCGCGGGGAAAGGATCATGGGCGAAGGGATGCACGCTCGCGGTCGACAAGGAGCAATACACGGGCCCTGAACCGTCGAAGCTGTTCAACGAGTACGCGACCAATGGCGTCAAAACGGAGATGCCGGATTTCATTCACAAGCAGGGTGGTGGGTCGCTCGAAAACTGCGAGCTCATCGCGCGCAATGTCGAGAATATGGGCTCTCTCATCTTCGTGCGGGGTTTCTCCGGTGCGCTCACGGTGAAGAACTGTCGAGTAGTGAACGGCGTTGATGGGATGACCAGCTTGATCGCTAACGCTCCCGGCACGGGGTACGGAGTGAAGACCAAGCCACCCTACGCAGTTAGCGTCAGCAATTCTACATTTACCGGGATTCGGAACAGCAACCCAGCGGTCGAAATTCAGGGACGTCCGTCGTCGGTCATCGCGAACACCTGTTTCAAGATGGAAGGGGCGAGCGAGTCGGTCATCCAGGGAACCGTCTCGACGAAGAACGTCACCTACGGACCCAATTGTAAGAACACCGGGACCTCCGGCCCAGTCGGAAGTGCGGCGAGCGCTGCCCAAGGAGCGTACTCAGCGGCCGCTGGATTCGTCCAACAGCAGGTGCAGCAATTCTTCAACGGAGCCGCCGCGATCGCCACTGTTCCCTTCGTGGTCCTGATCATCGTCGGAATCATCGCGCTGGTATTCTCGAGTTCGCTCATCGCAGCGCTCGCGTTTGCTGGCGGAGCTATCAAGATGTTTAGCAAAAAACGGTGAATAAATCCGTCTCCGCGCTATTCTCCCGCGTTCTGTTCTGATAACTCCTTGACGTGTGTTGGTTAGTTTTATTGTGACACTGGAAATGGATAGCAGTATGCGAAATCCGCTACCGAAGTGCGCGAGAAAGGTTAATGGGTCCCAAATCGGGATCACGTTCGTCCTGATGACCTTGCTATACGTCTCCCCGGTTGCAGCACAGGAAGGGCTCTGTGCTCTCCCCGGTGGAGACAGTATGCTCCCGATGGCGGGCACTATCATACAGGGCGTCATCGTCGTCGTTGGCGTCTATGTGCTCGCGAAGGGCATCGGGGGCGTCACGGGTGCAGGCCGTGGCGGTGGGGGCCGAACGAACCTCCTGGTCGGGGTCCTCGTCGTGATGGCTGGGCTCCTCTTCCCCCAGATCATCCAGTGGATCGCCGAGCAGGCCGGTACGAGTCTCGCCGACGCTGGCCTCGGTTGTATGTGGGGCGGCGGGTAACTCACAACCGAACGAAGCGGACCAGCGCATCACCTTTTGATACCACCATCGCCCTCAGACGAGGGCTTCGCGGCTGATTCAGGCTGTAACATGACTATGAAACGTAGTAGACGCTCAGTGCTTCGTGCAGGAATCGGGCTACTCGCCGGAACCGCGCTCGCAGGCTGTTCCGGGGGTGATTCGAGCGACAACAGCAGTAACAATAGCACCGAGAGTGGTGGGTCAGCGCCACAGTCATCCGGTTCGTCGACGACACCGGGGACAGTTGGGACAGTCGGTACCACTGCTGTAGACTCACAAATCCTCGGGAGTGAAGCCGAATTCAGTTCCGACGGAGAGCTCACGATCGACCTTGAGGGCGAGAGAACGCCCGACCAAATTCGGCTTGTAAGTCCGAAAGGGCAGTTCGGGAGCTACCAGCCGAGCAACTACGAAAGCACGGCCACGTTCACCCTCATCAGGGAGTCGAGCAAGCAATTCGGGTACGAGAAATATCCCTACGGCACCTACCATGCGGTCGCGCTAAAGGGCAACCAGCCGATCGACAGACAGACCTATCGACTTGAACCACGATTCACGGTGTCGGAGATCGAGAGCTCGTCCTCACGGGTGAGCATCACCCTTCAGAACAGCGGGACGGGTCCCGCCGCGATCACGGCCGCTCGGATCTACAATTCGAACATTACACCCGGTCCTAATCAGTGGGGTGGCGGCTACGTCGACCAGGATTCGATCGTAACGCCCGGAGATAGCATCCGCGTCGAGACGCGGCTCATGGGGTTCGCCAACCAGTTCCCTATCAAGGGGAACAAATCGGCCTCTGATTACGATAAGAAATACTGTACCGGCCGAGTCTACCCTGTTACCGTCAGTTACCGGGAGTTCGGCCAGATTCGCTCTTCAACGGGGTCGCTATCGTTCGGTGGCAATCCCCAGGACGCGCCGAATGGATCGAGTGCGGTGTGCAGCGATTACACCCTTAATCTCAATGCTGGATCGAGTCAGTCGACGACCAGCGCCACCAGCAGCACAAGTAGTAGCGGGCTTCGAACGCTGACGAGCACCGCGAGCTCGACGAGTGAAAGCGGCCCCACCACGGCGGCCAACTCGACGTCGAACTGAGCGGTTCCCTCCCTTTCTGTTTCTGCGCTCTATCCCACTCGGTTGACCTCTGCGTAGTGCTGTGAGGTCGCACTATCTTACCAAACACCAGAACGGCCTTCGGGATTAGATGTTAGGTAAGATTTTCCAAGGGGCGGAGCGAGCCCTGCGTCCCGAGGGAGGGGTGAGGTGATTAGCTTTATTTCCTATGTCGTTCGGAGAAAGAACATGAACCGACGGAAATTCATCGCGAGCGTGGCAGCAACCAGCGCGATCGGCGCGTTCAGCGGATGTACCGGGGGCTCGGACTCCAACAACTCTAGCAGCGCTAACTCTAGCTCAGGAAACAGTAGCAATCAGGCGACCACCATGAGCGCGAAGGAGGCAATCAAATCGGTGTCATTCGAGGGCGGAAAGATGTTCGTCGAGGTCGGTGATACCATTCGTCGGGTGCGGCTCATCAACCCCAACGGCCAGAAACTCGCTTCATCGAAGGTGGGAAGCGGCGAAACTTCCGCGAAGCTGACGCTGGTTTCGTCGAACAACACCGGCGTCATGGGCTACCAACCGGGAACGTGGAAAGCCTACGCCGATACGAAGACGAACGGGAGCTACAGCGAATACGCATGGAGGAACCTCAATCTCCAACCGTCGTTCAAAGCGATTTCATTCGGTAAAGTGGGTGCAGACGGACCAGCGGGACGGGACCAGCAGTTGACCTTCAAGAACGTCGGCACCGCACCAGGAGCTATCGACGCGGCACGCCTCTACGCACGCAGCTACCAGCCCGGCTCGAACACTTGGGCGTACCCGGAGGAACCAATAGCAGCACCCGGCGAAACCGTGACTGTAAACACTGGCCTCCAGGGATTTAGCGACCAGTATTCGCTCGATCAGGACCAGAATGTGACCGCCGTCTCGAATGAATATTGCACCGGGGAGGCACGCCCGGTCTATGTCGAATACAAGATGATGTCGGACGAGCCCACTCGCGAGAAGCGAAAGGTCGTATTCAGTGGAAAAGTCAAAGAGGCGAGTGCACCGGGACAGGCAACGTGCTCGAAACTCAGCTTCCAGAACAGTTCGGGTTCATCTACCTCTACCAATAATCAGGGTTGATTTTTAGAGGCCCTTTCTATTGCAGAGCACACCGAATGTACCCACTTCTGCAAGCCCAAACCTGCCCAATTGCACCAGGGGTAAATTTGAATGTCGCGACTAGCCTCCTCCAAATGAGCGTTCTTGGTTTGCCGCTGCTTCTCGCATTATTCCAGTTCGTCAACGATCATGAATACCCAAGTCCAGAAGAGCAAATCAGTCTGCGAACTCTAGTTTCAGTACCTCACAAAGCTCGTCGGTTAGCTGCTTCTGAGATGTGAGTTCTGTGGAGAAATCGGTGCCGAGCAACTGCTGAGAAGGACGGTTCAACACCGAGAGCATCGGACCTGTCGCAGTCGGCGGCGGAACGCCGCCGACGCGACGGTGTGGCCACTCGCCGAGTAGGCGGTCCCGGTCGGTGGATTATCGCTCGAAGCGGTCGTCCGGCGGCTTGTTAGCGGGGACGGCGCGACGCACGGCGAGCGCCGTCTCTGCCGCTCTCCGTATCATTCCGAGGAACTCGTCGAATCGCCACGACCAGAGGCGTCGCGCGCCTCGGCGCGGCGACGCCACGTACTCCCAGTGGAGATACCGCCACGCATTCTGGAGAAGGAAGCTGATCAACACGTACAGAAACCGCACCGCCGGATTCTGTGTCGTGGTATTCGCAATGCTTCGTTCGGATAGCCGGTAAGTCGATTCGATACCGAACCGACGGCTGTAGTGCTTCCGGGCCTGACGTGGCGTTTCGATGAACGGCGCGTCGACGGCGTAGCCGTGACGCGCCACCCCTTCCTCGTCGTACTTCCCGTGTTGGTACGTACAGTCGATGTAGACCGGGAAATCGACGGTCCACGAGTGACCGTCGATTTCCCCTCGGAGGTCGTGGTCGATCACGCGGCTCCAGCCTGTGCTCAGTTCGTCCTGAATCGCCTCGCCCCACTTCACGATCGGCATGACGAAAGCGTAGTTGTGGGCAGCGAGTAGCGTCAAACAGTACGTATCGTAGAACTCGCGATCGAGGTAGACGGCCTTGACTTCGAGGTCAAGGCCGTCGAGCACGCCGAGCAGTTCCGCGAGGATCGAGCTGGCGGTGTCGCCGTCGGTGAGACAGCGCACCGCCAGCGTGTAGCGTTTGTTGCGGACGCGGGCGTAGAGCGTGGCATAGCCGTGGAACGTCGTCGTTCCAGCTTTGGCGAGTGATCCGTAGAGTTCTTTCTCAGAGTCGTATTCCTCGCCGTAGTACGGACGGAGGTGGAGGTCGGCGACGACCTCCACCGGCCGATCCGGAAGCAGTTCGAGGATATCTTGCTGGATGAGTGTCTTGCCGACTCGTTCGAGCTCTTCGAGCTCGAACTTCGTCCGGAGGTGGTGGAGAATCGTATTACCGTGGGGTGAGTCCTCTGAAATCTTGCAGAGGTGACTGACCGAGTCCTCGTCGGCTGTCGCGCCGACGAGGACGTCCCAGATGTCCTCGGAGTCGATATCGGCGTTCTCGCCGAGATCGATATCGATCTCCTCGTCGAGAGTGTTGACGAGAAAGTTAAGCACCTGCTCTTCGGTGAGTTCGTTGGCTGCTTGGTCCGGTCGCATCAACCGACCAAGCAGCCCGTTCACCTAACCCGCTTTGTGAGGTACTGAGTTTATGGGACCGTAATGTTAGTCAGCGCATTCATGCTGTGGGGTTTCTATTACGCGGCATTTTGTGTAATTCGGTCACAATTGGGTTCGAACTCGCTGACAACACTCCTTGCTATGTTCATGTTGGTTTTACTTGCTATTATTTCCATAATTCTGCTGGTTCAATTAGAGCAAATGGTTGGCAAGAACCTCCGATACTCCCTAGCAGCATATATCATGGCGCTTGTCTCAGCTGTCTTTGGGGTATATCAGGGGAGCGTCATCCACATACTCCTAGCAATAGCTGTGGCGTTTCTTGGCAGGATCAAGCAATCCTACGGGTTAGAAAGAGCTTTTGAGTTTGTTTTTAATGTGTTGGAAAAGCGTCTCTCTAATGCTAAAGACGAAGACTCAGAATCACCTAAGGAGTAATAGCGGGACGAGTAGTTCGTGAGATCCACCGGCAGTAGCCGACCCTGAAACCGGGTAAATTGGGGGGGTGAGGCGGTTAACTTTACAAAGGTTCCTGGTGCCCTTTTACTCAGAATGCGCCGTCTTACCGCCATACTCATCATTTCAATAGTATTGGTCGCGTCGGTGGGACCGGTCTTTGCGCAGAGCAATAATAGCTCTGTGACCGGGAATAGTTCGGGAGTTACAACCAACGGTACCACCAGTGGAGTCGGTGGCGTCACTGGGAACGCTACTTCATCCAACGTGACAGGTGGGAATACCACCGGAAACGCCATGAATGGCTCTGTCGGCACTGGAATGGGAGCTGGAACCGGGGGTGCTGCCGGGGCAGGTGGATCGGGCTCGTCAGGCGAGAGTTCCTATGGGTCTGGCTACCTCTCAGATACGCTCAATAACAACACCTCATCCGGTCAGAACGGGTCGATCTCGTTCGGAGGCAACAACAGCAGCGCCGGCAACGGCACGAACAATTCGAGCGCGAGCGGCCTCAATAGTGACGCTGACGGGGTGAAAGGAATCGCGATCAACGCCGCTCTCGACGTCGTTGCTCGGTTCCTGAAATTCATCGCGAATTCGATCACGACCGCGATGGACTTTCTCATTCAGCACATGGTCGGCGTGCTGACGTGGACGCCTCACCCGCCGCGCGGGGATATGTATATGGCCGCTGCAAATCAGGGGTCGGACTCGCTCTGGGGCGGCCTACACAACCAGTACCGCCAACTCTGGCAGCCATTCGCTCTCCTAGCCGCTGCGTTTCTCACGTTCATGTACCTCATCCTCGGCCCGCACGCGCTCGACAAGCTCCCGAGCAACGTTGCGAATCAAGGGCTGTATAGCGTTGCTATCGCCTGGGCTGCTGCCTCAGATGTATCCTGGGTGATGATGGGATTAATCTTGGATATGGCGAATCTCATACGCCAAGGGCTCTTGAGCGGTATTCAGCTTGAATCGGGGACAGTCGGAGCAATCTCGATCGCCTTAGTGGCGATGATTATGATATTCTTAGTCGGATTCTGGATCGCACTCGGATCTATCCTCCTGTATGGGTTCAGAATGGTGGCGATCATCGCGCTGACACCCATGATGCCCGCGATCTTCGCGGCGAGAGCCATCCCGATACAGGGGGTGTCAGATATAGCGGATAGTCTCTGGCGACTCTGGCTTTACCTCGCCATCCTCCCCATCCCGGTCGGTGGCGTCCTCGCGGTCGGGTTCGGCACGAACATCCACGATATGCTGACGAACGCGGACGTCGTGGGGACAGTCGGTGCGGGACTGTTCGGGGTGATCATCCAGACCGGGACGCTCCTGGCTGCACTCATCCTCCCGTATATCCTCTATCAGCGTTCGTCGACGAGTGCGTTGGCTGTTGGCCTGAGTGGGACAGCGGCTCTCGACAAGGTTCAGGACCATTTCAGCGCTCAAGAGGACCGGGTGAAACAGACCCGTCAGGATGGTCGACAGACCTCCTCAAACGTCCCCTCGCGGGTGCAGAATGTCGCGATCAAGGCGAACAAAGTTGGTCTCCTCAATCGGGGCGGAGCGCGTGCCGACGGTGGGACCAGGACCGGCGGCGGTGGCAGCGGCGGTGGAAGCGCCACGTCGCAAAAGAATGTCTACGTCGAGGGCTCTCGCCGTCGGCGGAAATTGGAGCGATAACATGATCCAGAGCACACAGCATTTCGACGTCGTTCGCGGGATCGAGCAGTTGACCGGCGACAGTGCGGCCAGCGACTCCAACGGAGACACCCAATGAGCTCAGACCAAGCGGAGAACACGGTACTCGAAACGATCATCCCCCAGGACAAGACCGGCGGCATCAATCGGCTGTTCCTCGGGTTGTCTACTAGCGAGGTGCTACTCATCCTCTTGCCGTCGTTCCTGTTCCTCTACGTCACCAGCACGTTGATGGGAATGGGACTAACCAAGTGGACCGGCGGCGGAACGGTCGCGATCGGTGGTGCTCTCTATGGTGTGATCTACATCACGCCCTGGTACAATACGCCGATCGAGCTCATGTCGCGGTGGGTGTCGTACATCCGATCGCGGACCAGAATGCCGCTCGTCGAGGATGAAGCCGCAGAGGTGCCCGGTATCGTCGACGTCTACCCGGACTATCAGGCGATCGAACTCGACACGGGCGAGCTCGCCGCAGCGATTCGAATCCCACTCGTAAACACATCGCAGTTGGACCACGACGGCTATCTCTCGCTCATCCAGCAGTACGCGACCGCGATCAACTCCACCATCGGTCGGGACGCCGGGACCGGATTCAGCGTCAAAATCCATATCTCTCAGACTATCCCCGAAGCCGGTCAACAGGTCGAAGGTCTGCGAGAAGCGGCTCGGAACGGCGTGCCGGTCGAGAAGGGTGGGCTTCCGTCCGACGCCCGGAAATACGCGGAAGCGCAGGCAGAACAGACGATCGACCTCTTAGATGAAAACGAGGTGATGGAGCGCGAAGTTCATATCATCACTTCGGTCAAGCCGAGTGAGGCAAATGGGTCCGACACGCTGCTCGATCGGCTCTCGGCACGAACGTCGATGCTCCGGCCGAGCGGCGAGACGTACGACGCTCAGGCGGCGCTGCTGGATAACCGAATGACCACGGTCGAGAACTCCGTTCAGGGGTTCTCGAATCCGCAGCGGCTCGACGCCTCTCAGCTCGTCCAGCTTCAACGGAAGTATTGGCTCGACGCTGACGACGGATTCAATTTCGAGGAAATGAGCAGCGACGGGCCGATCGGGAACCCGGACGTCGAGATCGACGCCGAACCCCACGACGAGCGAAGCGAGCCGGACCCCGAACAGGAACCGGAAGCCGAGACAGAGACGAGCGCTGTTGAGGATGTTCGCGAGCAGCTTCCGCTCATCGGGTCGAACGAAGATGGGCCCAACCCATCTACCGGCCCCAGCGAGGCAGAGAAGCCCCCCGAGAACGACGACGAAGACGACGAGGAGGGCATCAGAAAGTGGGTTTCGACTGTTGCGACCTCCCTTCGAGGACACGTTTCGGAGGCAAGTCGCGACGAGCTCGTTTACTCGCCAGCCACGATCGAGGAGCACATTAAACACGCTGAGGTCGACGACCAATACACGACGACCGTGTGGGTCACTGGATGGCCCAAGCATCCCGACCCTGGGCTTTTGGAGGACATACTCTCGATTCCGGGGATTCGATACGATATATCGCTTTCACTCGGCGCGACCGACTATCATAGCAAACTCGACTCGCTCGCGAGCACTCGGGAACGAATCACCAACTCCGCGATCAAGAAAGAGGAGAGCGGGAAGGGTGACGTCGAGGACGCGACGGCGCTCGCTGCTGATATTCAGGTCCTCCGTGAGCAGATGCAGGAGTACGACGCCGAGTGCTGGGAAGTCGGTATGACCATCACCGTGCGGGCGGACTCAGAGGGGGCGCTCAACGACGCACGGCGGCGGATCACCAGCCGATGCTCGGCGATGAATATCTCGACGACGGTCGCGAGCAATCGGCAGCTCGCCGGGCTCCAGACCACGAGCCCGACCCCCAGCAACGCGCTTCGGGAGGAGACGCGCGTCGATACCACCTTTGACATGACCTCCGATGGGGTTGCGTGTCTGTTCCCCTACAGCGGCTACTACCCGGTCGAACCGACCGGGACCATCTACGGGCTCGCAAAGACCGGCGTTCGAGAGACGGGCGACCCGCTGGGGATTCTTCAAGCCGACCGACTCCACCGGACCGCACCTCATCGCTTTTGGGTGGGTCGCAGCGGGTCGGGCAAATCGTTCGACGTGAAGAATCACATCATTGAGGAGATGGTTCGCAACCCGACGGAGAACACCGTTATCGTGGATATTGCGCGTGGCTTCGATGGCCCGGTCGAGGCGTTCAATGGGTCGAAAATCAAGGTCGGTGACACCACCATCAACCCCTTCGAAATTCGCCCACCGGAGCGCTCGCAGGGGACTCAGGAATCGCTCGACGATAAGGTGCGTCTCGTCACCGATATGTTCCAGATCTACATGAGCCACAACGCTCCCGAGGAGCAGGCTCAGGCCATTCGTTCGACGATTTCGACGACCGTCAGGCAGACCTACAAGAACGCTGGCCCAGAGGATGATGACGTTGGGATCACGAACGACCCCGAAACGCACAGCAAGAAGTCCCCGACGATGGAGAACTATTTCGACACGCTGGCGGAAATGTCTGAGAATCCGAGTGAATACACCTACAAGAACACACAGAGCGAGATCAACGCGCTCGAAGATGATATTGGCGTGCTGCTGAATCGGCTGAAAGAATTCCAGCCGAACGGCACGTACAGCTACTTCAACGGCGAATCTGACGAGGATATGTATGATGATGTAGTCTACTTTGATATGTCTGATTTCGATAACGATCAGACAGCGGCGAAGGGGATGATCATGGCGCTCATCACCTCTCACGCCTACGAGTTGGCGAAGCAGACGCGGGGTCACGTGAATCTCGTCGTCGACGAGGCGCACGACCTCTTTCGGGATGCTGCTCAGGCCGACCAGATCGAGAGCATGGTCCGGGCGGGCCGGAACATCGGACTCATGTTCGATTTCATTTCGCAGGCAGGCGAGGACTTTGACGCCGGCGCTGCGAAGGTGATTGCGAAGCAGTGTTCGACGGCAATATGGCGTGACCTCGGCGAGATCGACGTCGATACGCCTCTTGAATTCGGGCTTACCCAGGAACAGGCAGCGCTGGTTTCGGGCGAGCTCGCGACGGGTGACAATGAGGGGATGGAATACTCCGAGGCACTCGTCGATATTGAGGGCGACCGTTACCTGATCGAGCGCCGTGTGAGCGATTACGCGGCGACGATCGCCGACTACCGTGAGACACAGCACGGTGACTGGGAGGCCTACCTGGAAGGCAAATCGCTAGAGGAGCAAGAAGCGGAGAAAGCACGGGAAGAACGGTTGGAAGCGGCCGCCGAAGCAAGAGAGGAGGTTACAGAACCCGAGCCGGCTGAGGAGGAAGACGAGTCGGATGGGAGTATAGATTATCCCAATGTCCTCGGGTCGGGTATCGCAGCGGACGACGACACCGATACCGACGCTGGCAGCGAGACGGACGAGAGCCCATCAGAGAGCGACCTTGAGCCCGCCATCACAAAGGTCGGTGAGAGCGACGAGGACGGCGCTGGCGTGGATGTGACCGAGGTCGACGGTGTGGGTGAGTCGAAAGCCGATGCGCTCCGAGAGGCCGGTTTCGAGACAGTCAGCGACGTTCGTGAGGCCGACCTCGACGACCTTGAAGAAGCGGAAGGGGTCGGTCAGGCTTCTGCCGAACGGCTTAGAGAGAACGCTCACGAGGCCGACGTCGAGAGCGACGAGGATGACCAAACAGAGGAGCCGCCGATCCCGGATGGTAGCGGGGGGATGGTCGACGAATCGGACAGCGGTGGTGAGGAAACTAACGATACAACGGAGGACTAACAATGGGAATCATTCGTAAGGCGTGGTGGTCGAACAAGATGAGTTTCGCGCGAGCTGCAACGCTGTCCGAGAAGGACGCTCAGGCGCTTCATGAGACGGCCGAAGCGTTCGACTCGCCCATCTACACCCTACAGCCGTACCACGGCGAGAACGGCGTCGAGGAGGCTGTGGACCTACTCGGTGGGCTCTATCACTATCAGACTAAGCTGGGCCTCATCAACAACAGCGAAAGCCACGTTTTCGAGATGTGGTTTGACGGCGAACGCACGAAGTTCTGCTATATTCCCGAGAACATCACGACGGGTGAGAGCTTCCGCGAGCAGATGAGCGAGGACTATCCGAACTCCAACGTCCGGCAATCGACCGAGAAATACCCGACCAACAACGGCGAGGAGAAACCAGATATGTTCGAGCCGGGTCGGGCGATCGCCGGCGCTCGCTTCGATTTGATGAAGAACCCAATTTTCCCGATCAAGAACCTGGACAACGGCGGGTTTGGGACACGGAGCCGAGGCCCGACTCGCGACCCATACAAGGACCTGATCGGCCCGTTCACCCGCGAGGAGGACTGTCGGTGCATCTACCAACTCGTATTCTACCCCAAGCAACGCGGCCGTTTCAGACAGATACGGGCGACTCACACCGCCAAGAACCTTCGCGGTCAGCACGCTTTCCTGCTGGATACGCGGGATGCGACGAAAGACGAGAAGGAGGCAGCGAACACCATTGAGGAGCAGAAAAGCCGGGATATATTCGCGGTCGAGATGCGAGTGCTCGTCTCCGCACCGACCAAACAGATGGCGAACGACCGTCTCAGCGACCTCACGAACCAGATCGGAAACCGCTACCGAACGAACCAAAACCAGCGGCTCTACGCCGAGCCCGCGTCGAGTTATGTTCCGGGCATGAACGGGCGGACGGCGAAACAGTTCGGGTCGACAGTGCTCGGTCGAGAGGCCGAAAAGCGGACCAATATTGAATGCACCCCGGAGGAGTTAGCTGGCCTTGCTCACCTCCCCAGCGATGACGTCCAAAATCAGCACGTCGATTGGACCTCGACGAAAGCCGGCGATCCCGTGCCGATGGGGACGCCGCGATTCGACTGGTCGGGTCACGACCTCGATCGGATGGAGCTCACACCCCACCAGGAGCAGGAAGCGCTCATGCTCAAAAGCGGGCCCGGTGATCCCTACTGGTTGGGTCAGGGTGCTCGGAAGAACACCGAGGCGGGAGTGCTCCCTGACGTACTGAAACGGCATATGTTCGTGGGCGGCGCGACCGGGTTCGGGAAGACCACCCTGCTAAAGAACTTCTTTACCCAGGCGATTCGCCGAGGCACCGGAGCACTGTTCTACGACCCCAAAGCGGACGATGCTCGTGACTTTGTGTCGATGGTTCCCGAGGACCGTCGCGACGACCTGATCTACATTGAGGTCGGTGGCGATCGAGAGCAGACGGTCGGGTTCAATTTCCTCGAGATCCCCGGCGATCCCGATCCCGAGTCAGCACGAATGGCGGAAGCAGTCGAGTCGATGGCCGACGACATTGAGGCACTGGTCGCTCAGGCCGGTGGCAGCGACGAGTATTGGGGACCACGAATGAGCCGAGTGGTTAGAAATATGGCCCGAGGGATGGCGAAATCCGGTCGCAATCTCACGCTGCTGGATATGTACTACGCCCTGATCGACGAGCAGGGTCGCCAGGAGTACGCCCAGCACCTCAGCGACGAACGGATCGAGTGGATCGTCGATTACGCCGCTCGCCAGCTCGCCGACATGGACGACAGCGATATTGAGCCATTGATTGGTCGGTTGCAGCAGTGGGTCGAGTCCGACCTCATGCGCTCGATCGTCTCTCATCCCGAGTCGACATTCAGCGTCGAGCAGGCCGTCGCCGAGGGGAAAATTATCATCGTGCGAGATATGACCTCTACGGGTGGGACGGCCGGCCAGCTCATCGCGACGGCACTCATCCGGCGAATCTGGTCGGCAGTGCAGAACCTCGACGACCCGCCGATGTTCTACGCGATCCTCGACGAGTTCGATAAGGTCGTAAGCGGCCAGTCATCGCTCGCCGAGATTCTATCGCTTGCCCGGTCGGCCAACCTATCGATCGTCCCGGCGTGCCAGGACCTTTCGAACCAGTTGGCGGGCGAGGAGGAGATCAAGAACGCGATCCTCGGCCAGTGCCAGACGTTCGTGAATTTCAATCCACAGCGGCAGGGTGAGGCGAAGGAGATGGTGACCCGCCACAGCGAGGAGGTGAGCGCTGCCGACCTCACGAACCTCCCCAACTTCCAGTTCTACTTCCGCACCGAGAATGAGCGCAAAGAGCTCACGTACTCCTACAAGGTCAATTCCTTCCCACCGATCGAGGAGATCGTCGAGGAGGAAGCCGCGACCGAGGAGGAGGTCGACGCCATGATCGAGAACTCGCTCGAACGCTACGCGACTCAGCGTATGACCTCCGAGCAGATTCGTGAGAGCTCGGAGTTCCGCGCGGGTGGCAGTCCCGAGGAGATGGCTGAAGCTGCGGACGCCGGCAAGGACGAAGATACGCAACGCCGGGATGAAATGTTTGCAGCGGTCGATCGCGCACAGATCCGCAGCGAGAAGGTCGGCGAGTTTGTCCACCACGAGCGCGTTCGCGAGGCGTGGGAGACGATCGCCAGCGAAGACCTCGGCTACCTCAGTCAGACGGCGAATCTGATAGAGGAGTCCGACGACGCTTACCTCGAAAAGCAACGGCGGAATGGCGAGGTTCACGCCCGTCTCACGCCCGCAGGCCGCGAAGTTGCCGGACTGGTGCAGGATACGGGTTCGTCGGGCTCTGGCGGCGGCCTAGACCACCGCTGGGTGCTCTCACAGTCGAAGCTCGCCTACGAGCGCATGGGCTACACCGTGACGCTCCCCACGCAGGGCGAGGGCGACGGCGAGCTTCCCGACGGTGTAGGGTTGATGCCGGTCGATCCGACCTCTGCTGACAACCTCTCGGAGATGCACGACCTCGAAAGCAAGCTGAAAACCGATTTCAACGAGGTCTATGAGTATAGCGGCGGGCGGGATATTTCGATCGAGGCGGAGACGTCGACGATCACGAAGCCGATGCAGACGATGACCAACCTTCGGAAAGCGATGGACGTCGGGATGAAATGCGTGTTCACGACGAAGGACGGGTCTTACAACGAAGCCGAGATCGAGGACCCCGAGAACGTGCCCGACCATTCGAGCGTGTTCGAGTATTGGGCTCGCCGCGGCGAGCGGATCATGTACGACGACGACCTGGAGGACCTGATATTCGCTCGCGAGCGCAACGACGACGGCGAGCTCTGGTACTACAACCAGTCGAACGACTTCATGATCGACGAGCGCCGCGAGTTCGTCGCGCTTCGTCCCGCCCGGAAGGGTTCGGAAACCGTGTGGCGCGACGACGGCGACGAGATCGTGCTCGCCGACGACTCGGGAGAGATTTACGCCCGCTTCGGCGGGGCGAAGGATCTCGCCGATCCGCCGGTCGAGGCGTTCCCCGCCTACTATGAGTACGACACCGACGGCGAGGGTCAGTACCACGTCCAGGCGGGCGGTGAACAGCAGGTATTCCGCACGAAGGACGAGATGAAAGCGGAGTGGACGCCCGTCGTCGAGCCGTTCATCCCTGATATAGAGTTCACCGATGAGAACGGCGAGCCGAACACGCCCACGGCGGAGGACTTCGAGTTCGTCATTTTCCCCGATGGGAACAACGAGCAGTACGACGAGCCGATGGTCTACAAGCACGGCGAGGTCGTCGGGCCGCTGCTGCCCGAGGACATGAGAATGCCGTCGTCGGTGGTGTCGCGCGACCCCGACGAGGTGGAGGCCAGTGAGGCCGACGAAGCCAGCGAAGCCAGTGAGCCAAGCGAAGGGACTCCGGCCAGTGAGAGCACCGAGGCGAGCGAGAGTCCCGAGGAGGCTACGGATAGCACAGGTGACACAGACAGTGAGAGTAGCCCGGACAGCGTGAGTGCTGAAAGCACCGAAAACAGCACGGGTAGCGAAGACGCTGAAGCAACTGAAAGCAGTCAACCAACCACAGACAATATGGGTAGTGAAAGTAGCGAAGATAGTTTAGGTAGTAACGAGCCATCGGCAGACGAGACGGGAACCGAAGCCACGGCCACCGATGGGAGTGGCGGCGACGTCGACGAGCAGGGTCGCGACGATCCCGAGGCAACCGAGGCCAGCGAAGACACCACGCCCACCGAGGAGAGCGAAGATACTCAGGCCGATTCAGGTAGCGAAGGGGCCACGATTAGTGAGCCAGCCACGACCGACGAGAGTAGCGAAGATAGCACTCAAGATGAGGTGAGTGAGGATACTACGCAGGGTGAAGATACCACGGGTAATGAGGACGCCAATGACGCCCGTGATACAGACGAGGAGAGCACCGACGAGGGAGGGAAAACCTTCGACCTCTACCCGTCGGATGAAGACGCGGATACCGAGAGCGGAACCGGCGACTAATCCCCCGTCGCGACGTCGCCACTACTCTGCTCGTTGACCCATTGTGCGAGCTCATTGTAGCGCTGTTTGAGGTCCTGAATCTCGTCCTCTTGAGCCTCGATTGTCTCTGTCTGGTTAGTGATAGTTTCTGATTGAGACTCGACAGTTGACTCCAATTTGTTGACCGACGCCCGAAGCTGATCAAGCTCCGCCGAGATCGAGAGGTCATCCGAATCCCCGGCGTCGAGAAGCTGGTCGGCCAGCCCCTCTCCTCGGCTTGTAAGCACTACCTTCTTGGGCGGTATCTTCCCCGGTTTGGCATCGGGTTGTTCTGTCTCCACGAAGCCTTGAGGTTCTAACTTATTGTCTATCCGGTAGTTTATTTTGGTGCCCTTCCCGACACCAGTCAGTTCCCTCAAATCAGAAGTGGTGGCTTCCCCCTCCCCGGAGCGAAGTTCCTTCAATATGGATTCTGTCAGCCAGTCAAATTCTGTGACTGAGCTACCAGTCTTGGACATAGAGCACATATCGAATAAGAGTACCATAAAAATTGTCCCATCGAATAAGTCTGGATAATCACGACAGGATAATTGTGTCCCGTTCAATTTGTCTATTCAATGAAAGGGATTATACAGCCCAAACAGCGGCGCGACACAACAACTCGGAATACACCCGAGTAGAGATCAGCCGATACCGGATGGGAATACCCAGGGGCGACCCAGCGGAAAGCATACTAAGAAAGCTGAGAAGTATGGACAGCCAGCGACCTCTGCGAGACAGAAATACCAGGCGATGCTGAGAGCATAGAGCGAGTGAGCCACCTCTGGTGAGTAAACTACCCAGGGTGGGTGTGAGTGAGTATAGCGACTCCGAATAGCATAGCGAGTGCAGAAATCAGGAGGGCTAAAGTGCCAGAACTACCAGAAATATGAGATGGGAATAGAGTGTGATGAGAGAGGGAGGTCCACCACTGAGGCAGCGATAGCAGAGAGCGATAGCTGCCCCAGCTGACTGAGCGTCAGAGCGAGTGGATGGATGAGTGTGTGGACAGCGGTCACCGAAGAACAGCACAGCACCAGGGACAGGCAGGCCAGCAGAAACAGGTGCCACGAGAGAGGGCAGGCAGGTGAGCGATACAGCGGTAATCCAGTATCAGAAATCAGATAGATAGCGGCGGCTATCCAGTGCGAGCTCACCAGGAGAGCCAGTGCTGAAACAGCGACAGCAGGGCTGGGTGTCCACCAGGAGAGGTCCAGTAGATCCACTACTGAAACAGCGAGAGCAGTGGGTGGGTATCCACCAGGAGAAGCCCAGTCTAGAGACTGGTCATGAGGAGGTGAGTGCCACCTCGAGAGCACAGCGGATCAGTTGAGATCCAGTACTGCAAACAGCAAGAGTAATAATGGTACTCCAGGGGGCCAGCGAGCTACAGCAAAGGTGGGTATCCACCAAAGCAGTGAGCGGCTGCGTGCGAGCTCAAACCAGCGACAGCAGTCCTGGTATTCCACGAGGAGAAACAGGCATCAGAGCGATGCCGACAGCCAGCGCTTCCCTGGTATTCCAGGGAGCAAACCTGCTACACCGAACAGGGTGTGCAGTGTGAGTGAGACAGCGACAGCAAAGGGCCTGTCAACCTGCGGTAGCTGGGTGGTCAGCGGACAGCAGTCAGCGGAGGCGGCAGCGGTCTATCGCACCCCGCGCCGCTGCGGTCTGTCGCGCCGGCGTGCCCGCACCGCGATGTCGGGATCGAGCGTGTCCCGCGCTCGGCGTAGCGCGGGGGCGGCCTGTCGGGTCCAGCGTAGTGTGGCCTGTCGGAGTAGCCTGCCGGTCATGCGGATTAGAGGACTCATGATTCTTCGAGGGATTCAGAGGGCCGCACCCAGTAGGAGGCTCATGGCTACCCCGGCCAGTGTAGGGTTTTAGAGTATCTTACAGTGTCTAAGCGTCTTAGTTCCTTGAATTGGTACAGTGCTTTTGAGGGTTGTACTGTGTCTAAGTAGTTTACTACCTAAGAGTAGTTTGGGGTGTGTAAGTTGTGAGAGAGGTAGGAGTGGTAGAAGTGGTCGGCAACGTGGGAGTAGCGAGAGTCGCGAAGTCAGTGCGAACCACGGAGCCAGTGGGGGACCTGAGAACAGTATGGGTTCCGTGAGACAGTCGGCCAGCAGGGACACCAGAGACGTGCATCCGAGCGGACGCTTAGAGCGGCCTATCGGCTTGCAAAGCGAGAGGTGACGCCTGCCGAGCAGAGAGGCCCCACCATCGCCAGCGCCGTACAAGAGCGCGCTCCGGGCCCGCATAGACAGCGTGCATGATCGACCTCGTGAACAGTGTCGAGCGCCCGGAGATAGAAGGATTAGCCTTAGTCCTCCGAATCTTCGATTCCAGATTTCCGACTTGTTGGAATCGGTGGGCGAGATACGGGACGCGCATCTTGCACGCCTCCTATTTGAACACTCATGCAGGGCCTACAAAACAAGCTGAGAAAGTGGAACCACCCCGGTCCATACTGAAGCAATACACTTTTGATCAACCACGTGAACAGTCGAATAGATTCGTTCTATGATTCACCGGCCCGCAATTCGTCCGGTGTTCGACCCTCTCTCGCCTCCCGCTTCCGGACGGGCCCGATAGCCGCAGCACTCGGGTTCGTTTCGCTGCCTCCCCGGTAGCAGCACTTCCTCCTGACCATACACGCATATGCTGAAACTCGCCGAGTTGCCGGCCCAGAGCCGGCGCTCGTACGACCACGTACCGTCACACGAATCACGACCGAACCGCCCACGCCGATACTCGAATCCTTGGCGAGGAGACCGCTCGCACATTCCACTCAGAGCTGTACCGGTGTCGCTCAGGGGTGATCGTCAATGACCGTACTCAACCGTATATTGTGGCGCAACGCTGATTTCCGGCGCTTCTTTGCCGGACAGTTCGTCACGAATGCCGGTGACAGTCTTTACACGGTAGCGATGCTCTGGATCGCCTTTGAGCTGAGTGGCTCAACGCTGGTCACCGGCGCGTTGAACGCGATACTGTTGTTGCCGTGGCTCTTACAGGTGTTCGCCGGACCGCTGGTCGATCGCCTACCACTCGGATACGTACTCGTTGGTTCACAGGTGGTTCAGGGTACCGTCGTGCTAGCTCTGCCGCTGGCGGCGGCGACAGGATACCTAGAAGTAGGCGTCCTGTTCGCCGTTGCACCGCTGTTGATGCTCGCGTCGCTGCTGATGGCACCGATGGAGACAGCATTGTTGCCCCGTATCGTCGACGACGAGCGTCTTTCTAGCGCGAACTCCGCACTTTCGACCGTGACGCTTGGGTTGGACATGGTGTTCGACGCACTCGGCGGCGTCTTCATCGCCGTGTTCGGTGCGACGGCTCTATTCCTCGCTGACTCTGTCACCTTCGCCGCCGCTGCGCTACTGTTCGCCGGTATCCGGATCAGAACCGCTACGGAAGCTGACGGGCGCACGGAATCAGATGATGAAACGGCCGGACCGACCGTTCGTTCGGTGCTGCGCTCGTACGTCTTGGATCTCCGGGACGGCATTGCGGTGCTTCGCGGGACGGTATTCGTCGAACTGGTGCTCACAACTGCGGTGGCGAACTTCACGACCGGTCTCACGCTGGCGATACTGCCGGCGTTCGGTGACAGCCTCGGCGGCCCTGCCATCTATGGCCTCCTATTGGATGCGCTCGGGATCGGCCGACTCATCGGCTCATTCGCCGGGCCGTGGTTCGAGGGCGTCCCCTACGGTAGAATGCTCCTTGTTCAAGGAGCAGCTGCTTGCTGCTGGCTCGCTGCAGTTCTCGTGTCATCCCCGGCACTCACGGTTGTCCTGTTCGGTCTCGCGTGGGTACCCAGCGGTATATCGGGCGTACTCAGTTCGACGCTGGACCAGCGGGTGTTCCCAGCCGGCCTCCTGGGTCGGATCTCCGCGACGAAAGGCACCGCATCTGGAGCGACGCTTCCCTTGGGGTCGCTTATCGGTGGTGCGGTCGGCGAGACACTGGGAACGACGATAACGATGGCACTGGCCGCCAGTGGTTTCGGCTTCATAGCTGGCTACATCCTCCTGCGCCCGCGGCTCCGACAGCTCCCTGCCGTCAGGGTGGCCAAGCCGAACGACTTCGATATCCAGGCTGAGACGGAGCAGATACTCGAATAGCGGCATTGCTCCAGTCAGCCCATCTCATCAATCCAGATGGGAACTCACCAAACACGGTTTCATCATCAATCTAGCCTCTGAATCTTGCACAGTACTTCTGACAGCTGGCGGAGAAAGCATTTAGTGGGAGTGTGAGATTTCTGCTAGACGCAGGCGTGAATCCGAGCGTACGCTCAGGGTGGTCTATCGACTCGGACAACAGAAGGCAATACCTCTGGGTCCGGAGGACCTACTCAACAGCTTCGATAGCCTCAAGACCGATTTGTACTGTGTCCGGATCAAAATCGCTTCGGCGGAGTTCATTGGGCATATACCAATTCCAGGCTTTAGCTGGTGCCTCGTGACCTGTCGGAACAATTTCTCGTGATGATACTCTACCAAAGTAAATATGATCGATATGCTGGTGGGCAACTTCGCCATTCGAGTCAACATCTACGTCATAGAGTAGATAGTAGGCAGGTTCAGCAAGCGGACGACCACCAGGAACCTCAATGTCAGCTGTTTCGCAGAGTAATTCCGCATTGAGGCCGGTTTCTTCTCTCACTTCCCGCAGTGCAGCTTCGGCAGGGAGTTCGTCACGGTCAACGTGTCCACCGGGTGGGAGATGGAGTCCCAATCCCGGATGTTCATGGAGCGCGGTCGCGCCCTCGTTGACGATGTAAACTTTCGTCGTGAAGTGGCGAGTCGTTTCCATGGTTGATGATTTGGGAGGAGGGTCTTCGTAGTTCGGGTGAACAGCAAAGAAATCGGTGAACTCTGTAGGGAGGATACATACTCGCGCTGAAGCACTGGAAATGGATTCTCAACGTGAGTGAGAGGGAACGTAGTAGGCAGTATTCTCGTCACGGTCGTTCTGAAGCAGTGCGCCGTCCGGGAGCGAGTGCATCTGCCAGAGAGTATTCAGATCCGGGCCCGACCCGAGAATATTGATCAACGCTGGAGGGATGAACACGGCCGCCCACGGGGTCGAGGCGAAGACTACGATCAGGACCAACAGCGGCGTCAGAGTCGCGAAGGGAAGCCCGGCGACGAGAGCCGTCTCAGACCTCGTTTGAGGCCGCCCGTAGGTTGTGACGAACGGCGCGAGATAGGTCCAGTCCCACCCGATACGGACCTTGAGCTTTCGGAGATACCCAGCGACCGCGTGAACGAGCTCGTGAATCGGGAAGATGCCGAGCGAGGAGATGACGATCAGGATGTAGAGCGCCTGATTGTGCTCGTGAATCGTCGCGATACCGAGTGCGACCACAGTAAGAGGAGGCCGACCGTGGATGAGCCACGCAACAGTCAACACGACGAGAGCCAGCACCAGCCGAAACAGGCGGTTGAGCCAGACGACGCGCGCCGGAACCTCGATCGCTGGGGCATGGTAGTCGTATCCGTCCGGGACGTCGAGGAGGTCGACCATCGAACGGGCCGGAATTGACTCTCGGAGAGGAAAAGCACACCCCCGATCGGTGGGTTCGATCGCGGAGCTACAGAACCTACGAAAACGGCGGTGTGTTCTCGATATGGAACCCCGACCGCCGCGCAGCGCCGTGAGGCCGGACTCTCTTACCAAACACTCAGACGGAATCCCGCTCAGACGTTAGGTAAGATTTGACCAGCGCCGCGACGTCGAGGGCGCTCTCGATCGGGGAAAACGGGTGAAAGGGGTGGTATCCGATGTGGTTCGCAACATCAGTGCGCCGGGAGCGACGGGTGTGTTCGGGGCGACCGCGTCGATCATGACCGGCGAAACGCTCACCGTGTTGGGTGCAGTACGTCCTACCGGCGACTGTCGGGGGAGATAGCCCCCGAGCGCCGTGGTCGTTCAGCCATACCCCGTCGGCGCGGGGCGCGAGGCCCCTACCGCAAGCCGAACGGCAGTTCCGACGGGTCGTGGCGCTCGATCCAGTCTTTGACGCGGGCATCTACGGCCCCGCGTTCAAGCGACACCGCCGAGCGCCCAGTGCCGGGCGTGAAGATGACCGGACTCACGCGGTCGGCCGCCGTCCGCCGGATAGCGCTTTCAGCGCTCCCGATTTCGGCGGGGTCAGCGATTTTGTCAACCACGTCAGCCACGCTCATCCACTGTGGCAGGTACGCGCTTTCGCGGTACAGCACAGCGGCGGTGCGCGCCTTGTACGTTGCATCGGATACCATGATTCTCACCTCCTACTCCTACATACAGGCTTGATCCACTTAAGTCTGTCCGAAACTTCGGACGGTACTGTACGAATAGCCGGAACGGTTATGTCGATGGCTCTCCAAAGACGGGTATGGAGGCAGAACCCAGCGGCGAACTATCGGACGACGAATTGGCGGAGCAGGAACGCCAGCAGACCGACGACCTCCCGCAGTACGTCGTGGATCAGCTCCCGACCGAGGAGGAGGTCGAGGCGGGCAATCACGGAGCAGGCGTGAAGCGCGGCGCGCTCGTATCGCTCTTGACGCCTGTCTCGAAAGCCCAGCTCATTCAGACAGTGATCACGATGGACGGCGAGAAAGCGAATCCCGCCCAAATCTGCAAGCACGCGGGTGTCGGGCGGTCCTCATGGTACGAACACGTTGATGACCTACTCGCGTTCGGTGTGGTCGAGCAGGTCGATAAGGCGGGTAATTCGCCACTCTACCGGGCGAACCCGGACGATCCGATGGTTGAGAGTCTTCTCACCGTTCTGGAGGTCGGGGCCGAACGGCGCGCTCAGGCAACCGACGGAGAGTAAAATCTCGACGTCGGGCGTTCGCCGCTCAGTTGATCAGGGTGAGCGGGGTGAACGAGTTGTGATCGTCGTCGGGTAGTTCGTTCCACAGCTCAAATTCTTCGCCAGTCGCGAGGTCGACCACCGGGTACGTCTCATACGTCACCACACGTCCGAGATCGTCGTCGTACGTGGTCCGCTCCTCTTGCATCCCGATCCCGATCGGGCGGTCCTCGGCGTTGTCGTAGTGGAGCAGGAGGTCGCCACCGGGTTCGATCGACCCCTCCGGGTCCTCCTGATAGAGCCGAACCTCGCCGTTCTCGTCGGCGACCGCCCACACCGGGCGATCGGCGTCGAGCAGGTCGGCGTCAATGTTGATTCGATCCGTCGCGCCCGTTCCGTCAGTATTCCGTGCCATAGGTTATCTCCGGGGCGCTCCCCCGTACTCCTACTAAACATCTATAGACGGATAAACTCTTTGATCCATGTTGCTAAGAACGCAGGATAGAGGACTCAGTAAGCAGATGAACGCCAGAAAGAGCCGTCTGAAACCAGCTGATCAGAGTTCGTCGATCCCGGTTGATTCGCCGCCGCCGAAATCAGCCCGTTCACTCCGAATGATACGTCCTTTAGAACCGCACTCAGGGCACTTGTAGCCCTCAGCGGTTTGGTTCCATTTGTGGGAGCACTCCTTACACCGGGTGTCCGGTGCCGGGTCGGTGTCGGTGTCGGTCTGTGAGCGTTCCGTCGCGGTCGTACCGTCGAAAGTCCGTGCCATAGGTTTTCTCCGGGGTTCCGTTCCGGGGCACCCCGTATTTCTACTAAACAGCTACAAACGGATAAAGGCTATGATCCCGGTCTGTTGCCTTCCCTACTCACACCGGGAACAGCCATTGTATTGCAGGTCCTCGCCCAGCGACTCTAGGCCGCACCCTTCGCAACGATAGAAGGTCGCGCCGGTCGCCTCACCGTCGATCACCTCATCATGCGGGCCGGTGATCTCCGTCGAGGGCGTCGAGGCTTCGACCTGTTCGGCGTCGAGGTAGTTCTCGACGGTCGCGGCGTCGAGCGCCCACTCGTCACCGTCGAGGCCCGCGATCACGTCGCTCTTGAACTGCTGATAGTGGTCGAGCGCCACGGCGTCGGCGTAGCAGTCGGCAAGCAGGGCGAGCGCTAGCTGCGCGGGGCCGCTCCCGCCGTAGCCCCATTCGAGGCCGTTCGGCGAGTGGTTCGCGAGGTCCGTCCGGGCGTCGAGGTTCCCGTCCGGCCCGGTCACGAGGTTTCGCGCGTTCGAGCGCCGACGGCCATCGTAGGTGCGTCCGTCGCCGGTTGTGGTCTGTGCGTCGTCGTGGGTTCCGGTTTCCGAAAGTGCCATAGGTTTGCTTCGGGGTTCCCATTCCGGGGCTCCCCGCATTTCTACTAAACAGCTACAAGCGGATAAGCCCCTCGATCGGAGATAAGCGTATATCGTCGCGAGAGTGGCTATATATACCGAAAACCGGCAGTAGGGAAGCTGTCGTAATCCGGTTTATCGGTCGATGAGCTCAGTCTCAGCGGTCACAAATCCGTCGGGGTTCGGTCCCTCGACGAGCGTCATCCCGAGGCTATCGGTGAGGAACCGGCGAGCGGCGTCACCGCCGCGCATATTCACGACCACGTACTGATAGCCATCCGCCGTGAAACGGGCGAGGAGCGCCCGCATGACGGCGTTCGGACTCATCAACTCGAAAGTGGGTGATCCCCATCCCGGTGTCGCTCACCGGCTCATAGTCGAACTCGACAGTCGAGACGTCCATCTTAGTAGCTGAAGCGGTGAGCGCTCGATTTGCCCGACATGACCGCCGATCGCCAGTCGTCGTCGTTCCGGTGGGATTCGTAGTCGATCAGCCGGTAGATCGCGGTCCCGGACCAGCGACATTCGGAGCAGAACGCCGAGGCGGTCGCGCCGTTATCGGTATAGGTGTAATCCCGCAGTTCGACGTGCGAGTGTCCGCACACCGGGCAGTCGTCGCCGATCTGGGTGTATTCCGGGCCGATGTTCCCGCTCACGTCGTCGGCGTGAATCCCGTGGTTTTCTTCGAGTATCCGCCCGACCTGTCGTCCGAGGTCTTGGAGGATCGTCTCGCGTTCCTGCTCATCGTCGGGGATCGTCGCGCCCGAGACGCGGATCGTCAGTTCAGTGTCCCATTCGCCGGAGTCGTCAGCAGTCGATTGACCTTGTGCCATAGGTTTCTCCCGAGGGTCCCCATCCGGGTCCCCCTTACATCTACTATACAGCCACATACAGTTAAAATCTGCGATCGAGAACCGCCGTTTCTCGACCGAGAGGCTTATCCGTTTGTGGCTGTTTAGTAGAAGTACGGGGGAGCGCCCCCGGAGCAAACCTATGGCATCAACGAAAACCTCCGCCGACGGCGGCGAAACGGGCGAAAACCAGCATCTCGACGCTCCCGACAAGGAAGCGAAGCGTATCCACCGCGCGCTGGATAGCTTCTATCACGTCGAATCGGCGGACGAACCCGGTGCGTACCACGTTCACAGCGGATCGGGGAGCACCTACACGGTGAACCTGCTCGAAGGTGGCTCATGTACGTGCCCCGACGCGGAGCGCTCGGCGATGTGCAAGCACCTGTTTCGGGTGGTGGCTGTCACCGGCAAAACGCCGCTTGACGCGGGCGACGATCGGGTGGCCGTGACGCTCACCGCCGATGGCTTCGAGGAAGTGGCGAGCGCGGTGGACGTGATCGACGCGGGCGAGGAGATCGTCGGGGCGTTCGATGGCGACGGTGACACCCGGATGGGCGCGCTCACCGAACAGCAGTGTGCCGACGCCGCCGACGCGCTGAAAATGGCGATGGACATGGGCGGGCCGATGGGGGCCGACGACCCCGCCGCCGCCGCTGACGCCCGCGAAGCCCTCGAAACCGCTGGCGACAACTAGACCAGCAGAACGCCGGTATCGGTGCCGACGATGGTGTTTTCTCACGGCTCAAAACCTCCTCATCAACCCACAGAGTCGCTCACTTCCCATTCTACGATCATCTTCGTTCAAAGGGTTTATCCGTGTGTAGCTGTTTAGTAGATGTACGGGGAGCGCCCCCGGAGGAAACCTATGGCAATGGCACAAACGGCGACCCTCGGCGACGAATCGGCGGAGAACAGCCCGGACATGGACGACCTCGACGCCGCTCACCGGCGAGCGGTTCGCGCCCGGACGGAGAACATGGTCGTCGTCCCTGAAACCGACGCTGAAGGGGTTTGCACCGGCATCTACGAGGTGCATAGCGAATCGGGATCGACCTATACGGTGGTCATCGATCAGCCCCGGTGCTGTAACTGTCCCGACACCGAATACCGCGATGCACCGAACTGTAAGCACCGCCGACGTGTCGCCCTCGAAATCAGCAACAACGGGTGCCCCGCGCCGGGCGAGGAGATGGATGAGTACGCCGACCACCTTGACGACCTCCGCGAGTCGCTAAAAGAGGAACTGGATACGGTCGCTGGGATGCTGGAATCACTCGGCGAGTGAATCCCATCCGATAGGCGGCCGCTCACCGCTCGGGTGAGTGCTTATCCGGTGGGCAGATACCCACTTGGTGAGCGATCGCTCAGTCAGCGCTCACGAGCTCACCGAGAGCAGATCACTAATCGGCTTGTTTCGCTGTCGCATGATCGACGGAAGGAACCCGAACGATCCCCGAACCCTTTTCCCTGCTACCCGGATTAGAGGAAAGTGGCCCCCAACAGAAATCCTTGCCATAGGTTTTCTTCGGGGTTTAACCCAATTCGGGGGCCATTCCCACCTTCGAGAGCGACTGGTTCGACCGTTCAGGCCGGTTGTAGTGAGGAGATTCGCGACAGTCGCGACGGCCGAACTCTCTTACCAAACATCAGAACGCGATCCCGACTCTAGTGTTTGGTAAGATTCGGTGTCAGCGCCGGGTTGGTATCCGTCTCACCGTTCGCTATCAAAGGTTTTATCTGTATGTAGCTGTTTAGTAGAAGTTCGGGGATGCGCCCCGGAGCAAACCTATGGCACGCAACCAGAGCGACACCGTGACCGCGAGCGAGGCGATGGACGCATGGCGCGAGAACTACCAGAACATGAGCGAGGCGGAACTCGCGGCGCTCACCCATGAGGGGCGCTGGTTTCGCAACCGGAACGCGGGCGCGTTCGTTCGGGTGGTGGAGGCCCCCGCCGAGAGCGGGTCGGAGGCCGATCGAGCAGTCGTATTCGAGAGCATGAACGGGGAGACGGCCAACCACCGTCTTGACCACGTTCGATCCCATATCACGAACGGGACCCTTGAGCCGGTTCCCGAGGACGTGATCGAGAACGCTGAGACGATCGCGCTCGACGTCGCCGCCCACGAGCTCGGCGAACTCGACACCCTCAATCGGGATTCCCGGTACGGGGTCGTGAGCCACACGGAGACGCTGGCCGACGCCAGCAACGCCGTTCAGTTTGCCAAATCCCGGCGGTCGGAGGCCGAGAGCGATGGGTGACGTTACCGGGAGCACGAGGGTCTACGTCGGATACGGCGCGAAAAAGCAGGACTCAGAGGCGTACGCCTACAACCTCTACACGTCCAGCTACTTCCAGAAAAAGCGGGAGTACGCCGAGCTAGTCGGCGATTCGTGGTCCGTGCTTTCGGCACTCTACGGGTCCCTATAGCCGAAGTCGATCATCCCGCCCTACGACGTGACGATCGACGACTATCCGCTCGACGTCGAGGCAGTCGAGAACGCGAGATATGCGACGCTCGACAAGTGGGCCGACGACGTGCTCGCCGGGCTTGAGCAGGCCGCCACGAACCACGCCGAGCGGGAGAACTGGGACCCGCTCGATCGGGTGATCATGCTCGCCGGACAGGCGTATCTCGCGCCTCTCCGCGACGGACTCGACGCGCTCGCTGAGGAGTACGGCTTTGAGGTGGTGTATCCGTTCGACGATACGAGCGGGATCGGCGAGCAGATCGGGTGGCTCACCGAGCAGATCGAGGTCGAAAAGTCGCGCGAGAGCACCCGCGACGTCGGCGAGAGCGAGCCCGAGACGCGGGTCGAGACGGTCGATCACTCCGAGAGCGGTACGGCGGAAGCGTCGGATGAGAGCGGCCCCGAGCAGTCGAACCTCGCAGGGTTCGGAGACGAATCGGAGGGGTCCTGAGTATGTCGGGTCAGACGACGCTACCGGGAACGCGCGCGGTGATCGGGAGCTACACTTGTGGGCATGGTCGGACCCATCAAGTGCCGAGCGAGGAGGTCACGATCTACAAGGGTGGCGGTGCGGGGTTCACCGCCGGCTGTGAGTGTGGAGCAGGCCCGATCGACGAGGATTCGCCCGGCGTGTTCCTCGACGACCACATTACGCTTATCGGCGGGAAGAACCTCGACGATAGGCTATGGCTGGCGCTTGAGGAGGTTGCGAGCGGGTGGTTCCTTCTATCGTCGCCCGATGAGCCGCCCGTCGGCGGTGGCAAGCCGCCGCGAGAGCGCCGCGAGGAGCGACGGGCGGAGCTACAGGGTGAGCTCGTCGGGTAGGTCTTCGGATACCATTCCTGAGAGAGGAATCTGACTATTGGCGATATTTCAGTTCCAGACCTCGAGGACGTGTGGAGAACTGAGTGTGAGTGACTCCTCTCGTTCAAGTGCGAATCCGTTCTCTTTCAGTCTTGGACCACGAGCTTCCAACTCGCCTTCCACCAAGCAGAAGGTTGTTTGTCCTTGCCCTGTCTTGAAGATCTCTGTCACAGGTTGCTCTGGTCCATAAGGTGCAGCTACATACTCCTCTCTTGGACAGCCATTGCAGAATATTTCGACAGTTTCCCATTGATCGCTAACTCGTTCAGCCATGACTACAGCTTCATCACCAACAGAGAGGTCAGTTCTACATACGGGACATTTCACTTCCGAACCAAGGTAGATGACCCATCCGTCGAATTGACCTTCTATGAGTCGAACTGGGTCGATCACCTGTCCGATCTCCTCAATGGTTCTTGCAGATTCATTGATACGGCGAGTAATTCGGCGGGAGTATTCTCCGACAGTGCTCTCACTTATTCCCAGTTTCTCCGCTATATCTCCGTGTGATAGCCCTTCTTCTTTCAACGACCTCACCTGCGCTTCCCGCCGCTTCAAAGATGATTCATTGCGGAGTACTTCAGCCCGATACACCCAAGGATCCGGATCAATTAAAGGGTCATCTTGTTGAGCAACATCCTCTTCACCGTAGTTTCGCTTGACGATTTTTTCGCAGGATACACATTCGATTTGGCTGTACTCGCCAAACTCAGATGTGCCATTTCCCACCCGGAACGTTGCTGTAGACCCATTCATACCCAATTTCTGGTTGCAGTATGGACATCTGTCGGGGAGCTCATAGTCATCCCCGAAGGATAGTGCTACCATATAGTAGTAGTAGCCACAGTATAGTAGCATATAATACTGTCGAACGGAGGCTTTATCAGTCTGTAGCTGTTTAGTAGAAGTACGGGGAGCGCCCCGGAGAAAACCTATGGCAACGACCCAAACCCAAACGGACGGTCGAGATTTCGGCGAGAAGGATAGTCGAGAAGACAAAATGCGCGAGTCGACCGAGGAGTTCGTCGAGGACCTGATCGACGAGGTTCAATCGGCAAGCGAGAGCGAGACGTTCAAGCGCTTTCTCGACGCTCAGAGCGCGTTTCACGACTACTCAATGCGGAACACACTGCTGATCCAGATGCAGTGCCCGAACGCGACCCGAGTCGCCGGGTATCGGACGTGGCAAGACGAATTCGATCGACAGGTCCAGTCGGGTGAGAGCGCGATATACATCTGGCGGCCTGTGATCGCGAAGCAGTGCCCCGAGTGTGGCAACTCGCCGAGTTACCACGAGAGCGCCGGGTGTGAGTACGACGACACCGACCCCGAGGAGTGGAGCGAGGGGATCGTCACCTTCCGCACCGCGTCGGTGTTCGACGTCTCACAGACCGAGGGCGAGCCGCTGCCGACGCTCCCGAGTGAGGCGGAGGGTGAGGCCGATGAACTGCTATCGGACCTGCTCGACGCCGGCGACGACCTCGTGAACGACGTTGCGATCGTCGACGCCGACGAGTGGACCAACGGCAGCGCCGAGGGGGTGTGCAATCACGCCGATCGGACGATCGAGGTGAAAGAGGGCGAGAACGCCGCCGTTGCCGGAACGCTCACCCACGAGTATGCTCATGCGGTGCTCCACCAGGACCGCGCCGGGACCGACCAGCAAGAGCGCGAGCTCGAAGCCGAGGCGGTCGTTTACGTGGTCGGACGGTACTTTGGCCTCGACGTCAGTGGGTCGGGCTTCTACCTCGCCGCGTGGGAGAACGACGACGCCGAGGAGATTCGCGACCACCTGAAACGTATCAATAAGGCCGCAAGCAGCATCATTAGCGCTGTGGAAAGCAAATAACGTTTCATTCTTTGTTGGCTGTTGGTTGTAGAGCCAACAGCCTTATTGCGTTGGTTATGCAACCAACAGTAGAGGATGGCACTCACCCCGACCAATCTGGATGGGTACTCGCGAACGGACGTGTACGAAGATGATACCCTCGTTCGAGTGTCGGTTCGTCGGACAGAGGATGCAGCGTATCCATCCAGTTGGCGGTACACGCTCCACTACGGCGCACTGGTTCCGAATCCACCGAAAACGCTGGAGGACGGAACCATTCGACGCTACGACAATTCCCACGAGGATACCAAAGGCCACGAACTCCACACTACCGACCAGCCCACAGGAACCATCCAGTTTCCGGGAATGGTCGAGCTTTACGAGCGGTTCTGGAGTGAGATACCGAAACCGAGGTTTGAGCCATCCGAGAACGGAGGTCGATCAGCATGACTCCCACTAACAATCACAGCAACGACGAGAACGTGCTGCTAATCACGGTTCGCGATGAGGGCGAGAGCGGCTATCAGGAGGGTCGTAATGCTCTCGAATCGCTTGGTCGTAACGAGCCAGTCAACCAGCCCGATAGCGTTACCTTCCCCAGCGAGAGCCAGCTAGCTCGAACGTTCAACGAGCGGACGCTCGAATTGTTACGCACTATTACTGACGCCGAGCCTGGAAGTATCCGTGAGACAGCCCGGTTCGTTGAGCGTGACGTGAAAAACGTCTACGAGGAGCTGACTCGTCTTGAAGCGATGGGTGTGATTCAATTCAGCGAAGAGGACGGCTCGAAACGCCCTGTGTTTCCGTATGATGAACTCGTTATCACCATGCCGTTCCATCATCGCTCGGATGATACAGCTGCCGCTGCGCCCTAACAGCTGGTAGCAACGCACTAGATTACTGATGAGGTCGTGCCTCGGTGTAATCGGATTATATTCTTGCTGACGGGGCCCATCTCTATTGAACGAGAGGGGTTACTGACAGACTGTCAGTAACCATGTGGCTACTGACAGGGGGTGCAGCCGAACTGGACGCTTCCTATATACTAATTTGTCGTACGCTAAGCGAGTGCTCATGCCTCACATGCTCGGAGTACTGATATGGTCAAGACTGGTCTGATAAGTAAAGCCGTCAGAGATACCGCTCTCAGACCTCCCCGAGTTGTCACCGACAGTCTGTGTTCAGACGACAGCCATATTGTATGGAGAGGAACCATCCCATGACCGGGAGTGAGAACTTCTCCAGAACAGAACCGCAATCGTTTGTCGAGAGATATCCTGGACTACAAGTCCTCTCATCGGATCCGGAAAACGCCGAGATCGCGTCTCGGAGTGATCTGCAACGACTGCTGACGCCGAAAGAAGACCACTACGTTCGAAACCATCATCCCACACCACGGCTTGATGAAAGCGACTGGACCGTCTCACTCACCGGGATGGTAACTGAGACGGCCGAGCTTTCGACAGACGAACTGCGGGAGGACTACGCAACCGAATCGATCCCACACACGATGCAGTGTTCGGGGAACGGACGCACGTTTTTCGAGCCGGATGCCGGCGGCCACCAATGGACGACGGGGGCGGTCGCGACGGCGGTTTGGACCGGGACGCCCGTGGGCGAAGTGCTCGAAGCCCATGGCGTCGATACCGACGCTGGATGGGTTGCAGTAATGGGTGGCGAAGCACCCGAAGACGGCGATGTCTTCTGTCGGTCGATCCCGATGGCGAAAATGCTTGATGACTGCTTGCTGGCCTACGAGATGAACGGTGCACCACTGAGCGACGACCATGGTTTTCCCGTTCGATTACTCGTGCCGGGCTGGTTCGGCAACAACTGCGTCAAGTGGGTATCCAGGATTCACACGATGGATTCGATGATCGCCGGGGAAGAGTGGAACGGCGAGAACGGGGGACCGGATTACACGCGCTGGCAGCAGTTCCGCTATCGGATCATTCCAGAGCAGGACGACGTCCCGACGGCCCACACGTCCCTCGAAACGACGGAGACACACGAACAACTGACCTCGGAAGCGATCGACAACGCGTATCTCTACGACCAGCTGGTCACGTCATTGATTACCGCTCCAGCGGAGAATGCGGTAAGGGACCCTGCCGAACCTATCGAAATCACGGGGATGACCTGGGCCGGTGATGACCCTGTCGAGTGTGTTGAGGTGTCGACTGACGGAGGCGAGACGTGGGCGGATGCAGACCTCTTCGAACCTGCACTCGGTCGGTATGCGTGGCGTCGATTCCGATATCTCTGGTACCCATCGTCCGAATCAGGTGACCATCTGATCGTCTCGCGTGCGACTAGCGAACGAGGGCGTCGTCAACCAGCAACGATCTCGGCACCCGAGGCGGGGCTTCGTGGGATCGAAGACGACGAATTCCCCTGGAACAAGCGCGGCTATGCGAGTAATGCATACCAACCGTACGGTGTGACGGTCCATCTCGAAAACGAATCGTAATGTGACTGAGCAACGTTCCCGATCCGTATCCGAATATTTGCTACGGACCGACCTCAGTGATTTCGTTTGACGTCGGCACGTTGTGCACTCTCGATGGGCGCACCGACGGTGTTTCCCCACTCGACCCACGATCCGTAGTAGTTGCGTACGCGTTCGTAGCCGAGAAGTTCGTGGAGTACCGTCCACATCAACGCCGACCGCTCGCCGATCCGACAGTAGGTGATCACGTCCGTCTCGCTTCCTTCCCGTTCGATCCCTTCAGCAGCGAAAAGCTCGCGGAGGTCCTCAAGCGATTTGAACCGGCCGTCGGCTTCGACCACGTTGCTCCACGGGATGTTGGTCGCCCCTGGAATGTGCCCGCCGCGCTGGACACCCTCGTTCCAGCCAGGTGGTGCGATGATTTCTCCCCGATATTCTTCGGGCGTCCGCACGTCGATCATCGGGATTTCCTCGTCCATCGCCACGACCACGTCCTCGTGGTCGGCGCGGATCGAACCATCGGGGTCGCTTGAGACCGAGTAAGACTGTTCGGTAAACGATGGCACCTCGTCGGTGAGCGGGTAGTCCTCACTCACCCAGTAGTCTCGTCCGCCATCGAGGAGACGGACGTCGGCGTGACGGTAGTACGTAAGCAACCAGTAGGCGTGGGCCGCAAACCAGTTCATCATATCCCCGTACAGAACTATCGTCGAGTCGGCAGTCACACCGGCCTCGCCCAGCAGTGCCTCGAAATCGGCTATGGTTGGAACGTCGAACGTAACTGTATCCTGCAAGTCGCGCTTCCAATCGAGCGAACTCGCACCGGGGATATGGCCGTCGTCGTAATTGCTCGGCTCGATATCTACCTCGATCACCCGAAGGGATGGATCGTCGCGTTGGATCTCTTCGAGATGGTCCTCTACCCAATCCGCCGAGACGAGAACCTCCGACGTGCTGTCGGCTATCATATGTCCCATTCGTCCGGCAAACCCATCAATGCCTTGTTGTCGAACACCAAGCGAAAGCAGGACACACTGGATCGAGGTCGGCAGTTCAACTGGTGATCACTCACTCATCGATGATTCAGTGAAATATTGGCGGACCAATCGAGTCTCGGCCTGACGAAGACGATAGGAGAGCGTCGACCGAGGAATATCGAGTCCATCGGCGATCTCGTCGAGTGTGGCATCGCGCGGCGTTTCGTAGTAGCCACGATCGAATGCCGCTCGAAGCGCGGCGCGCTGTTCGGCGGGTATCGCGACCGACGCCAAGAGGTCCTGTTGCCAGCCCTCGGCGTCGCGCAACGACCCTATCCGAAAGCTCAGTCCATCGCGCAGGCGTGCCCCAACCTCATCGTAGAACACACCGATGTTTCCATCCGACCGCATCAGGATGCGCCACTCGTGGCGGTCCTCTCGGCGACGGGTTTCAAATACGACGCCTGGATCGAGGTGCTTTCCGGCGATCGTATGGACTGATTCGCACGCACGGATATCTTCGAGATAGGTGTAGAGAACGAGCTCGTTATCGGTTCGTTTGAGGCGGTCGTGATAGCGACGTGCCTCACAGTCGAGTTCGGTGATCGACTCACCACATCGCGAATCGTCGAATCGCACCGCTTCGAGCGCATCGAGTGCTCCTGCAGGCCCTGAAATCCGCTCGATCCGCCAGAACTGGTCGGTGGTCACGTACCCGTCGAGCGAACGCGCGACCGTTTCGGGATACTCGATGAAGACATCGGTGATCGGGTCGGTGCCCGAATCGTACTCGATAGCGAAGGTGAACTCTCGCATCCCTCAGTGCTGGATTCAGCGCACGACGAATGAATCTGCTGTTTAGCCAATCGCGGTTGCTCAGGATCGTTCGCAGGAGGAGTTGTCGTGCGCCAAACGGACTCCTATCTCCTTCCCATCCCACGCTTGAAATACGATGGAACACACGGACGCTATACAACTGAATCGGGACGAAAGTACGACGAAATCGCGTGAGGGAGGACGATGAGTACGGCATCCACTTCCAACGACACGGAGGGTAATCACTCATGGTTCGTCGCGTGGTGGCTTCGCTTGGACGGCGGGTGGCGAGCGACCCTGCTGGGATTAGTTGTCATCGTGTGCGTTTTCGTCGTCGGGGGACTCTGACCCGTGTCGGAATTCATCGATAGTGCTCGGGAGTTCGCCCCTGGAGTCCTTCTGCTAGTCATAATTGCTGGCGTCGCACAGGGAATTTCAGCCGTCGCACCCCAACTGAACGTCCTCCTGGTCGCGATCGCGCTGAGCGTCGTGATCGCGAACGTCTATGGCTTGCCGGACTGGGCGGCGAGCGGGGTCGGTCTCGGCACGCTCCTCCTCGAAACGGGTATCGTGCTTCTGGGGGTGAACCTCTCGATCGGGCAAGTCATCGATGCCGGTCCAGTGGTGTTCGCGCTTGCGCTCGCGACGGTCGTCCTCGGCGTGTTGTTCACGGAACTGCTCGCCCGCCACGTCTTCGGTGTCGAGAGTGGAACGTCTTCGCTCGTCGCCGCCGGTTCGAGCGTCTGTGGCGTGTCAGCGGTGGTCGCCACTGCCGAGAGCATCGAAGTCACCGACGAACAGATCGCCTACGCCGCCTCTACAGTCCTGTTATTCGACGCACTCACGTTGGTGACGTTCCCGATCGCCGGTCACATACTGCAGCTCCCGGCGAAACAGTTCGGCATCTGGGCTGGCCTCAGTATGTTCAGTACCGGGCCGGTCACAGCGGTCGGCTTCTCGTATTCTCCGGCAGCAGGACAGTGGGCGACGATCACAAAACTCGTGAGAAACGCGTTCATCGGGCTGGTCGCTGTCGGCTATGCGATCTACTACGCTCGCAACAGCGAGACGACGAGTCAGCACGACAGTAACCACTTCCGGTACATTTGGAGCCAGTTCCCGAAGTTTATTATCGGATTCGTCCTAGTGATCGTGATCGCAAACATCGGCATTCTCTCGGGAGCACAGGTCGACCTCATCGGGAGGAGTTCGGATATCCTCTTCTTGCTGGCGTTCGCTGGGATTGGATTTGACATCCGCCTCGAAGACCTCCGTTCAACGGGTGCGACCCCGATTCTCGTGGTGCTCGTCCATCTCCTCGCCGTGAGTACAGTGGCGTTAGGAGCAGTGATGTTCCTGTTCTGAACGGCTGTTTGTGCGAATTTCGCGTTCGGACGATAACTTAGCGTATCGAATCGACTTGTTGCCGCTGCGTGTGGATTGGTCGCGGGTTCTAAAGCCCATCCAGATTTTGCATACTGGACTCCGATGTCGGTTTGTCTCTCAGTCGGTGTCAACTCATCTTCAGCGTCGGTTCTTAACAGCCACTATATGCGAAACGCCCCTCACGACGTAGTAACCACGAAGCTGAGTCCTCATCAAGACGAGCTGGAAAGATTCACTCGGTTCTGCGGAACCACCGAGCGAGAGCGGCACTCGTCGTCATCTCGACGACCCCAAAAAGCACTGGTGGAAGCGTTGCGGCCGGTGGGAATCCGGCACCGACGAGCAAGGCAGCTGCAACCGCGAAGTCACGCATCCCGACTGAAAGTGTTGCTGCGATTCGCTCGTTTCGGTCGAGTGATCGGCTTGAAATCCATCCCACAGTGTACCCACCAAAATTGAGAACGAGAGCTCCACTCAGGACGATCACGAGCACAGACCCGCCTGAACGGATGACTGTAGCGTTCCCTGCAGTCACGATTCCGATAATGAGAATTACCATGAGTCCCGAAACTGATGGGTAAAGGTCATCGTATTGTTTGATCCGAGTAGACCAGCGGTGTCGAGCGACAAGCGCTAGACTCATCGGAATAACTACGGCGAGGAGGAGTTGCTTGGCGATGGGAAGTGGATCGACTCCTGCTGAGTTGCCGAAGAGCAGTGTGACGATACCGGGAACGAAAACCAGTGTACCGAACCCGACGAGAAGAAGCACGACCGTCGAGAGGGCGGTATCTCCGCCGCTCAGTTCGGTCATCGTAGGCGTCACTAATTCTGGGGTCACTGCCCCGAGGATCACGAACCCAATAGTCAGGGCTGGAGGGAGGTGGAGCAGAGATGCAATCCCGAATGCAAAGAACGGCATTCCTGACTGAACAATGAGAATTAGTCCGGCTGCCCGCCCGCGAACTGCTCGAATTTTCTCCGGCGAGAGTGTAAGAGACACAGCACCGATCATGAGGGCGAGGATCGGTGTTGAGAGAAACGATAATCTCTGTAGGGATGGAACAGCAAGTCCAGTACCGACTGCTAAGAGTACCCAGAACAACAGATAATCATCGATGATATTGGCCGTTCGAATTACAACTGCAGATATTCGCATCACGTCTGGATACAGATTCATTCCCTCCCATTCGCAGGTAACTTTCGACTTCCTGGGATGCCATTACTCAAATCTGTGAAAGAGGGGAGCGAGGCTTCGCCCAATCTATAGGAAAAATCTACCTCCCCCTGTCAGTATCCTAGTGGTTGCTGACAGGGGGTGAAGAATTTCACAATCTACAATTACCACGGAGACGGCGAAATCAAGGTCTATGAACGGCGATTAGTACTCAGCATCATCAGAACTGTCGAGCAACGCCCGAAAACCGCTGTAAGCGGTCTTCTATTGGCTGTTCCGTTATCTCTCGTTCGTAACCATTAAGTTTGTATAGCTACAAAGTAGCTATGTCGGGGGAGTGCCCCCGGAGGAAACCTATGGCAACCGGGCAGCACACCGGCGGCAACCGCCGGCACGACGGAGGTATCGACCCCCAGGAACTCGTCGACTGTGGCCCTGTCGCGGGCCTCGATGACGACCAGAAGGAGGCCGCGAGAGTGGGGCTTGAGACGTTCTTGACGGCGTACGACGAGCAGCATCCGACGGGTGCTGTGCCGGACAACCCCACCACGAGCGCGGTCGTCGCAGCGCTCTCGGTCGCGCTTCACGACGACGCTGGCGAAACAGTCAAGATCGGCGAGCGGCGGATCGACAGCGACCGCGACGAGGAGGTTATCGTGGTCGACGTCCACGAGATTCCCGCCGAGGACTACGGCGTGCTCGCGACCAAGCAGACGGTCGCCGAGCACAACCCCGAGCACCCCGCCGACGACCGAGTCATCGAAGCGACCTACACCGCGTCGGTCGACAACGCCGAGGACGTCGCCCAGCAGGTCGCGAGCGGCGACCTTGACGCCGCCGACCTCCAGACCTACACGTTCCCCGAGAGCCGTCTCACGGCCACAGAGGACGGTGAGAGTCGATGATCGCTCACGGGTTCGACCTCGATGTGTATCTCGAAATGCTCCATGAGTGCCATGAGACGGTCGAGAACGCGACGATCGGCAGTGTGACGCAGATAGCCGAGTACGACCTCGAAAAAGAGTGTGACGAGGCCGTTGGCAAGCACGAGGAGATCGGTGACGTCGAAAGCCCGCAGCGGAACGCGGCGATCATCGCGCTCACTGTCGAGGGCGAGAAGGCACTCGGAGAGATAGACCCGGACGAATTCGAGCGCGGAGACGCCTACCTCGCGGAGGTCGCGCACACAGCCGCGAAATACGACGTCCTCTCGCGAGTGCTCGACGAACGCGCCGAAGCCGAGAAAGCGGCCGCAGCGGACGGTGGGAGCCGATGAGCGTCACCGATCGCCGTCCGACCACGGTTCGCGACCTCAGCGAGTACGTCGAGGCCGAGCACCCGGAGCTTACACCGGACTACGACGCGGGTCGCGATCAACTGCTGATCGTCGGCCAACCGGGGAATCCCAAGGCACCCGCAGCGCTGCGCGAGGTCCTGGCGACCCAGCGCTTCGCGATTCAGGACGAGCAGGCGACCGGGCGAGCCCGGTGGGTCGCGATCATCAACGCCGGCACGGAGGCCGACCGATGAAACAGACACCCGGCGATACGAGCGACGTGCCCGGTCACGGTCGGGTCGACCGCGTCGACGACCCGGTGCCACCATCGGAGTACGGCGACGACGAGGAGGAGATCCAGGACATACACCGGGACGCACTCGGCGACGTCGAGGAGGCCCGGCGACCCGCCAGGATCTACTATCTCGGTGATGGCGCCCCCGATCGTGTTCGCGAACTCCGAGACGACGCGACAGATACCACGCTCTCGGTGAGCGACCTGATCGAGCATTTCCGTTTCGTCGGTGAAGGCGACGTGCTCGACCTGTCGGACCTCTGGAGACGGTGGAATCGTGATGTTGGTCGGGAGTCGCGAGCGTTCGTCGAGGCCCAGGAGCGGAGCCTGTCGGTCGGTGACGTCGTGATCCTCGACGGTGACGCCTATCGGTGTATGCGCGATGGATGGACGTCGATCGAGCTTCGGGAGTTCGAGAGCGAATAGCGAGTCCCCGGTCGCCGTTCACGACCGTTGCAGTTCAACCCGTGCCGTGGTGGCCGGCAATCGGACGATCGCCGGCGCTGTTCAACTCAGCGCGCGGGCCTACAGGTTCGGTGGTTTCGACGCCTCAAAGCCGCTATCAGGAGAAACCTATGGCACACGCACCCCAGGAACCCATGACCGAAGACGAGAGCGACGTCGCGATTCGAGAAGTACAGACAGCAACACTCAGACAACACGAGTCGCAGTCGTCGAGCTCGTTCCGGGTATCGATCACGCCGGCGATTCGAGCGGCTGGCCTCGAGAGTGGCGGGTCGTTCCGGTTCATGCCCAGCGAGGTCGACGAACTCGGGGTGCTCCCCGCGCTTGGGAGCGAGGAGTCGATCGACGGCCGTCGCGAACCGCTCGCGAGGAACATCCGTCGCGAAGGTGCGAATCAAGGGACACTCCGGCTCGTGATCCCCCGCGAAGCGCTTGAGGCCATCCATGAGTTCCCCGACGTCGACGCGATCGACCCTGAGGACCCGCCCGAGTTGACCGTATGGGCCGGCGACCGGATGCTCGCGTTCGAACTCGCCGAAAGACGTTCGGTGACCGTCGACCGTGATCAGGGTGGTGACGTCGACGACCAGGAGACGAGGTAGCCCATGAGCGCGGACCAGTCGGACCTCGCAACGTTCGGCGGGAGCGAGGCAGCGCCAGATGGAGCGTGTATCCGTTACGAGCAGTGCGGCAACGTGGTTCCCGAGAATGGTCGTATCTGTGGGCCGTGTCTCGATGAGCTACGTACAGCCGACCGAGAGCGGCGCGAGGAGGCGAGCAGACCATGAGCCCGGACCAGACCGAGAGCAACCGCGAGCGCGTCGAGAACGCGCTCAGGCGCTTCATGAGCGACGACCCGCACGGCAATGCCTATCGGTACTTACGCGCCTCCGATCTAACAGACGAGGACGGCAACCTTTCGGCGTCAGTCGTCGGGTCGTATCTCCCGAAGCTGAGGGATGATTCCCCGCTCGATGGCGGGCTCGTCGTCGAGGAATACACCGAATGCCGATGTGGGCCCTCTCTCTGGCTCGCTCGGAGGGAAAACGAATGAGCGAGTGTCGCCGGTGTGGTGGCGAGACAGACCGCTACTCGGTCGCCGAGCAACCGCTTTGTTGGGATTGTGCCGACCTCGGTCCCGACGTCGATCCCCGCGATGAGATGGAGTAGATCCCCTTCTTAGCACGTCTGTCAATCGGATTGATTGATGGCTATGTGCCGGACTATACGGTGCGCTGGGCCGTCGGAACGGCGGCCCTCATCGTTGTGTCGCTGGCGATGAATCGGCTTCTCGGCTAACCATTCCAAAGTTTTTATCTGTCTATAGCTGTTTAGTAGAAATGCAGGGAGCCCCGGTACGGGAATCCCGGAGAAAACCTATGGCACGAAACGACGACCCCACGACCGACGAAACGGCCGAAGACAATCCGATGAAAGACGCGCCGCTCCAAGTCGACGCGATCCTCGGGACGAAGACTTACGAGGACGTGCTGTTCTCGGAGGAACACGCCGAGCGAGTGGTCCCCGTCGACGCTCGCACGGGCAACCGAACGCGAGTGATCGAGGGGGCGGTCGAGAAGGCGAAAGAATTCGTTGCCGACGACTCCCGACGAGTGGCGGTGCCGCAGAGCACGGAAGCCACGATCGAGACGGGTAGCGCTCCGTACCTCTCGGTCGTGTTTTACGACTCGAAGGTGGTTCGAGGCAAGATCGAATCGGATAGCTACGGAGAGCCCTCGTACGAAAACGACGGATACGGCCTCGAATGGACCTACCGCGCGGCAACCAAGTCCGACGAGTACGACGTCGAATTCGTCGAGGCCGACTATGAGACGGGCAACGTCACGATCCGCGTCGAGGAGGTGGTGTGAGATGGGTGCCGTTTCGTTCTACACCAAAGCGTTCGGGAGCGACGTCGACGAGGCGTTTAACGCGGCTGTCGCGGAGGCCGAACGGCTGCATGGTCAGGAAGGGTACACCGGAACGGTCGCCGAAAAGCACGGCTATAGGGTCATTCCCGCCGATGAGCACAAGAACCGCGATAAGGAGAAGTACGCGAGAAAGCTCATGGCTGACCACGACGACCGGGTTGATGACAAACTAGAGTCCGCCGGGGCGATCAGCCTCAGCGGGACGCAAGCCGCGCAGAAATACCGAGAGCAGAACAACCTGAAAGGCAAACACGGGTCTGTGTGGCTGTTCTTCGGAATGGCCCGGTTCTAACCCTCGGAACCGCGTTCCTCGCTCATCCGAGCCGCGAATAGACCGGAGTCAGGACCGAGACATTTATCTGTCTATAGCTGTTTAGTAGAAATGCGGAGGTGCCCCGGAAGGGTACCCCGAAGCAAACCTATGGCACTTTCAGAATCCACCTCCGAGCGTGCGAGCTCGCAAGAGATCGCGACCGACCAGGAGGAGAGCAGCGAGACGATCGAGGTCCCCGCTCGCTACGCTCGCGAGATCGAGGCACGCGAGCAGCTACACGAGGCGTGTCCCGTCGACGTCTATGTGGCCGGGATCAATCCCCGGTATTCGTGGCCGCACCGACTCGTCGCGGCGAACGAAGCCCGGCCGGGAGTCGCCGAGAGCGCCGACACCGTGATGGTTGATTCGGTGATCAGTGACTCATACTACGCCGTCAACGACGTGCTCGATGCGGCTCACAAACTCGACGCTGAGTATGTGGTCGGAAAGGATTGGCCGCCCGAGCAGGACCCCGCCGGTAAGGGTGTGCAGGCGACCGACGCTTACGAGTGGTTCATCACCAAATACAAGCGCCACAAGTGCGATTCGGAGGTGATCGTGCCGATCGCGCCCCCGTTCGAGCCGGGGTGTCTCGATTGCCTTCCCGAAGTAGATCACTTCGCACTCGGAGGGATGAACGGAATGAGCGGCGAGCGGCAAGTGAAGTACATTCGTGACTTTCGCGAGCTCGCCGGGTACGACGTCGAGGTGCATGGCCTCGGTGTCGGGACCACGCCGGAGCTCATCAGTGCGATTCGCGAGTCCGTCGAAGACGACCCCGAGAACCCGCTTCTCGACAGCCTCGATATTTCGACGCCCGAGAACGCGATCGGCAACGGCAAAATCCCGGATAAATCCTGGCAGCAGCACCGGGTTCCCATGCCGACCGGCACCGACTCGACGACGGTTCGCGGTGGGTTCGCCGAGGCGACCGCCCGGATGCTGGAATTCGAATTCTCACCCGGTTGCGACGACGATATTCTTCAAAACGCGGGCTTCGGCACGTTCGGTTAAGCGGCTTACCTTACCAAACACTCTGTCGGCAACCCGTTCTAATGTTTGGTAAGACTCGGTGGCGGCACCGGTCGAGAGCGGGAGCCGATCACCAACACAGAAACCAAAATCCGAATCCTTTATCCACTTGTGGCTGTTTAGTAGAGGTACGGGGAAGCGCCCCGGAGACAACCTATGGCACGAAACGACGGCCCCACGACTGACGGTAGCCAGGAATCGAAAGCCGCCGACCGACGTCCATACGAGGCGGTCGAGGAGGTCGCTGACGCGCTGCGCGCGTCGAGCATGACGACTCACGTCAAGGCCAGTCACGACTCCTACTGTACGTCGAACGCGGCCGGAACCGACGAAGCGATGCTCACCACCCATCGGGTCTATGTCGAGGTTGACGAGGAGGACGCCGACAGGTTCGAGGTGAGCACCCGATCGCTGGAAGAACGGGGGATCGTCATCAAGGACCGCGAGAGTCGCAACGGCGACGTCGCGCGGTTCACCCTCGGGCCGCGAAAAACGGAGTGAGCCCGGAGGGATTGAGCATGGTCATAGCAACAGCGCGCGATGCGGCAGAGTACAAACGGGAGGCCGCTCGTGAAGGCGGCGAGGCGATCGTCGGTACGGAGACATACGAGGACGTGCTGTTCTCGGAGGAGCACGCCGATCGGCGGTATTCCGAGGGTGCACTTCCGGGCGATCGCCAGCACGAGATCAGCGAGATCGTTGCGTCCGCACGGCAGTTTGGGAGCAATGAGCCGTATGAGGTCGCCGCCGGGGGCGCTGGCCCGATCACCCCTGGGGAGCACCTACCCTTCAAAACCGTCCCATATTGGGACCTCCAGATCGTTCGTGGGCGGTTGCTCGCCCACAAGCGCGGGCCGCCGCAGTGGACTTACGACGGCTATATTCGCCAGTGCGCCTATGAGGCGGCGATCCACTCCCCCAACTATCACGTCGAACTCGTCGAGGCCGACTATGAGACGGGCGACGTCACGATCCACGTCGAGGAGGTGAGGTAGATGCCCGCGAAGCCGCCTCTCCCCGACGATCGAGAGCCACCGGCCGAGGTCAACGGATGGACGCATGACCCGGATGATACCACGAACGGCCACTGTTGGCGGCGGGATGATGACGGACGCCCGCTCGCCGTCCGATTGTTCGGCGGCGTAGGGACCGGGTACGCGACCGTCACCGACGACCGAGTGGCGGGAGTTGGGGGCCGCGAGAAGATCGCCGAGTATCGCTTTGAGAGCGACGACGATCACCGCGACCGGCGGAAGGAGGCCGTTGGGATGGCATTCGACGACGCGATCGCCTGGATGGAAGGCCACGGAAGCGAATGGTCCCATCCGCGAATCAACGAGACAGGATTCCAGCCGCCCGCTGGATACGAGCTCATCCGCTACAGCATCGGCAGTCGGGAGACGATCATCCTGTATCAGCAGGTGGATGCACCCGACGTCGACCGTCTCTGTGGTATCCGATTCCCCGAGCTCACAGTCGATTCGTGCCCCTACCTAGAAGTCAGGACGTGGATCGGCAGCGGGAATTCGGATGTGCGGGTCGCCCCCTGGCAGCACGCCCACGGCAGCGAGAAAAAGGTGATCGCCGAGACGCCCGACGAGTGCGGCCTCGAGATCGCGCTCACCACCGCTCGGGAGTTCGCCCGAAAACACGTCGCGGGTGATGAGCAATTCCCCGGTGAGCTCTCCGGCCAGTCGAGTCTCAGTCGGTTTGCCATCCAGCAGTGAATCGACGCTGAAAAGATATATTTGGTATAGAGAAATTCGCGAAAAGAGCTGGTTCGATTGGTGCCCAGCTATCTCTAAGCCGTGGTTTTATTTGCTTGTGGCTGTTTAGTAGTGGTACAGGGGAGCGCCCCGGAGACAACCTATGACCCGAAACGACGACTCCACGACTGACGAAAGGGAGGATACGAACACCACGATCGACCGCGTGACGCCCGTTGAACTCGACGACCCGTGCCCCAACTGTGGCGCGATGTTCGGACAGAATGAATCGGGTCGAGTGCGACGACGCGATCCACTCCCCGAATCGATCGAGGGAGGAGCAACGATACGCCGGATGGACGGCAACCTCACCTTCGAGGTGGAGTTTTCGTGCCCGGAGTGCGGTCAGGATTTCCTCGTCGAAGACCTCACTGACGGCTCTATGACCACGCAGTAACGTTACAACCTGCTCCGATTCTAGCTGCCGAGTCGTAGACCAAAAGCTTAAGTTTTATTGGCTGTATAGTCGAAACACGGGCAGCAGCCCGGAGACAACCTATGGCACAAGCAGAACGCGACCCACAAGAACCCATGAGTACGGACCAGCAAGAGCCACTGCCGATTCGACATATCCAGACGACTAGAATCCGCTACAGAGAGCGGGGGAACGACTACCGGATCAATGTCACGCTCCCTATCCGAGCGGCCGGACTCGGGAAGGGCGCTACCCTACAGTTCAAACCATACGAACTAGAGGAGTTGGGCGTCATCCCCGCACTTGGAGCCGCAGCGGGCGAGGACGCACCCAAAGACCGCAACACGAGGACAGTCGTCGGGAGCGAGGACGAGTCCTGGTTGGAGGTCCCGATCCCCCACGCAGTGATCGATCACCTCACCGAGAGCTTGGACGTCGACGCCGAGGAGGGCGCGGAGATCGTCGACGAGCTTCCACTGTTCGACGTATTCGCAGGGGACCGGATGATCGCCATCGCTCCGGCCGAGACGGTCGAGGTGCCTGTCGCAGCGCTACCGAAGGACTCCGATCGCGTCGTCGACGAGAGTCGCGAGTCTATCCAGCTGGAGGCGGTGCAGACCGCGCGCCCCAGGGTAAAGGTGACCAACGACGGGCAGAGTCGGATGGTGACGCTTACAGCAACGCGAGCGATTCGAGAGGCCGGGCTCGCGTCTCCCGACGATCCGCGTTCGGTGAGTTACCATCCCGAGGCAGCCGCCGATCTCGGCGGGTTGATCCCGGCCGTCGGCTACGAACGCAGCGCCGGTGTTCACGACCCCGAGTATTCCATCTACTCGAAAACCAACGCCGCCGAGGAAGGAGAGGCGTTTTCGGTCGGCTTCCCGGCTGAAATCCTTGATGCGCTCGAAATATCGCTCGATGAATTGGAGGAGATGGAGCGCTCCGAGCGTCCGCAGATCACGGTCTACGCAGGCGAGGGGATGCTCGGATTCAAGACGCCCGCTGTTCGCGAGATTCCCGGTGGCAACGCTCGCCGTAGCGAGCTCGTCGACGTCGAGGGGATCGGCGAGGCGGTCGCGCAGCGCCTTCGCGACCGAGGCTACAGTTCACCCGAGGACCTGGAAGGGATCGCTCGCGAGGACTTGCTCGAGATCGAGGGCGTTTCGACGGGTCGTGCCGACCGAATTCTCGCCGACCTTGGGAGTCGAGGTGGTGCCTAATGGCCTCGCTCAATGGCGATTCACCACCGGAACAATCGCTCACCGAGCTCATCCAATCCTATGCGTCGGAAGGTGAGATATGGCCGGAGCTACCGGGTTTCCATCCTGATTCGGGCTGGGAGCTCGGAACAACCTGCCGTCGGAATTGTCCCGGTCGGACGGGGGAGACAGGTCTGTGCCCGCCCACAGAAGAACAGATCCCGATCGATGAGCCGCACATTTTCGTAACTGCTCGCCGTGACGAGTTTCCAGATACCCCGTCCCAAACGGCGGAATTCAAGGAATTCGTGTTCCCGTCGCGCGACGAGCTCAGGCAGTGGTTTGAGAATGCTGACGATAATAGAGAAGCAGTAAGCACAAACGAGACTGGTTAGATAACCAGAACAACACAAAAGTACCAACGGGAGAGACAAGGATGACAATGAAACTCGGCGATCTGATACTCCTCCGGTTCTTGACAAAGAGCCGGAAGGAACGGTTTGCGAAAACCGGAGATGGGAATTACGTCTGTCGAGCCTGTCGCGCCCCTCTCGATCCGAAGGCTCGTGTCTGCCGAGGTTGCGGTGCGGAGCTCTACACGCTCCGAGGGCGACTCATGCGGGCACTCACGGGATTCTTCGGGTTCTTCATCGCCGCCCTGAGCATCGCCCCGAACATTCCGATATGGGTGGGTGGGTTCGGCGTGGTCCTGATCGTCCTGTTCTTCTACTATCTCTTTACGCGGCCAGTCCACTCGATCGGGATTTCTCGGTCGTGATTCTGTTCTGAGAGCAGAGTAGGAGTCGGCAGAGTAGCCGAGTCGCGCTCTGAATCGGGCGATCGTGTATTCTTCGAGTGGTTTCTGAGCCCTGTTATCTGTGGGATCGGATGGTGGTAGTTAGTTTAGGTAGTAGAGTCACCATAGGCACTGAATAGTTTGAACTGTTTTAGCACTGTAGACTGTTTTCAGTCGCTCTATGACTCGTAGTCGTCGTACTGTGTAGAGTACCTAAACTTTATATGAGATGCGTGGGATGTGGATTGTAGAGAGCAGGAGAGGACAGCCCTACAGGCCGTCTCTCGCTGTTCGATCTACAAACCTATGGCACAAACCACGTACTGCGATCGCGAGCAATCACGAGCTCTCGTCACGGATGGGGGAACAGCAGTTGAACCACGCGCGGTGACCGTCGCGAATAACAAGGGCGGTGTCGGGAAGACGGTCATCACGATCAACGTCGCTGACCGGCTCGCTGCACGCGGACACCGTGTTCTCGTGCTCGATACCGACCCAGCGGGGAATCTCACCGAAGGGATCGGCCTGAAAGACTCCTACAATGAAGACCCGCACTTCGGCCAGCTGCTCGCCGAAGGGGAATTCGAGGACGTCGGACTCGACGACGTGATCGTGGAGACAGAGTGGTTCGACGTTATGCCGTCGAATATCGACCTCGGATCGAGACAGAACCTTCTCGATCAGGACCGGCAGGCGTTCCGCTATCTTGAGGATAAGATCGTCGAGCCGCTGCTGGGAGAGCGATACGACTACATTCTGATCGATACCGAGGCATCGTCGGATTCGCTGTTCATGGACGCCGCGATTTGGGCTACGCAGAACATGATCATCCCCGTTGAACCCGCAGAGGAGAGCCTACGGGGCCTCCAGGGGTTGATGGAGGGTCAGATTGCCGACGCGAGCCAACATCGCGACGTGCAGATCCTCGCCCTTGTTGTGAATCGCTGTGGGTCCGACAACGAGGTGAAGCGCGTGATAGAGGAGCTAAACGAACACTTCCACGACAAGCTTCCCTCGTTTATTCGGAAAGACGTGCTCGAAAGCGAAGGAACACGACTTCAACACGGAGGGCTGCGTGAGCGAGTCGCGATCAAGCGAGCATGGAAAGAGGGGGTGCCGCTTGCAGAATACGACGCGGAGGACGACCAGATCGAGCATTTCGACGAGCTCGCCAGAATCGTCGAGCAAGGAGGTGTCCAGTTCTAATGAGCCGATTCGATGGAGCGAACGAGAACGACGAAGAACCGGAAACAGAGGAAGAACCGGAACCCGAACCGCCCGACGAGACGCCAACCACTACCGAGTCCAACACCACCACCATGAGCGAAAGCCAATCAGCAGACAGCAGCGCTAGCGAGGACGACAGCCCCCCGGACGTTCCCTACAATCAACCGCCGCAACACCCGATCCACGTTCCCGAGGAGTACCTTAACGAGTTCCAGGATTCGGTCGATTTCGAGGTGAAGCGCGTGCTGACGCAGGAGCACAACATTCGGAAGCTGAAAGCCTATGAGGCAAATACGGCGATGGTTCGACTCGCCGCAGCCAACCCCGAGGCGATCACGAAGCTCATTCTCGATGAGCGAGGCGTGGATGTCGATCTCAGCGACGTCGAGATTTAGAGAATCGTCCGCTTTCTGTTCAGTGATAGAGCCAACAGGTTATTGTAAGTTCGTTGGGGTGTGTCCATAGCGTTTTTCATACAATTGAAGCATACGGAAATATGGTCGACGTCTTCACGATCGGGCTCATCGTTCTCGCGGTTGTGGCGGTAGTGTTTGCCAGCCAGATCCTCGGATCGATTCGGATGCTGGTTGGGAACGCAATCGGCGGAATCATCATTCTCTTGCTAGCGAACTGGATAGGATTCACCGTCGAAATCACTCCACTCACGCTCATCATAACCGCTCTCGCGGGAGTCCCAGGTGCTATTCTAATCCTCCTGCTTTCGTTCGGTGGGATAGCGTTCGTCCCGCCCGGTGGTCACGCACCAGGACAAGCACTCGTGGACGTCATGGTTCACAACCTCCAGCAAATCGTCGCGACAGGCCATGAGCTTCTGGATTACGTCAACGAAACGAATAGCACTATGAACGCGACCAGTCAGACGCAGAACGGAAGTATATAAACCGCCGGAGAAATGGGATAGGATGGGGGTGAGGCGGATGTTTTTATATGGTATGTCTGTGGATTTTCATATGCCGATGAAGATAGAACTCGACGGAGATGCCAGCATTGAACCATACGAAGCTGACGAGCGCGGTCGCATTACGATAGGGAAAGAATACGCCAATCAACGGGTTCGGGCGGCGGTCTTGGAGCGAATCGTCGACCGTGAGAGCGAATTTCCCACGGACCTCCCGCAATTCAATTTCTCAAGCGTCGACCTCGACCCCGAGCGTGCTCCATTCGAAGAAAAGCAGCGTGCTCTGTTGAGAACCCAATCCCCCGGTTCGGCCTATTGGGTGGGTTTTGCTGGGTCGGGCAAGCAATCCGCAATCGGTATTGATCCAGACGTCTATCGCCGGAATGTCCTCATTACAGGCGAAAAGCGGAGCGAGAGGAACGCAGCACTACAGAGCCAGTTTCAACAGATCGTCTCACGCGGCTACGGAGCGATCGTCTACGATCCGAAGGATGGTAGCCAGACAGGCGAGAGCTCGTACCGCGAGATTGCTCGCAGTTGTAATCGTGAGGACGATGTAATCGAGGTCAACCTTAGTGACCCTGATTCTGAGAGCTTCAACGCTCTTGAACTTCAGATCAAACCGTTCTCAGAGACGGGTGCAACGGACTCCCGATTTGGCGTAGGGAAAGAGGAGGAGTCCCATCGCTTCGCGATCGCCGCTGAAGAAGTTGCTGACGACGTAGAGACGCTTCTCACTGCCGGAGGGCAGGAATATTGGGGACCGAAGATGGGCCGAACAGTACGAAACATCGCTCGTGGGTTGGCGGAAACCGGCCGCAACGTGACTCTCGCGGACATTTATGCAGCATTGGTAGAAGCAACAGGGGAATTAGAGGAGGCAAGTTTCCTTTCCGACGAACGGGCCCAATGGATCAAGGAATATGCGACGAAGGGAGCACCCGATCTCGATACCAGAGATGTTGAGCCACTACTTGGTCGCTTTCAGCATTGGGTCGAAGATGATGGAAGACGCCGTGCAGTTTCGGCTACAGACCCGACGTTTTCGGTCGAGAACGCAGTCGAGCAGGGTAAGATTATCCTGATCACGAGCGATAATGACGAAACGGGACTCTCACAGGCATCCGTCGCGACCGCCGCCACGCTCGCCGCATACCGGGTTACACAGCGTGCGCTTGCTTCGGATGATTCGGATCCGGCCCCATATTATCTCTTAGCAGCTGATTTTGACCGGTTAGAAACCACGAATCGGTGGATCGCAGAATTCCTATCGCTCAGTCGACACAGCAATATGTCGACGGTCGCCGCCGCCCGCTCTCCCACTGATTTCGCTCACCCGGAGGTCGTCACTGGCCAGTGTCTCACTCACCTCACATTCGCTGTCAGTGAGGCTACGGCCGCAGGATTGGTCGGTCGGCACAGTAAGGACGTGACTCAAAGAGACCTCCGTGAGCTACCAGAGAATCAGGCTTACCTTCGAACGGAGGGGGGTGATAGTGGCCAGCTTCTCGAGTCGGTGAAAGTTCAGTCCCTCTCTCCACTGATCGAAGAATAGGAGTAGGAGAGATGAGGTCGAACCCGACTAGATAACTCGCCTCTATCGGCCACCAATCGGCGTTTCAGCGCTTTTTATCGGTGGGATATAAGTACCCGGCAGGAGTTTTCTTGGCGATGTCAGATTACATCGTTCAGTCGGCCGTGAAGGAGGAACTCGGGGAGATGAACGTCTCGGCGGATTTCTACGACGCACTCGACGAGGAGGTTGCCGACCTGCTCGCTGACGCCGCTCGTCGCGCTGACGGGAACGACCGAAAGACAGTGCAGCCGCGCGACCTCTAACGCCGGCGAGCCACCGCGAGAACGATTGCTACCAAAGCGAGCATCGCCGGGAGGATACCGAAGCCGGGACCGAACCCACTCGATCCTCCGCTACTCCCGTTTTCAGACTCAGCTACCGTTTGAGCTTCGGTGATCGTCCCAACCGGTGTCCGGTCTATCGACGAGTTCTCGGGAGTGGTCGAGGCCGTCACCGTGGTCGTTGCACTCGTCGAGGTCCTGGTCGGTGTTGATGTAGCAGTCGGTGTTGCGGTCGCGAACGAATCCGGGTCGACCTGTTCGCCGTTCACGAGGACTTTCGCCGGTCCACCTCGGAGATCGAGCGCGGTGAGATTCCCCGCGAAAGTGTAGTTGTCGACGCCGCGCTTCGCCGTCGAGCCCGAGGCCGTGCTGTCGGTTACGACGTCTGGCGAGGAGGCATTACTCTGAGCGAGATCAGCGCCGCCAGCAGGGTGCAGCTTCTCGCTTGCTGTCGCGTTATAGTAGACCCGTTCATCGCCCGTGCTCTCGATCGTGAGGGTGTTTTCGAGTGCTGTCGTGTTCGTGACGTTGGCGCTCGTTGAGGCCGCCGAACTATTCCGTTCCTGGCCGATCGAGCGAGCAACCCGGAGCAGCGTCGAACGGTCGTAGGTGCCGGTCACCAGATACGTGACGTTGCTCTCGCTCACGAATGTCACCGTCCCGGTTCCATTCGGGGTTTGGGGTTCGCTATAGTCCCCAAGCTGGCCATTGATAGTGACGTTCTCGGTGTCTAAGATGCCGCTGTTTCCTCGGAACAGCGTGGCGTTCTGGCTCGGATACGCTTGCATGGAGAGCCGTTGTGAGCGGTTGCTTGTATTCCAGTAGAGTCGGACAGTCGATACGCCGACGTTCCGCACGTTCGCCGTCCCAAACGGGAGATTATCAGAGATATAGGCAGGCGTTTCAAAGGCGAACTGCGCTTTCTCGTGAGCCTGCTGAATCCCACCCGGAGTGCTATTGTTTCCAGAACTGGTCTGAGCACCGACCCCACCAGAAGCGATCGCAAGTGCTCCGCAGATGGCTATCAGGGCGAGCATTCCGCCGAGGAACGCGGCTCGCGAGGAACGTTTCATTAGACAATGGTTTCATGGTTACTATCTTAACAACCGGGGTCAACAACCCTTAGAGGGGGTGGAGGTCGAATTATTTATTAGCCAGTATTCCGACCTATCAGACGCTTATGATGGAAGACCTCACAGGCTTCCAGCGGGACCTGTTGTACGTCACCGCCGGCCTCGACGATGATTCCGTACCACCTCACGGGCTTGCGATCAAGAGTGAACTAGAGGAAGACTATTCGGGTGAGATCAACCACGGGCGGCTTTATCCTAATCTGAATACGCTCGTTGACAAGGGGCTCTTAGCGAAGGGTGAGATCGACGACCGAACCAACTCCTATGCTCTCACTCAGCGAGGCGATCGGGAGATCGATGCTCGTCGCCAGTGGGAAAAACAACACGTCTCGGTCGAACAGTAGGTCTCGCAGCGGGATAGTCAATTGAACTCCAAGTGTCCTCACCCCGTGCAGCGCCGCGAGGCTACACAATCTTACCTAACATCAGAACAAAAGCGAGATTAGATGTTAGGTAAGATTTTCCAGACCTAAGCGCGGCTGGAGTGGGGAAGACGGATTCTCTCAGTCAGTTATCAAACAACGAAACGGTTCGCGGGAGTAAGGGGTGTGTCCGTCGCCTGGAATCACACAAGAGTCGGTCACACGCCAATATTTCTTTCAATCCCTATATCAATAAAGGTGGTGGCCAGTTGATATGTTTCGGAAAGGGTTGCTGGTTTCGGAGGCAACGAGCACCGCACAGCGCCACGAGATCGTGCTATCTTACCAAACGACTAATCGGAGAGTCGTCTTTTTGTTAGGTAAGACTCATGGAGAGCACCGGGAAGCAGAACTTGAGTCGAGGGGGTGAGGCCACTACTCTCAAGTAGAAGGCGTGAGGGATGAAATTATGCCGAATTGCGAAAATTGTGGCGCGTTCGTTACTCAGCAGTACGTTCGGGTTTTCGCCCCGACTGAGATGGATACAGTTCGGGTGTGCCCCGATTGTCCTGATTTGCTACGCGAGGGCTCAGAGGTTCGAGAGGCGAAAAGCCAGCGACGATAGTGGTCACGTTCGTCAGTCAGACTACAGCGAGGAAACTTCCGTTCTAACAGTCAGAGGCCAGCGTCTTCGAGGCTCATGCTTTCGAGCATGAGTGCCGTCTGTCCCACACCCTGAGTTTCGGGGTCGTAGAGGTCGAAGCGGATGAGCCACCGCCGGGCCGTGGTTTCGGAAATGTCGAAGTGGACAGCGGTGTGGGCGATATTTCCTTTTTCCTTGAAGACGGCTTCAAGGTGGTCGCGATTTTGATGGTCGTCGTACCTCGCGAGCGGTTCTGAGGGAGGCGCTGTCGCCGAGCTCATTGTCCACCCCGTTCGCGAGGGATACCGTGTGCTGAATCACCGGTTTGGTGGGTGAGCTGCCGACACGACGAGGTTTTACAATCTCTTCCTGCGTACCCTGATTTGCTCTGGTTCATGATAGGTCATGCCAGAGGCCGTGAGGCGAGCGGGTTCGAAGGATCTCCCCAGTTCCTCCCCTCCGTTCCCGCTATCCGCAAGGACAGCCAGAAACGATACGATGGCTGTTTGCGTCTTCATAGGCCTCTGTCGTGACTCTATTTGCCAGTAATCGGGTTATTCCCAACTCCGGTGACGGTGGTAATATGTGTGGAAAGTGTAATTTTCAAATTTTCAATGCTGGGTCGGAGCAGGGGCTACAGACGCACCCTACAGTGGGGTTTCGAGGTTGAAGCTACAGAGCAAAGAAGTCAGTTAGAGCCGGAGTTTCTCGACGACGATTGTTTTTCCGGATCGTCGAGAGCGTGGATCGCTAAGTCCCAATATTCTTCATAGAGCGTCGTCGCCCAAGTCACGAGCTCATCATCTGAAGTTATGATCATCGCGATATGCTGGCCGTCGCCCAGTTCGTTGTAAGCTCCAACTGCTGCCTTGCGATCATCGTATAGCCCGACACCGAGAGTGTGAACGAAGTCGAGATACCGGGGCTCGTAATTCTCATATTGAGATGCGTCAGCTGCGTAATCAACCTCCTCTTTTTCCTCGATTTCTTGATAGGTAGACCAATCGAGGACAGATTCGGAGTCAACCCCGGATTCGAGTACTTGTTTGTAGACCTCGAACAGAACCGGGTTGTAGATCGAGGAAACACATCGGAACTGGGATATGTTGACGTCGCATAATTTGAGAGCGTTCCAGAGAACTCGATCAGGTCGGTTCGAGTCAGAAGCGACCACGCTCGCGTTTTTGAGGGCAGGAACGGGTAGTCCGGCAGCGTCCTTCGGAGGGAGACGCTGGAGCCAGTTAGCTTTCGCCACGATCTGCTCGACGGCGTTCGCGAGCTCATCATAGGCGAGTAAGACCTCTTTTGCCTTCGGAGTGGGGCGATGAACAGAGGCATCTTCGGTCGACCAACCGAATTCGATGAAGTTCTCCGTAATACGGCCGACAGTCGACCGAGAGGGGGTCGTTGAGATAGCGTCAGAGAGGTCGCTTGTTCGATATTCCCCTTCACAAATTGTAGCCAACGTGCTCATTCGGTGGTTGACTCCGTTATTCGAACGGGTGAGATATGAGAGCTGATCGCGAGAGAGATTTTCAAGACACTCATCGGCGTATTCGGCAAGTAGCACACCACCAGCGGTGCGTTCGATGCCTGATTCGTGGCGAGTGATTAGCCCATGCTTCCGCAGGGTTTGGAGATGGTCTGAAACGCTCTGGCGAGTTTTGTCGATATGATTTGCTATCTGCTGAGGCGTGGTCGGTTGCCTCAGTTCGTTCGCTGCAACGAGGACGTCGAGCCGGTCACTGTCGACAAGAGTATTGATCCCGTTCTGAACGTCGAATTGTTCCCCGGTGAGTGGGTTCGTGACTTGTCTCATGAAGATGCTTTGTTCTTGATTTCAGGGTGTCCGCATCCGTACTTTGGTAGCAATGTTTTCAACCTACTTTAGCGGAACGGCCGAGTTGTAATAGTTAGATAACTATTTTATACCTCATTATTAGACTGCCGTCTGCCAATTTTGACGTTATAGGCAATTGTTAGAAATATCGTCAGGTTGGGTGGAGGAAGATGGCTTTATCAGGTTGGTGTCCCGTGAGTGGTATATGTCGGATACACCCCCCGCACCACCAGCTCCTAGTGGCTACCCACTTGTGGGCCACGCCCCCCAATTCGCTACCAGCCCGTTCGATTTCGTAGAGAATTCGACAGCAGAGGTGGGTGACGTCTACGTGATGGAGCTACCCGGTCGCGACGTCTACGCTCTCACCCGACCGGACCATTTCAGACGCGCTCTCGTTACAGAGATCGATGCGTTTGCGAAGACCGATGATTTTGAGCGAGTGTTCGGGAACGGACTGCTCTCGACAGAAGGTGACCAGTGGAGCCGACAACGCGGAGTCATGCAGCCGATGTTCCACCGGGAACGGATCAAGGGCTACGCTCCCTACATGGTCGAGGCAACCCAGCGCCGGCTCGACACCTGGAAGGACGGCGAAACCCGAGATATAGAGGCCGAGATGCAGGACCTAACCCTCGAAATCCTGTTCGCGACCTTGTTTGGACGCGAGCTTTTACCGGGAGAGGGTGAGGAACTTCGAGAAGCCTCAGACGGGCTCAATAAGTGGTTCGTGCCGACGTCCTGGCTCTTGCCCCATTGGGTACCGACATGGGCTCGCAAACAGTTCTACGACTCATCCGACCGCCTCAGAACGGAAGTCAGGCGATTGCTCGCCGAGCAGAAATATGGGAGCAAGCAAACTGGAAATGAGGTCGACGACGGTCGCCCCGCCGGACTGATCGAGTTGTTACAGCAAGCCCAGCAAGCCACCGGAGACGCCCATTTGAGCCAAGACGAGGTCGAGGACCAGATGCTCACCATGATCTTCGCTGGGTACGAAACGACCGCCGCAGCGCTCAGTTTCGCATGGTTCGAGCTCGCGATCAACCCCGATATTCGCCGCGAGTTTCAGGATGAACTCGACGACGTGCTCGACGGTCGCCCACCTACGGCCGAGGACGTGGATGATCTAGAGCTCACCAACCGAATCGTGAAGGAGACGCTACGGCTGTATCCGCCGGTTCACACGATTCCCCGGCAGACGACCCGACCCGTCGATGTTGACGGGTATCAGATACCCGCCGACGAGCAGGTTCATATCTCGGTCATCTCCGCTCATCGCGACGAGCGCTACTACGACGACCCGAAATCCTTCCGGCCCGATCGATGGACCGACAATTTCGAGGAGGAGGAACTGGCTGAATTCGCGTACATCCCGTTCGGAGGTGGGCGACGAACGTGTATCGGGCGGGAGTTCGCGAGCTTAGAGGCAGTGCTCGTGCTCGCGACAATTGGCCAGCAGTACCGCTTCGATTGGGCCGGTGATGATACCGATATTGCGATCGAACCGGAGATCACCACGAAGACCCAGGACGGCCTACCGATGCGCATGAGTAAACGATAACGCAGGGTGTCTCATCGACGAGGCCGGGGGTGTAGGAGGTTAAAACTAAGCCGCCTCATGCATCCATCAATACATATGGAGCTGCCCGGTGGGTGTTTTGGTCCCGTTCCCGACCGCGATCAGCAGGAGGACGAGGCCGGAGACGCCGCTCTACGTCTCGCAGAGTATGAGGAGGTGATAGACGACTCAGGGCCCGACCTGCGCGAAATGCTATGCCTGTTTTTCGGCGTCAAGGGCGCTGATTTGGAGGTCTATCTCGCGCTGCTGGATATACCATATGCAACAACACTTGAGCTCGCTGAAAGAGCCGAGAAGGACCAGAGCAATATCAACAAACGGCTCTCGAATCTTCGTGATGCGAATCTCGCTGCCCGACAGTCGCGAAAGCAAGAAAACGGAGGATATGAGTATCGCTACTATGGTCGACCTCTTACCGAGACGGTGCAGTGGTTGAATCAGCAGGTTGAGTCGTGGTCCGACGATATCCATTAACAATTATCGAATGAACTGGTTCTCAGAAAGTACACCCTTTGTCTATCGCAACCTGAGTCCCCCACCCCTCGTTTTCACTGAAATATGGTGAGGTGAAGGATGCTATTGCTCTCTCATCGCAGTCTGAGCGTTACATGTCATCGAAAACACTGAATCGGGTGAATAATCCGAATCCTTAGAAATTAGTATCGTAATAAATTTGTTGGTATGAGCAATTTTTGCTTACTCTTCTACTAGTGATAGCTAGAAGTCGAAGTCAGTGAAAACGGGGGGAGGG